>JBMOMO010000054.1:0-25701 GCA_049324135.1 Chloroflexota bacterium
CATATCACACCGCTTTCCGAACTCCAGATCAAGATATTGGATCTGCTGAACATCCCTTCAAGCATTTATTCCGCTCTGGCAATCAATTCCGCGAATCCACCATGAAAATGAGCGAACCGTGAGTATAGTGATCGTAATTTTGAGAGTTGGCCAATCCAGCCAGGTATTTCACTGAGCTGATTATTTGAAAGATCAAGCGATTGCAGGTTTTTGAGTTCTTTGATGGGTTCGGGTATTACCTCTAATTCATTAATGGAAAGATTGAGTGTGTTGAGTTCTAATAGTTGTCAAAATGATTGCGGCAAGGTAGTAATTTGGTTGTAGGACAGATTTATGGATTTCAATAGGGCGTTCTTGCCTAAAGAATCTGGTAGTGCTATCAAGTCATTATGTGACAGATCAAACGTTTCTAAACTGGCAAGCTTTTCAATTGTCTCAGGTAATACCTTTAAGTGATTGTGAGAAAGATCAAGAGATTTCAAATGGAAAAGGTTTCCTATTGAATCTGGAAGTTCAGAGAGTCCCATATTCATGAGACTATAGGAGGTAATTTCGCTGTTCTCAACTCGCGCTATTCCCTCTTCCGCTAAATGATACGCCATGTTGTGTCCCATACCTGTCTTATCCTTTCTCAATGAAAATATCTTGGCAGTCGGTCTTTGTCTCCCTCAGTGAGTGCCGCGCTTCTTCGATTTTCTTTTCAGCGAGGAGGTAGGGTTGGTCGTGGGGCATGGGGAAATCCTAAAGGATGAAGGATGAAAGATGAAGGATGAAGTTTGCTTTGGAAACAAAACCGCCCCTGATGACGGGGCTAACGATAGACTTCGCGGCGATGTCCAACCGCCATGATAAATATCTTCCTACTTTTGTCGTTGATGGTGTACAACACGCGGTAATCTCCCACTCGCAAACGATAACTTTCCTGTCCTTGTAATTTCTTCACTCCCGCTGGGCGCGGATTCTCCTCCAGCGCCAGCAAACGCGTCACAATGCGTTTGTGAACGGACGATTCGAGCGCGTCCAATTCCTTTTCGGCGGGTCGCTGGAGGATGACCTGATAGGTCATTGCTTCTTGGCCTTTTCCTTCAAGTAGTCGCGCAAGGGACGGCCAGGTTCGTTGCGGCGTTCTTCGATGATGGACAAGTCCATCAGGTCGCGGCGAAGGTTTTCGTCGAGGATGATCTTTTGAAGCACGGCGCGCTTTTCTTCAACGGGCAGAACCTTGAAAGCCGCCCAAAAGACTTCTGCGGTGGCTTGGGTTGTGGTCATTGAGTTTGCTCCTTCTGTCAACGGTATTTTACCGCTAAATGATTACCAGATTTTCTTGATTACCTTGATGTGCAGGAATCCAATCAGGGTAATCAGGATAATCCTTTCAATCAAGGTGGAGTTTGTTGTTGTGGACGCGCTTGAATTGCAGGCTCTTCGCGTCGAAGTCGATCAGCAGGCCGATTTCCATATTATACGCTTCGAGGTAGTTGATTGCCTGGGCGAGGTGGACGTCTTCCAGTTGGATGACGGCTTTGAGTTCGACCATGATCAGGTTTTCGACGAAGAAGTCTACCCTGCGTTTTCCGATCTCGACGCCGCGATAGTAGATGGACATTTCCTTTTCGCGCTCGAAGGCGAGGCTTTGATAGGGCATTTCGATAACCATGGCGCGCTGATAGATCACCTCCTGGAATCCGTTTCCCAGCGTGGAGTGGACTTTCATGGCGGCGGCGATGATGCGGCCAGTAATGTCTTCGTATTTCATCGTCATGTTCAACCTCCAATCATGGTAATCCTGATGAAATCCTTCTAATCAAGGTTAAGACAGGGGAGAAAGAAAATCGCCCCGCGCAGAGGAACTGCTGGAGGCGAATTGAGGCTATCCGATCATCTTGTCGTATTCGGAGTGGAGGCCGATCCAGAACCACACGATGCCGTCTGGCTTTTCCCTGCCGAGGGCGCGATAGTGCAGGCCAATGCGCACTGACCAGAGTTTTCTTTCATCGTCCACTTTCTTGAAGTGGAGCGACGGGTGATAGGGATCGGATTTGAGAAGATCGAAATTCTTGTCTGCCAACTCGCGCGCTTCTTTGGGAAGTTGTTCGTAAAATTGCCAGAAGCGGGCCAGGGTGCGGTGATTCATAGCGGTTTGCTCAACCCCGCGTCGTATTCTGCGTCCACTTCCGCGATGATTTTATTGAGCCGTCCCGCTTTCACATCTTCTTCGATCTGCTTGTCCCACAGGTCGGCGTAATATTCATCGAACCAGGCGCGGAAACGGGCTAATTCCTCATCCGATAATTGGGTCACGGCTTGTTCGAGTTCGGTAATAGTCATAGGATAAACTCCTTCATGCAGTCACATTTTACCGTGAATTTATTTTCTCGGTCGCCTTGATTTGCAGGATTCCCAATCAGGGCAATCCCACTTTACCAGGGTTGCGGCAGGCTTTCAACTCATTTGAAACACATCCGTTTGATTTCTACTTTCCAGTTAACGATTTTGGGCGCTTTTTCAAGAGAATTCAGCCAGCCAACTTGTTTTGGTGTATGATTGAAGTATCCGTTTACACGACCATTGGAGGCCCCATGAAAGACTTGACCAATGAGATTCTCGAACTGATCCGCCGCACCTCCACCAGCCTGCCCCCAGATGTGGAGGAACGGCTGAAGGCCGCGGTGGAAAAGGAAGAACCCGGCTCGGCGGCGCGCGGCGCGCTGGAAACCGTTATGAAGAACATCGAACTCTCCCGCGCCCAGTCCACGCCCATCTGCCAGGATACCGGCACGCCCATTTTCTACGTGCGCTACCCGGAAGGCTGGTCCACGAGAAAACTCAAGGCGCAGATCCGGGCTGCGATGGCGGAAGCAACCAAACGGTCCTATATGCGACCGAATGCGGTGGACGCCGTCTATGACAAGAATTCCGGGAACAACCTGGGCGGCGACGACTTCCCGTCCATCCATTTCGAGGAGGTGGACGCCGACCAGCCGCTCGTCATGGAGTTGATGCTCAAGGGCGGCGGCTGTGAGAACGTCGGCGCGCAATATTCGCTGCCCAACTCCCAACTGGGCGCAGGCCGCGACTTGAAGGGCGTGCGCAAGGTGGTGCTGGACGCGGTGCACAAGGCGCAGGGACAGGGCTGCGCGCCGGGCATCCTGGGCGTGGCCATCGGCGGCGACCGGGGATCGTCTTACATCAAGTCGAAGGAAGTGTTGTACGATAAGATCGGTACGCGCAATCCCGACCCGAAACTGGCCGCGCTCGAAGAGCAACTGACCGAGGAGGCCAACCAGATGGGCATCGGTCCGATGGGCTTTGGCGGCCAGACCACCGTGATCGATACCAAGATCACCGGGCTGCACCGCTTGCCGGCCTCGTTCTTTGTCTCTGTGTCGTACATGTGTTGGGCCTATCGCCGCCGCAAGATGACGGTGAAGGGTAATGATGTTGTCTACGATTAATTAACCACGATGGCGCAAAGTTCACGGAGTTTTTCTTTGTGGATACAAAGAAACCTTCGTGGTCTCTGTGTTTTTGTGGTGCGATTGGAGATGAATGATGCGTGAGATAACTATTCCCATCAGCGATGAAGTCATTCGCAGTTTGAAGGTTGGCGAGCCTGTCTTGCTCTCTGGCGTGATGATGACCGGGCGCGACGCCGTCCACAAGTGGATGATCGAGACCTTTGTCAAGAAGACCCGCGAACCGCAGGGCGATGACCTGGAAGTGTACCAAGCCATCAAGCCGCTGCTGGAAGGCGGCGTGATCTACCACTGCGGGCCGGTTGTTTCCGGGCTGGATACGAAGGATTACAAGTTCGTGGCCGCCGGGCCGACCACCTCCACGCGCGAGGAGCCCTACCAGGCGGATGTGATGAAGCACTTCAACGCCAAGGGCGTGATCGGCAAGGGCGGTATGGGCCCCAAGACGCTGGCCGGTTGCCAGGAGGCGCCATTTGTGTACTTCCATGCCATCGGCGGCGCGGCCTCGTACATTGCCCAATCGGTGAAAAAAGTGTTGGGGGTGTACAAATATGACTTTGGCGTGCCGGAAGCGATGTGGGTGATCGAGGTCAAGGATTTCCCAGCCGTTGTGACGATGGACGCGCACGGTCAGAGCCAACACGCGGTCATTGACCAGCAATCGAAGAAAGTGCTGGACGAGTTGCTGGCAAAAGCATGATAAATGAGCAAATCCCTCGAACGATGTTCGAGGGATTTTTGTTTGCCGAAGGGAGGTCGCCTCCCTGCTCAAACCTCGAGGCGCGCCCGGATTTCCTGAAAATCTGCGGTGGTTTGACGACCTTTGTGTATGCACGATAGCCTTGCATCCACGGAGAATTGCCAGTAACCATTTTACTGTTGGGTTGTTTTAGCAAATGGCAATTCATTCTCAGGGCTTTGACTTGGGTGTATACTGGCAGGAACTCATCTGTCGAGGAGGACGCATGAAACGAGCAGTTAGCATCAGCATTGGTTCGTCCAAGCGCAACAAAGCCGTGGAAGTGACCCTGCTGGGCGAAAAGGTCAGCATCGAGCGCATCGGCACCGATGGCGACATGGAAGCCGCCGCGCTGAAATATAAGGAAATGGACGGGAAAGTGGACGCCTTTGGCGTGGGCGGCGCCGACCTGGGCGCGCTGGTGGACGGGAAGTTCTTCCCCTTCCATTCCGTGCAGCCGATGGTGCGCTATGTGAAAGAGACCCCGTTAGTAGACGGCGGCGGTTTGAAGAACACGCTCGAAAACAAGGCCCCGTTTTTCCTGGATGAGAAAATTGGCGACTATATCAAAGAGCATGGGCGCAAGGTTTTTGTCACATTGGGCGTAGACCGTTGGGGGCTGTCCAAATCCTTTGTGGAAGCCGGTTACGAAGTCGTCTTTGGCGACCTGATGTTCGCGCTGGGCGTGCCGATCGCCATCCGCAGCCTGGATGGCCTGCGCACACTGGCTAAGATCATGATCCCCATCGTCACGCGCTTCCCCTTCGAGTGGCTCTACCCGACCGGTGAAAAACAGGACGTGCGCACCCCAAAATACGAAGAATATTACCGCTGGGCTACCGTCATCGCCGGGGATTGCCATTACATCAAGAAACACATGCCTGACGACATGACCGGGAAAGTGGTAGTCACCAATACGACTACGCCGGAAGACGTGGCCTTGTTCAAGCAATGCGGTGTAAAATACCTCGTTACAACCACGCCGGTGCTGGACGGTCGCTCCTTCGGCACCAACATGATGGAAGCCGCGCTGGTCGCCATCTCTGGCAAGAAACGCCCGTTGACCTGGGACGAGTACAGCGAACTGCTCGACAAACTCAATTTCGAACCGCAATTACAGGAACTCAATTAAGGTATCAGGTAGACAGGTATACAAGTAGACAGGTACGTGTTTCCTTGCATACATTCACAAGGAGAACTTATGGACGCAATCGTAACCGCAGGCGGGATTCCGCAGCCTGAAGACCCGCTTTACACTTACACCAACGGCGATTCCAAGGCCCTGGTAGACATTGCTGGCAAGCCCATGATCCAGTGGGTGCTGGATGCGCTCGGCGATGCCAAACAGGTGGACAACGTCATCATCGTTGGCCTGTCGCCCAAAAGCGGCGTGACGTGCAAGAAACCCCTGCATTACGTTTCCAACCAGGGACGCATGTTGTCCAATGTCGTGGCGGGCGTGGAAAAGACGCTCGAACTGAACCCCAAAACCGAGTACGTGCTGGTGGTCTCGTCCGACATTCCCGGCCTCGAACCCGAAATGGTGGACTGGCTGGTGGAAACCTCCATGACCGAAAAAGTAGACCTGTACTATGGCGTCATCCCGCGTGAAGTGATGGAGGCCCGTTATCCCGGCTCGAAGCGTTCCTACACCCGCCTCAAGGACATCGAACTGTGCGGCGCCGATATCCACATCTCTCACGTCAGCATGGCGACCGAACACCTCGACATGTGGGAAGAGTTGATCGGCAACCGCAAGTCCTCCCTCAAACAGGCCGCCACGATCGGTTTCGGGACCCTCTTCCTGCTCCTGTTTCGACGCCTGACCCTGGCCGACGCCGTGGAGCGCGTCACCCAACGCATCGGCGTCACCGGGCGCGCCATCGTCTGGGATCACGCCGAACCCGGCATGGATGTGGACAAACCGCACCAACTCGAACTCTTGCGCGAAGATCTGGCCAAACAAGCCCAAAAGACGGGCCGCAAGGTCGATCCTGAAAGGGTCAGGAAGATCGCCCACCGGAAACTCAGATGAACCTGCGTCCTTTGCTGCAACTGGACGCGCGCCTCTCTGACCGGCTGCGCGTTGCCGAGCGTCCCGGCCTGCTGCGCAGCATCTCGGTCTTCTTTGCCCACTCCGGGGATTCGTGGTTCTGGGGACTTGGATTGGTATTGCTATGGTTGTTTAGCGATTCAGGCTGGAAGAAGTGGGCGGTGGTGCTGTTTGGCGGCATCTCTGTGCTGGCTGTGATCGTGATGGCGCTCAAATTTACCATCCGCCGCCGCCGGCCGGAAGGCGAATGGGGCGGCATCTATCGCAATACTGACCCGCATTCCTTCCCGTCCGGGCACGCCGCGCGCGCTTTCCTGATCGCGGTCGTTGTAACCGCCCTGGGACCCGCATGGCTGGCGGTCATCCTGTGGCTCTGGGCGCCGCTGGTGTCATTGGCGCGCGTGGCCATGGGCGTCCATTACCTCTCGGATATCCTGGCTGGCGCAGTGGCTGGCGTCCTCATTGCCACCCTTGGTTTGCAAATCTACCAACCTCTGCTGGCCTGGGCCGTCGCCCTGATCCGAATCCCGCTCTGGTAGCGTCGACAGGGGCGAAAAATACGATCCATGTTAACCCTTCGAAACGTCACCTACAAGTATCCGCTCACGGATAAACCCGCCCTCGAAGACATCGACCTGCAAATCGAAGAAGGCGAATTCGTGGCGGTCATCGGGCCAAACGGCGCGGGCAAGTCCACGCTGTGTTATACACTTTCGGGCTTCGTCCCGCATTTTTACAAAGGCGAACTGACCGGCGCGGTTGAAGTCGCCGGCGTCGAGACGCGCCAGTCCACGCTCAACGAGTGGGTGCTGAATGTCGGCCTGGCCTTCCAGAATCCCTTCAACCAGATCAGCGGCGCGAAATACACCGTCTTCGAAGAGATCGCATTCGGGCTGGAGAACATCGGCGTGCCGCGCGACGAAATGAAAGGACGCGTCGAACGCGCCCTCGACATGACCGGCATCCGCGACCTGGCCGACCGCTCTCCCTATTCGCTCTCCGGCGGACAGCAGCAACGCGTCGCGCTGACCTCCATCCTGGTCATGGAACCCAAAGTACTCGTGCTAGACGAGCCGACCTCGCAAATGGACCCCATCGGGACGCGCGAAGTCTTCGGCGTGATCCGCGCCATGGCCGAGCGCGGCATGACCGTCGTGCTGGCCGAGCATAAAGTCGAATGGATCGCCCAGTTCGCCGACCGCGTGATCGCCCTGTATGAAGGCAAAATCCTGCTGGACGGCAAGCCCGGCGACGTGCTGACCTCCGACCTGCTGGACGGCAAGGGCTTTGGCGTCTCGCGCTACACTTCCACGGCCAGGGAAGCGCACAAGCGGGGCCTGTGGCCGAAAGACAAAGACCTGCCCGTTACGCTCGACGAAGCTGTGGAAGGGTTCTCCCTCACCCCCGGCCCGCGCGAAGCCCCCCTGGAGCGAAGCGGAAGGGGCTCTCCCTATGGGAGAGGAGAGAAACAATGAGAATCGAGATCAAAGACCTCCACCACACCTACCCGGCCGGGGTCAAGGCCCTGAAGGGCATCTCGCTGACCATCGAACCCGGCGAACAGGTCGCCATCGTCGGGCAGAATGGGGCGGGGAAAACGACCCTCGTCAAGCACCTGAACGGGCTGCTGCTGCCCACTTCCGGGTCCGTTTTGATCGGGGATTGGGATACGTCCAAATACCAGGTGGCGAAACTCGCCTCCCGCGTCGGCTACGTCTTCCAGAATCCCGATGAGCAGTTGTTCACCAAGACCGTCCACCAGGAGGTCTCGTTCGGGCCACAGAACCTGGGCTACGAGTCCGGGAAAGTCGAAGCGCTGGTGGACGACGCCCTGGCGCTGACCGAACTGAGCGCCCAAAAAGAGACCAACCCCTACGACCTTTCGCCTACCTGGCGCAAGATGGTGGCGCTGGCCTCCATCATCGCCATGGACACGCCCATCATCATCTTCGACGAGCCTACCACCGGGCAGGACGCGGCCAACATTGCGCGCATGGCGGACGCCATCGCGGCCCTGCGCGCGCGCGGCAAGACCGTCATCACCATCACGCACGACATCGACTTCTGCGCCGAGAATTTCGAGCGCGTCATTGCCCTGGCGCAGGGGAAAGTGCTGCTGGACGGTCCCGCCAATGAGGTGCTAGGCCAGCAGGAAATCCTGGCGCAGACCTACGTGGACCCGCCGCAACTCACCCGCCTGGGATTGCGCCTGGGGTTGCCGGAAGTTGTCCGCAACCAGGAAGAATTCCTGACAGCCTACAAAAAACAGTTCGCATGAGCCTGTCCGCCCGCCAGACCGCCGCTTACTTTGCCGCTTTCTTCATTCTGGGCGCGACGATTGCATCGCTCGGTCCCACCCTGCCCTACCTGGCCGAAAACACCGGCGCGACCATTGCCAGCCTGGGGCTGCTCTTCACCCTGCGCTCCGGCGGCTACCTGACCGGCTCCCTGCTGGGCGGGCGTCTCTACGACCACCTGCCCGGCCATCGCCTGCTTGGCGTTGCCATTCTCACCGGCGGAATCAGCCTGGCGCTCATCCCCCAAATCTCGTCCTTCGCCGTCATCGTCGCAGTCATGCTGCTGGTCGGCCTGTCCGAATCCACGCTCGACGTGGGCTGCAACACGCAACTGGTGTGGGTGCATGGCGCGCGTTCCGGCCCGTATCTCAACGGCATGTTCCTGTTCGCGGGACTGGGCGGCACCTTCTCCCCGTTGCTGCTCTCGTCCCTCGGCGGCGCGTGGGGCTACCGCATCCTGGCGCTGGCCAGCCTGCCAGTGGCGTTGTGGGCCTTTCTCACCCCGGCCCCGCCGCGCCGGGCGCACGAAGGGCATCGCGCAGGCGGCGCGCTTTCGCCGTTCCTGTTCGCCGTCTTCTGCCTGTTGACTTTCGTCTTCATCGGCGGCGAGGTCGGTTTCAGCGGCTGGATCTACTCCTACGCTTACGAACTGGGATTGGGGACCGAGCAGACCGCCGGGATGCTGACCTCCTTCTACTGGCTGGGGATCACGCTGGGACGGGTCGCCGCCATCTTCGTCTCCGTCCGCTTCCCACCCAGCCGGATCGTGCTTGCCAACCTGGCGGGCCTGGTCGCCAGCCTCGGCCTGATCCTGCTCGACCCCGCCTCCCGGACCTTTCTCTGGATCGGCGCCCTGGGCTTCGGCTTCTTCCTGGCCCCGGTCTTCCCGACCACCTTCGCCTACCTGGAACGCAAGACGCCCATCACCGGCGCGGCGGCGGGAGTTTTATGGGCCAGCGGCAGTTTCGGCGCGATGGTCTACCCCTGGCTGATGGGCCTGCAAATGGCCGAGGTCGGCCCGGTGGGGATCATGGTCACGCTGGCGGCCAGTTTTGGCGCGACGCTATTCCTGTTTGGGTGGGTTTCGAGGCAATAAGAATCCGTTCGTTTCTTCCTTTTATAAGACCAACCAAAACTTGGGGGAAATTGGGTTTTACTGTCCGCAAAACTATTGCCAAACGCAACATTTTTTTGTATACTAACCTTACAAAAATGTAAGGTTGGCAAATCAGACTGGCCCTGAGGGTGTTAGATGAGCAAAAACCTGACAAACTCCAAGGTGGGAAGCATATTGATTTACATGCTAGGAATCTTGTTGGTTGCCTGCGAGCCGCTGGCGGTTGCTAATGCTGGCAGTTGTTCAAAAGCGGATGCGGAAGACAATGTATACATTGAAAAAATATCTTCCGATATTGAGGGCAGTTATTTGAGTCTGTTCTCACAAGACGGCGCTTATAACTCGGACGCCCTGCCCAATGCAGCCTTGCGAGCATTTGAAATGCTGGTCAGCCAGGTCAAACGCTGGTCGAGTTCCGTTGATATTCCAACAAATGACCAGCATGTCATTCGGATTACCGTCACCTATCTCAGCCCCGAATTGCTGTACACCATCCTGTTAAACACCCAATTGGAATATCAGCCAGGGGTACCTCTCGACCAATTCAAAAAAACGACAAAAGACCGCATGGATGCTCTTGCCAAGCGCAGCGAACTCATCTTCCTTGTCACCATCTCTTCCAGTATCTCCGAAAAAAGTTTATCAGAAGACAAAATGCTCATTTTGAACTTTCCGGCAAAAGACATCATGCTGATCAATTCCGCCGATGAAAGGATCAATGTCAGTCACTTCGATCCACCCCTCGGCCAGGAAATCATCATTTCCCGCGCCCACCTGTCCGGTTATATTGCCTATCCGATGGGATTGAAAGAGGGCGAAAACTGCGTGAACTGCATAGACACCTCCTGGAATACCATGATCACCCTTAGCGCCAATGGCCTGAAAACCAACAAGTTCGAATACCCTCATCAATTGAACTGGATCATCAAATACCACCCCTTGATCGAGCCGCAAGCCAACGTTGGACTGCCTCAGCCTTCCTTTACGCTAGCGGAGAATATTGCACTCATTCTTACGCCTCCGCGTCCAGCATGGAATGTTGCCGCAGAGGAAGCCGACCCCATATATTGGGAAGAAATGGCTCGTTATATTTGGGGCTATGTGATAGACCCATAAATCCCCGCCTCCATCGGGTATAATCCTCCCACATCACCTGGAGGTGCAGTATGACAGACATTAAACCGCTCAACTGGGAACCCACGCCCGGTATTGGTTACACCGTTGTGCGCCGCCCGGACGGCGGGATGCACTATACGTTCACAGACCTGTCCGAAAAGACCATCCTGCACTGGCAGGAATTTGCCCACGAGCACCTGCTGGGCGCAGACCGGTTGACCCGCAACCTGTATGACCTGCGCCAGGTCAAGGGTGTGCCCGAAATGGCCGTCCGCGCCGCTGTGGAAGTGGACAGCGACCCCTCGGCGCGCAACATCCGCCTGGCGGTGGTCGTGGCCGACCAGCAGGTCGCCGAGGCCATCCGCAAGATCGCCGCCCTGGCCCTGCCGGAGACCTCTGCCGCCATGAAACTTTTCACCGATATGGACGCAGCCGAAGCCTGGCTTGCGCGCCCGCTCGACCAGATCGTGTAAAACCACAGATAAACGACCACAGATAAACAGGATAAACACAGATCATATAACTTGTCCTGCCTTTGGTCTGCCATAATTGCGAGATGATGAAACCACTCCACATCGGCAAGCACACCTTCGATTGGGGCGCCCGCACCTACGTGATGGGCATCCTCAACGTCACCCCGGATAGTTTTTCGGGGGATGGCATCATCGCCAGGGGCGACGCCGTCAGCGTGTCCATCGAACAGGCGCGCCAGTTCCTCGAGGGCGGGGCCGACATTCTCGATATTGGCGGCGAATCCACCCGTCCCGGCTCCGAAGCGCTCACCGCCGAAACCGAAATGGAGCGCGTCCTGCCGGTCATCCACGCCCTGGCAAGGGACTTCCCTGACGCCTTGCTCTCCATTGATACCTACAAAGCCAGCGTGGCCGAGGCCGCCATCCAGGCCGGCGCGCGCATGGTCAACGACGTGTGGGCCCTGCGCGCCGACCCAGACCTGGCGACCGTCGTGGCAAAGAGCGGCGTCCCCGTCATCCTGATGCACAACCGCAGCAACCCCGTCAGTGTGGAAGTGCGCGCCCAACTCGGCAACGCCTACATCGGCGCGGAATACGACGACCTGCTGGCGGACGTCCAGCGCGAGTTGCTGGATTCCGTCCGGTTGGCGCGGCAGGCCGGGGTGGCGGATGACCGCATCATCCTGGACCCGGGGATTGGGTTCGGCAAAACGGTCGAACACAACCTCGAACTGATCCGCCGCCTGGACGAGATACGCGCCCTGGGCTACCCCGTGCTGCTGGGGCCGTCGCGCAAATCCTTCATCGGCTACACGCTCGACCTGCCGCCCGACCAGCGCGTGGAAGGCACCGCCGCCGCCGTGTGTGTGGGCATCACGCGCGGCGCAGACATCGTGCGCGTGCATGACGTGGAATATATGGCGCGTGTGGCCAAAATGACCGACGCGCTGGCGCGAGGTTGAAACCATGAAGCAAGACCGTTTCCTGCTTGGCATCCTGGTTGGGATCGGCGTTTTGGTTGCCGTTGCCCTGGTACTGTTCTTCACCCGGCAGGGGAAACAGGAATATGCCGCAGAAGATTCGCCGGAAGGCGTGGTTCACAATTACGCCCTGGCCGTATTCGAAGGCGATTACGAAAGGGCCTACGCTTACCTGGCCGAGTCCGAAAACAAACCCACCTACCAGGCTTTCCGTCAGGCTTTCTTCGATCACAGCATAGACCCGAACAGCGCCGGGGTGGAAATCGGCGAGACGGAGATCAACGGCGACGAGGCCTATGTTACCGTCTACGTCATCTACAATCCCTCCGATCCTTTCTCTGGAGGTTCCCGCAATACCGAGACGGCGCTGCTCGAGCGCCAGGATGGGGAATGGAAACTTATGCAAATGCCTTATGCCTTTTGGGGATACGACTGGTACCAGGCCACGCCCGAACCGGTAAAGTAGGGACGCCATGCGCACCATCCGCCGCCTGTATTTCTACCTGGTAGCCTTCATCAGCCTGGAAGTGGTGACGTGGGGCCTGATCGGCTTGCTGCGCAGCATCGTCTCGTCCGTCCTGGTGGATATGGCCGGCGCGCTGGCGCGGGCGCTGTCGCTCGTGCTGGTAGGCGCGCCGATCTTCCTGTTCCACTGGCAGTGGGGCCAGCGCGCCGCCGTCAGGGACGTGGAGGAACGCACTGCCAGCCTGCGGGCAGTCTTCTATTACGCTGCGCTGCTTGCCACCCTGATTCCGGCAGCGCAAAACGTCCTGGCGCTGGTCAACCGGGCCTTGCTCGCGCTGGCCCACGCCGAGCCTTCGCGCGCGTTGGTGGGCGCCTCCCAATCCTGGCAGGACAACCTGATCGCCATCGGCGTCAACGGCCTGCTGGCGGCCTGGCTGTGGAACGCCCTGGGCGCGGCCTGGAAGTCCCTGCCCGAAAACGAAAATTTCAGCGACGTGCGCCGCCTGTACCGCTACCTGTGGCTGTTCTACGGCCTGGGGATGACGGTCTTTGGCGCGCAACAGGCGCTGCGGTTCATCTTCGACATCCCGCAAGCCAATTATTTGATCGTCGGCGCGGGACAGCAATCCTTCTTCAATGGATTGGCCTTGCTGCTGGTGGGGACTCCGCTGTGGGCCTACACCTGGCGCATCTGCCAGGACGCTTTGCCGGAGCCCGTTGAACGGGACTCGAACCTGCGCCTGGGCGCGCTCTACCTGCTGGCGCTGGGCGGCGTGATCAGCGCGCTTGCGGCCGGCGGGACTCTGCTGGACGTCGCCCTGCGCTACCTGCTGGGCGAGCCTATGACCGTCTACGGGTTCATTCGCAAGGCCGGCGGGCCCATTTCACTGGGCGCGCCGCTGGCTGCGGTTTGGGCCTATTACGGCGGCTGGCTCGGACGCCAGATCCGCGCTGATGAAGACGAAACCCGGCAGGCCGGCAAGAAGCGCCTTTATTACTACATCCTGTCTGCGCTGGGCCTGGGAGCGGCGTTCACGGGACTGGCGCTCTTGCTTTCGTTCGTCATTGACCTGTTGGTTTCTTATGAAGTCTGGGGGGACGTGCTGCGCCCGCGCCTGGCCGGCTCGCTGGCGACGCTGGCGGTTGGCCTGCCGCCCTGGCTGGCGACCTGGCGGCCCATGCAAGCCGAAGCAATGGAAGATACCCCCGCCGGTGCGCATGCCCGCCGGTCTGCCATCCGCCGCGCATACCTGTACCTGGCGTTGTTCGCGGGCGTGATCGGCGGCATGGCCTCGGCGGTCTGGCTGGCCTACACCCTGCTGAATGCCCTGCTCACGCTGGATACCGCCTCCGATTTCCTGTCCAATGTGTTGAACGCGGGGCAACTGCTGGCGTTGTTTGCCGTCTTGCTGGTCTATCACTTGCGATGCCTGCGGCGCGATGGCGCGATGGCGGCGCAAACACTGGAGGCGCGCCAGCGCGCGTTCCCGGTCATGGTGATAGACGCCGGGGATGAACCGTTCGTCAAAGCAGTGACGGCAGCCTTGCAAAAACATGCGCCCGACCTGCCGCTGCTGGTCGTGCAGGCGGCGGGCGAGGTTGCCCAGGGAACGGCCGGGGCGGTCATCCTGCCGGCCTCGCTGGCGTTGAACCCGCCGACCGGCCTGCGCAGGCGGCTGGAAACCTTCGAGGGTGAGAAGATCGTGGTAACGGAAGCAGTTCCCGGCTGGGTGTTGAGCGTGTTGACGCCCGACCAGGCGGCGCAGGCGGCGCGTCAACTGGCGGAGGGTCAGCCGGTGCGCCTGGCGCGCCCGTCCACTGTATGGAATACGGTCCAGGTTGTCGCTATTGTGGTGCTGGGATTGCAACTGTTGTTGGTCTTGTTCAGTTTGGGCATTTCGTTGTTAGTGGGATAAGCCTGTGATATACTTTTCGAAGCCTTGATGCAGGAGAGGAAGTTGCCATGAAAGTCACTGTCCTACAAGAGAATCTCGCCCGCGGGCTTGGCATTGTCTCGCGCGCTGTTTCGCCGCGCAGCACCCTGCCCGTGCTTTCCAACATATTGATCGCCACCGACGAGGGCCGGCTGCGGCTCTCGGCCACCAACCTGGAGATGGGCATCACCTGTTGGATCACCGCCCGGATCGAAGAAGATGGTTCGATCACCATCCCGTCGCGTACCTTTGCGGACCTGGTCAATACGCTGCCCGGCGAGCAGGTGGCCTTGAACCTGGATATCCAGACCCAAACCTTGAATGTGCGCAGCGGCACTTCGACCAACGATATCAAGGGGATAGACGCGCAGGAGTTCCCGCCTTTCCCCGCGCCCGAAATGGAAGAGGCGTTGCAATTGAACGTAGCCGACTTCAAGGAGATGGTGCAGCAGGTGGCCTTTGCGGCTTCGGCCGACGAGGCCCGCCCGGTGTTGATGGGCGTACTGATGAATGTGCAGGGCGACCAGGTCGTGATGGCTGCGGCGGACGGCTTCCGCCTGTCGGTGCGCACGGCCACGCTGGCTTCTCCCACCCAGCAGCCGGTGAACGTGATCATCCCGGCGCGCGCATTGAGCGAACTGGCGCGCATCACTTCGGCCTCTGCTGGCGACGGCGAAGGCGCGATCTCGATGTTCGTGCCGCAGGGACGCGGGCAGGTCATCTTCCGCGTCAAAGACATCGAACTGGTGTCGCAGTTGATCGACGGCGCGTTCCCCGATTACCAGCAGATCATCCCGCGCTCTTACAAATCGCGCACGCTGATTTCTACCGCTTCCCTGCTCAAAGCCTGCAAGCAGGCGGAGATCTTTGCCCGTGAAGGTTCCAACGTCGCCCGGCTGGACATCAAAGCCTCCCAGGGCGAGATGGCGCCCAGCGAAGTGGAGATCTCGGCCACATCCGAGGAAACCGGCAAGAACGAGACCATTGTAGAAGCAACGGTAGATGGCAGCGGCGTGCTGATCGCTTTCAACGTCAAATACCTGCGCGAGGCGCTCGAAGTCATCAAGACGCCCAACGTGGCGTTGGAGACTTCTGCGCCAAATGCGCCGGGCGTCGTCCGCCCGGTGGGCGACGACAGTTTCCTGCACGTCATCATGCCGATGCACCTGGGATAGGCGCGGAATGATACATTGGTACTATTTGCCAGCCCACCTTAACAAAAAACGTTCAAACCTAACAAAATTGTAGGTTCAGGTGGGCTTACAATGTTGTAAAAAAAAATGCTTCCTGTATAATTAGCATGACTCTGGTTTTCCAGAGAATTCTAAAGAAAGGAGAAAAAAACCATGTTATTCTCGAAAAAAGAGAAGGGCCAAGGTCTGGTGGAGTACGCGTTAATCCTTGTTTTGGTCGCTATCGTTGTTATTGCGGTCCTCACCATCATGGGCCCCATGATCGGCAACGTGTTCAGCACCATCAACGACAGCCTTACCAGCGCGAGCGGAGGCTAGTACACCCTGCCAACGGCGCCGAACCATCCCGCAGGCTTATCGGCGTAACAACCGGGCAATCCTGTGGGATGGTTTCCTGTGAGCGCGCTTGCACATGCGCCAACCTAATAAAAATGCAAACTAAAAGCGCCCAAACCTAACAAAATTGTAGACAAAAACAGGCTTGTACCTATTGCAAAAAAAAGCGCTTCTTGTATAATGAGCATAACTCTGGTCATCCAGAAAATTCAGAAGAAAGGAGAAAAAAACCATGTTATTCTCGAAGAAAGAAAAGGGCCAAGGTCTGGTGGAGTACGCGCTGATCCTTGTTTTGGTCGCTATCGTTGTTATTGCGGTCCTCACCATCATGGGCCCCATGATCGGCAACGTGTTTAGCACCATCAACGACAGCCTCGGCGGCGTGTAGCCCAGCGTTTCCCCCTCATATGGCCCCGTCTTGAAAAAGACGGGGCTTTAATTTTCCTCGTTCCTGCCGAACAACTGTTCCCTGTGGATTTTATGGATTCCCAGCCCGCTTGAGGGGATTTGCTCGCTGGGCGCGGTCGGGGTCGGGCGTTGGGCCTGCTCCTCGACCCTGATCCACATCTGCTGCCCGTCGGTTGTCGCCTCGATCCAGCCGTTGCGGTCGGTGCGCAACAGCGGATAGTCCTCGATGCTGTCGAGCAGTTCCTGGTCGGGCAGGCCGTCTTTGTCGCCGGCGGCGACGCTGAGCAGGATGACCTGCGGGTTCAGGTTGGCGATCCATTCGGGCGGACTGATGGGGGCATAGCCCGAGTCGCTTAACAGGAGCAAAGACGTCTTCCCAATCGCTTTCCCATATTCCAGTTCCTCCAGCGCCTCGAAATTCATTCCCACCGGCAGCAAGGCGCGGAAGGTGTTCCACTCGATGAGCAGGACCGCGCCGCGCGCGTTGGCGTTCAACACGCGCAAGACAGCGCCCTGCCCCAGGTCGAGTTCCGCGCCTGTCTCTGCGCGCGTGACCGGGATGCCCTGCCCGGTCAGCCAGCCGTCCAGCGTGCGGGCGGCGTAGGAGGCCTCCGGGTTGCCCGCCCACAGGACATTTCCCGGCCGGATGCGCTCCACGACGCGCGGCAGGCCGGAGAGTTGGTTTTCCTGCGTGGAGGCGATCACCAGCCAGTCGAGGCGGCGGTCGAGCGGCGGCAGGCGGCGTCCCAGCCCGTCGGAGAGCATCGAAGCGCTCGGCCCGCCATTGACCAGGATGTGACGCCCGCCGGGAGTCTGGATCAGGACGGCATCCGCGGAACCGACATCCAGGAAGGTGAGATGCAGGCGGCCATCGGGCGCGGCAAAGGCGGCGCGCCAGGTCAGGATGACCAGCACGGTCAGGGCGGCGGTCACCGTCACGGCCGGCAGGGGGGGCAGGTTGGCCTTGCGGCTGGAGAGAAATTCCTTTAGACGGGAGCGGCCAAACGTCCAGGTAAGAAGCGCGAGGTAGAACAGGACGACGAGCCAGAGCGAGAAGTCCCCCAAGACGATGACGCCGTGCGGCAGGCGGTCGAAGGTTTCCACCAGGCGGATGGTGTAAGCGACGAACGGCCAGGCCCCGAAGGCGGCGATCCCGCCCAGCGGCAGCCAGACCAGGCTGAGCAGGACGGCAATGCCGCCCAGGATCATGACCGCCGGTTGGACGGGCAGGATGAAGGGATTGGCGACCAGCGAGACCAGCGAGATGCGCTTGAAGTGCCAGGCCATGATGGGCAGGGTGGTGAGTTGCGCGGCCAGCGTGAGCAGGATGTATTCGGAAAGCGGGGAAGCGATCTTTTGGGCTGCGCCCGGGTTGGTGTAACGGGCGATGATGTTCACGGCCCAACCCTGGAACGGTTCGGCGTACAGGATGAGGCCGAGGGTGGCGAAGAACGAGAGTTGGAAGCCCACGTCCCAGGGCGTGTGCGGGTTGGCGAGCGTCATCACGGCGGCGGAGACGAGCAGGGCGTTCAGGCCGTCGTTGCGGCGGCCAAACTGGCGGGCGAACAGCGAGAGCGAGCCCATGAGGGCGGCGCGCACGACGGCCGCGTCCGCGCCGACCAGGAAGGTGTAGACGGCAATGCCCAGGATGGCGAAGAAGGAACCGCGCGCCTGGCCGAAGACGCGGCTGAACATGGTGAAGAACAACCCGGCAATGATGGCAATGTTGAAGCCGGAGATGGCGATGATGTGCGCCGTGCCGGTGTCTTTGAAGGCCTGTTGCAGGTCTTTGGGCAGGCCGGTGTCCACGCCCAGCAGGATGCCGGCCAGCAGCGAGGCTTCGGGGTCGGGGAAGATCAGGTAGATATTGGCGAGCGCCTTGTCCTTGAAGGCGTACAGCATCCTTTTGACGGGGTTGCCGGCGTTGCCAGGCAGGTGCGTGACCTCGGTCTTGGACATGTAGGCGTGGATGCCCTGCCCGGCCAGGTAATCGCGGTAGGAGAAATCTTCGTTTTCGGGCGGCGTGAGCAACTGCCCGCGGATGCGGACGCGCTCACCGTATTCATAAATTTCGTTGGCGTAGACGCGCGCCAGCAGCAGGCCGTCCACAGGCAGGTCTCCGGAGCCAGTGTCGATGGCTTCTGTTTCGATGCGTAAATTGGTATACGTGTCGCGGTAGTCGGGCGGCTCGGCCAGCGCGCCTGTGACCAGCACGTCATATTCGCGGTCGTTGTACCAGGCGATGTGGAAGGCGTCTATTTTGGGCTGGCTGGCCTGGTAACGGCTCCCCCCCAGGAAGAAGAAAACCAGGGATACGCTCAACAAGAACAGGGTGGAAGGGGAAATTTTCAGGAAAGCCAGCCGCCCGGCAAAGACATAGGCAAGGATACCCAGCACCAAAAATAACCCGGACAGGCCGAACCAGAACAGTACAGAGAGCGTGACCTGGCGCGCAAGGACGATCCCGGCCAGGAAAGCCAGCGAGAGCCAGGAAAGGGGGAATGCGCGCAGGTGGTCGAAGGTTGTTTTCACAATGTTTCCTGGGACGATTGTACAATGAAATCGGGAAATTGCCACTTTCTTTCCTCTTTCTTCTTTTGTCGCCCAACAGGTATAATTCGGATAATTCGTATTCAAAAGGAAAGATATGAGAAAGTCGAAGTTGGTCCTGGTCACCGGCGCGACCGGCTACGTGGGCGGGCGGCTGGCGCCCAGATTGCTCGAAGCGGGTTACCGAGTCCGCTGCCTGGCGCGCGACCCAGAGCGGCTGAAGTGCCGTTCGTTGCAAACCGTATCCGAAAAGGGGAATCGGGTTGAAATTGTGAGAGGCGATGCGCTGGATAAACAGTCGCTCGTGGCTGCCTTACAGGGAGTATCAGTCGCATATTATTTAATCCATGGATTTCAAGGGGGCAAGTTGGATGCGCAGCGTGATATGAACGCGGCGCGGAATTTTGCGGAGGCCGCCGAGGAAGCGGGAATAAATCGAATTATTTATCTGGGCGAATTGGTCGATACCACCGATTACCTGTCACCTTACCTTCGCGCCCGGCACGAGACCGGCTATATCTTGCGTTGGAATGGCCGCGTCCCTGTGACCGAATTCCGGGCCGGCATGATCGTTGGGTCGGGAAGTGTGCTGTTCGAGATGATCCGTTACCTGTCTGAACGCGAGTTTTTGTTCATTTGCCCGCGCTGGTTCTTCTCGATGGCGCAGCCTGTCGCTATCCGCGATGTGCTCTCCTACCTGATTTCAGCGCTTGAGACGCCTGACAGTGTGGGCAAGATGATCGAGATCGGCGGCGCAACACGCCTGACCTATGCCGATATGCTTTTTGCCTATGC
This sequence comes from Chloroflexota bacterium, assembly GCA_049324135.1. GTDB lineage: Bacteria > Chloroflexota > Anaerolineae > Anaerolineales > Villigracilaceae > JAABUE01. The sequence goes on from JBMOMO010000054.1 coordinate 19,933, forward strand.
CAAAGAACGCGGATTGAAGCGCTTCTTGATACCAACTCCATTTTATGCGCCGCGTCTTTCGGCCTATTGGGTTCACATGATCACACCCATTCACTGGCGCGTCATACTGCCTTTGATCGAGGGGTTACGGGCCAAATTGGTCGTTCATGATGACCTGGCGAAAAAGTTATTTCCTCAGATCAGACCCCTCGATTTTCAAACAGCCACACAACTTGCCTTACGGCGCATAAGCATTGATGATGTAGAAACAATCTGGTCTGACGCGTTGGTGACAACAGCAGGGGACATCAAGCCCTACACATTCAAAGCGGAAAAAGGCCTTATGATCGAGCGCCGCCAAATGCTGGTCGAAGCGCCGCCTGAAGCGGTCTTCCGCGCTTACACAGGATTGGGCGGGGAGCGTGGCTGGCTTTACATGGATTGGGCTTGGGAGATCCGCGGCTGGCTGGATAAACTGGTCGGCGGGGTAGGCTTGCGACGCGGTCGCCGCCATCCTGATGAGATCCATGTTGGAGAATCACTCGATTTTTGGCGCGTGGAAGCGCTAGAGCCTGACCGTCTCATGCGCCTGCGCGCCGAGATGAAAGTACCGGGTGAGGCCTGGCTGCAATTCGAGTCCCTGCCGCAAGAAGATGGAAAAACGCTCATAAGGGTCAATGCCTATTTCGACGTACACGGCCTGACCGGACTGATTTACTGGTATGCCATGTTTCCCTTTCATAAATTTATTTTCGATGGATTGACGAGTCGCCTGGCCTCACGCGCCCGCGCGCTGGCGAATTCTCATGGATAAGAAACACATTCTTGTTACGGGCGCAAACGGGTATATTGCCAGCAGACTGATTCCTGAATTGCTAAAACGGGGATACCGTGTCCGTTGCCTGGTACGCCATACGGATCGTCTCGAAGCCCGAACCTGGTTCCCTTATGTGGAGGTAGTACAGGGCGATGTCATGGATCCGTCTACGCTCTGCCCTGCAATGGACGGCGTTCATACTGCCTATTACCTGATTCACAACATGTCCAGCGGGCGTGGATATCCCTCCCTTGAGCAAAGCGGCGCGAAAAACTTTGCGCACGCCGCTGAATTGGCAGGCGTGAAACATATCATCTACCTTGGCGGCCTGGCTGATCCAGAGAGAAAAATCTCTTTTCACATGCGCTCACGCATTGAAACCGGCAAGTCCTTGCGCAAAGGCAAAGTCCCAGTGACAGAGTTCCGCGCGGGTGTGATCGTTGGACCAGGCAGCATCTCCTTCGAGATGATCCGCTTCATGACCGAACTGATGCCGGTTATCGTCGGCCCGGTATGGCTGCAAAATCTGGCCCAGCCGATTGCGGCGCAAAACGTGACCGATTACCTGCTGACCGCCGTCAAAGACACACCCGACCAAAGCCGGGTCGTTGAAATTGGCGGACCGGACAGAATGAGTTATGCAGAATTGATGCTGACCTACGGGCGCCTGCGTGGTTTGCAGCGCAAATACGTGGTTATGCTGAATATCCCACTATGGTTCATGGCCTTGGGCGTAGCATGGATGACGCCCGTGCCAAAGGTCATTGCCACGCCCCTGGTGGACGGGATGCGCAGCGAAAGCATCGTGCAGGACGATGCGGCCCGCCGCGTCTTTCCCAACGTGCGCTTGCTCGGCTATGAAGAGGCGGTAAAAACTGCGCTTGCCCAATTGCATCCTGCCTGCCTCGAGAGGACATGGAACAGTTGCCAATTGTCTGTACAGGTCTTGAAGAGCGAAGGGTTCTTCATTGACTACCGCTGCGTAGAAGTCCGCGCCGCGCCGGGAAAGGTGTTCGAGGTCATCGCGTCCCTGGGCGGGAAGAACGGCTGGCTCTATGCAAACTGGTTGTGGCAAGCGCGCGGCTGGCTCGACCGGCTGCTGGCTTTCCCCCACCCACCTGCCCCCGTTAAGGGGTCTCCCGCTGGGAGAGGGACCCGGGGTGAGGGAGCAAGCCTGAACCCCGGCGACGCGCTGGATTTCTATCGCGTCGAATCGCTCGAAAACGGTCGCTTGCTGCGGCTGGCCGCCGAACTCAACGCCCCCGGCCAGGGATGGATGGAATGGCGCGTCGAAGCGGCAGGCAGGCATACCGTCCTGGCCCAGACCGCTTTCTTCGCCCCGCGCGGCCTGCCCGGGTTCTTGTACTGGCATCTGCTTGCGCCCCTCCACCGCCTGGTCTTTGCCGGCCTGATCCGCGCAATCTCCAAACAAAGCGAAAAGGAATGAAAATGACCGGAACATCCCATCAACCCAAACGCCGCCTGGGACTCGTCCTTTGGATGATCGTCTCGCAGTTGTTGATGCTCGGCTCGCTCGTGATCTGGGCGCTGATGGCGGGACTATCCGTGATGGCCTTCGACTCGGGCGTCACCAAGGATGCCTGGACGTTCGTGCTGCTCGTGTGGGCCTACCCGATCATCCCGTTGATTCTCGCCATAGCCGCCTGGATTGCGTTTGCGAAGCGGAAAAATACGCTAGCCGCGGTGCTTTCGGGATTGACCTTCGCGCCGGTGGCGCTCTTGTTGCTGGCGATGTGGGCCCAGAATATGATTTGGAATTTGACCGGGGTTTTTTCTTTCCCCAGTTTGGCGTAGCGTGGAATTCATTCCGCAACCCAACTGGTTAATTCTCCTCACCACATCGCACCGCTCCGCGTCCTGATCACCTCATCGTTCCCCAAGCGGACAATGCTTCGACAGGCTCAGCACAAGCCCTCAGCCCCATCTCACTCAACACCTTCTCCCGCCGTTCATCTTCCTCTTTCTGCAGATCGTGGACATCGCCATCGACTTCAATGACCAGCCCCGCTTGATGACAGTAGCGGTCAACAATCAGTCCTGCAATTTTTGGTTGGGGGTTATTTTGTCGAGGAAATCCTGGAAAAGGTATTGACAAGGGGGAAGATTTTTGCTACACTATTAACGCGCGTTACTAAAGCGCGTTAATAGACTGACCAAGACGGATAAGGAGATTTTGTGACCGAAAAGCGGGTGACCAGCCAGGATGTTGCGGACCTGGCGGGTGTTTCTCGAACGACAGTCTCCCTGGTGTTGAATGACGTCAAGGGCTTCAACATTTCCCCGGAGACGCGCCAGAGGGTGCGCCAGGCGGCCGAAAAACTCGGCTATATCCCGAACGCCACCGCGCAAGCCTTGGCCACCCGGCGGGCAAAAGCGATTGGCCTGGTCATGACTCGCAGCCCGCACCATATCGCTTCGGATACGTTCCTTCCGCAAATTATCGGGGGGCTTTTGGATGTTGTCCGTCAGAACAAATTGCGCCTGTTGATCGAGTCTGTAGACGTAGAGCATCAAGACCGGGCCTACCTGGAACTCATCCGCGCCAAACATATCGATGGTATGATCTTGCTCACGCCTCGCCTGGACGATGCTGGGTTGAAAAGGCTGGAGGAAGCGGATGTGCCGACTGTCTTGATGGGGAAATTGGAAAATTCGAACCTTCATTCTGTGGATGTAGATAATCGCCTGGCAGCCAAAAAAGCAGTCCAATACCTGTTGGATTTGGGGCATACTGACGTTGCTTGTATCTCGAACGCTCCCGCTTCTTATAGCGCCGCCCCTGACCGCGTACTCGGCTACAAGGACGCGCTGACCGAAGCCGGGATTTCGCCAGACGAGGCCTTGATACGCTACGCGGATTTCGACCCGCAAAGCGGCTTCGAGCGGATGAAATCCCTGCTCCAGGGAGGAAAGAAATTCACGGCGGTCTTTGTTGCCAGCGACAATGTTGCTATGGGCGCCAAGTCGGCCCTGCGCGAGGCCAACCTGCGCATCCCAGACGACATTTCCATTGTCGGTTTCGATGATATTCCCTGGGCGCGCTATTCCGATCCGCCGCTGACCACCATGCGTTTACCGGCCCAGGAATTAGCCCGCACAGCCTGCGTGACATTGATGGATTTGATGAGAGACGTGGAAATGGATGAGAGAAATCTGATCCTGGATACCGAACTCGTTGTGCGCCAATCGTGCCGTGATGTGCGGTCCCATTGAATATTCCTTGAAAGGAGGTGAGTCCTGGAAAACTATTCCCCCACTTTTTTACCAACATTCTCTAACCCAATTCTATAGAAAGAGGAGAACATGAAAACAACCCGTACGTTCTGGTCGATCCTGACCCTGTTGATCGTCGCTTCGATGCTGCTGGCCGCTTGCGGCGCGCCGCCTGCTGAAGAGCCGGCCGCCACTGAAGCGCCTGCTGCCACGGAAGAACCCGCTGCAACCGAAGAACCCGCTGCTACGGTAGAGGTTGACTTCCCCGTGATGCCCGGCGGCGCCCTCGAGGAAGCGCTCAAAGGTACATACGCTGGTACAACCGTCACTGTGGACGGCGCGATGGAGGGCAACGATCCGGATGGTGTCAAATTTGCTAAAGGGGTGGAGGCATTTGAAGAAGCCACTGGTATCGATGTCAACTACATCGGCAACAAAGAATTCGAGGCCACCATCTCTGTGCGCGTCGATGCTGGCGATGCCCCCGACATTGCGGACTTCCCGCAACCGGGTAAAGTAACGCAATATGTGAAAAGCGGTAAGGTGGTCGATGTCACCACCTTTATGTCGGAGGAGTGGTTGGGCCAGCAGTACAACCAAAGCTGGCGCGACATGGCTACCATTGACGGCGTCGAGGCCGGTGTGTTCCATCGCTTCAACGGCAAGAGCCTGGTTTGGTATCCCAAGAAAGCCTGGGACGCAGCCGGTTACGAAATCCCCGAAACCTGGGAAGAGTTGATGGCCCTGAACCAGCAGATCGCTGATGACGGCGATACCCCTTGGTGCATCGGCATCGAGTCTGGCGCGGCAACCGGTTGGGCTGCTACGGACTGGACCGAAGAGATGATGCTGCGCACCACCTCGTTGGAGAACTATGACGCCTGGGTGGCCGGCACATTGCCCTTTGATTCCCCTGAAGTGAAGAAGGCAATCGAGACCTGGAGCGAACTGTGGTTCAATGATGCTTATGTCTTCGGCGGTCGCTCCTCCATCGTCTCCACTTACTTTGGCGATTCTCCTGCCCCGATGTTCGAAGACCCGCCAAAGTGCTGGATGCACAAACAGGGTAACTTCATCACTGGCTTCTTCCCCGAAGGTACGGAAGCAGGCGTGGACTATGGCTTCTTCTACTTCCCGCCCGTGGATCCGGCCTATGGCAAGCCGTTCCTCGTGGCTGGTGACGTCATGGTGATGTTCAACGACCGGCCTGAAGTGCGCGCGGCGATGGAATACTTCACCACCCCGCAGTCGGCCAGCGGTTTCCTTGAAGGTGGCGGCGCGTTGGCTGCGCACCAGACTGCCACGCCTGACATGTACGGCGTAGAACTGGAACGCGGTATCGCCGAACTCGTAGCACAGGCAACCGCCTTCCGTTTCGACGGCTCTGACCTGATGCCCGCCGAAGTTTCGACTGGCTCCTTCTGGGAGCACATCGCCAGCTATGTGGCTGGTTCTGAAGATCTGGATACGGCCATGAAGGCCATTGACGCAACCTGGCCCAAATAAGTATCTCAACAAGTTGGGTGGACGGCCATAGGTCGTCCACCCTTCTGCTATAATGTTCATGCTTCTGGAACTACTTGTTATCATCTATTATTATGGCTTTTTCCTGATCATTCCTTTTATATCAACCTAAGGAGCAGGCATATGGACCTTCGTCGAGATATGGGAAATGGGCAACAATCGCTATGGAGCAGGATTCTTTCTTTCATCGGTCGCATCCTGCTGGCCATCAGCAT
>JBMOMO010000055.1:0-3432 GCA_049324135.1 Chloroflexota bacterium
GTTTCGATCATCCTGGCGCTGCTGGTCGTCGCCATCTGGCCGTTTCTCGATCAGAAAGCGGACAGCAAGAAAGCCATGCGCATCCGCGCCATCGGGGGGGCCGTCTTCGTCGGGTTGGCAATTGCCCTGACGATCTGGGGAGAGGTAAGTTAACATGGATAACGTAACTCGTCGCGACTTTATCAATTTACTGAAAGGCGCTGGCGTTGTGGTCGGCGCGGGCGCGGTGGCTGCGCCGGTGGTGGCCTACTTCTACCCGCCCAAACTGGAGGAGATGCCCTCCGAGCCGGTGCTGGTGTGCGCCGAAGACGAACTGCCGGTGGGCGAATCCCGCACCGTCAAATTCGGGCGCTACCCGGCCATCATTGTCCACCTGGCCTCGGGGCTGAAAGCCTATTCTGCCGTCTGCACACACTTCGCCTGTATCGTCAAATGGAACCCGGACACGGGACGACTGGAATGCCCCTGCCACGACGGCTACTTCGATCCCGAAGACGGCGCGGTGATCGCCGGCCCGCCGCCTGCGCCGCTGGCCATGCTGGAGGCCGAAATCACAGACGGACAGATCTACGTCAAAGTTGGAGGTGAGTCATGACAGTTGCCAGTGGTCAGTTATCAGTGAGTGGAAAGCGCTGGCAACGGGTACGGGACTTCTTCACCCACATCATCGCGCAGACCCGCATCCTCAAGAAAGCCTACCCCGGCCTGATGCACTTCATGCTCTTCTGGGGCGTGGGCATCCAGGTGGTCGGCACGGTCATCAACCTGCTCAACATGGCGCTCTTCCAGCCGTGGGTGATCGAATGGCCGCGCCTGGGCGTTTACCTGGGATACGAACTGGCGATGGACATCGCCGGGGTCATGATCCTGGTGGGAGTGGGGATGGCGGCCTTCCGCCGCTATATCCTGCGCCCGAAATATCTCGATTCGAACTGGGACGACGGGTTTGCCCTCGTTATGTTGACCTTGATCGCGCTGGTCGGCTATACGAACGAAGCCACGCGCTTCATCGCTTCCAACCCGGCCTGGCGGACCTGGTCGCCGGTGGGGAACTGGTTCGCCGGGGCGTTGGCGGCGGCCGGGGTCTCGCCTCAGCAGGCCGGGGCGTGGCACGATGCGTCCGTCTACGTCCACGCCACGCTGGCGATGGCGCTGGCGGCGGCTATCCCGTTCACCAAGATGCGTCACATGCTATACGCGCCGCTCAACATCCTGAACCGTTCGTTCCGCAAGACCGGCGAACTGACCAAGATCGAGGACATCGAGACGACCGAACTGCTGGGCGTGGGCAAGGTGAGCGAGTTCACCCCACAGCAGTTACTGTCGTTCGACGCCTGCCTGCGCTGCGGGCGCTGCGAGGAAGCCTGCCCGTCGAATTTCAGCGGCATGGACTACTCCCCCAAGTACCTGGTGCAGGCCTTACGCACGGCCATGCTCGACAACCTGGTATCCGGGGACGGCAAGAGCGAGGTGGAGATCACGGCCTCGGCGCTGCCGGAAAATTATTCCTGGCAGTGCACCACCTGCGGCGCGTGCATCGAAAAATGCCCGGCCTTCATCAACCCGGTGGACGAGGTGGTGGACCTGCGCCGCTACCAGGTGCTGACGACCGGCCAGATGCCCAAGTCGGTGGGCGATACCATGCGCAACATGGAGCGCCAGGGCAACCCGTGGGGCATGCCGCCCGAAAACCGCATGGCCTGGGCCGACGGGCTGGATATCCGCGAACTGGCGCCCGGCGAAGAGACGGACGTGCTGTACTTCACCGGCTGCGCGGCGGCCTTCGACGAGCGCAACAAGAAAGTAGCGCGCGCCTTTGCCAAACTGATGAAGAAAGCCGGCCTGGATTTTGCCGTGCTGGGCTTCGACGAGATGTGCTGCGGCGAGACCGCCCGGCGTATGGGACACGAGTACCTGTTCCAGGAGTTTGCCAAGCAGAACATCGAGACCTTCGGCAAGGTGAAATTCAAGCGCGTGGTCACGGCCTGCCCGCACTGCTTCAACACGCTCAAGAACGAGTACCCGCAGATGGGAGGCGACTTCAAGGTGCTGCACTACACCGAGTTGCTGGCCGAGTTGCCCCTCACCCCCGGCCCCTCTCCCATAGGGAGAGGGGAGTCAATGGGTAAGGTGACTTATCACGACTCGTGCTACCTGGGACGCTACAACAAGATCTACGACCAGCCGCGCAAATTGCTCAAGGGCGCAGACGTGAACCTGGTAGAGATGGCGCGCAGCGGCGAGAATTCGTTCTGCTGCGGCGGCGGGGGCGGCCAGATGTGGCTGGAAACCGACGCCAACACGCGCATCAACCACCGCCGCCTGGCTGACGCGGTAGACGCCAAAGCAGACGTGGTGGCAACTGCCTGCCCGTATTGTATGTTGATGTTCGACGACGCCATCCGCTCGAAGGGCATGGGCGAACAGATCAAAGTAATGGACATTGCGGAAGTTTTAGAGACACAGATTGGTGAGTAGTTGGTCTCGGTACGGCGGCGCTGGTTGCGTTCTACAAAGCGCAGTATCGCCGCCTACCCGACCAACGAGTAAGATTTGGAGACGCGCGATGAATACTTACTGGAAGATCAACACGCACGGCGATCCGCTCGGCGCCCTGCAGGAATTCGTCAAAGCCTTGTGGGCGCAGACCGACCTGGATGCGCTGGTGATTGCGCCCGGCAGCGGTGGAACTGTGCTGGAATCGCCCGACCAACTGGGACGCTTGAATCCGTTCAGCCCGGTGATGAAGGTCAACACCGCGCAACTGGCGGTGAAGGCAGCCCGCGAGCGCGTCGGACGACGCCTGGGCGTGCTCCTGCGCCCGTGCGAGATGCGCGCCCTGAACGAGATGGCGACGCGCGGCGCGGTAGAGCGCGACCGCCTGCTGACGATCTGCGTGGACTGCTTAGGCACCTTCCCGGCGGATGAATTCGACTGGCGGGCGGCGCGCGCTGGCTCGCCGCAAGGTTTGACCGATGAGACGCTGCACTTCGCCTCGCAGGGAGGCATCTCGGCCTATCGTTACCGCCCGGCCTGCCAGATGTGCGCCGAACCCGGCGCCACCGAGGCCGACGTCAACATCGGCGTGTTCGGCCTGCCGGTGCGCCAGTCCATGCTGGTGAGCGCCCAAGACAGCGCGCTGGTCTTGCAATCCATTACGGACGGCCCGGCGGACGAGGAACTGGTCACAAAACACGACCAGATGCTCGCCAAGATCGCCGAGCGTCACAACCATACCCGCGCGCGCGTGCTGCAAAGCCTGGAAAACACCCTGCCGGCCGACCTGGACGCCCTGATCGCGCAATTCGAGACCTGCGGCGAGTGCCAGTCCTGCATGGATGTCTGCCCGATCTGCTCGGTAGAGCATCCGCGCAGGCGGGGCGGCAAACTGGTGCGCGAGGATGTCGTCCACTGGCTGATGTCTTGCGCAGG
>JBMOMO010000056.1:0-3405 GCA_049324135.1 Chloroflexota bacterium
ATTGCTCCCGGTGTCGTCAAGGATCACGCCACACTTGGCTTTACGTACACGCTGGCCTCGGGCAACGAATTGACCATGAGCTACATGCACGCGTTCAAGAACGATGTGAGTGGGGCGTCAATCTTGCCGGTTTTCAGTGGTGGGTCGCCGGCAGGCAACGAAAAGATCGAGATGTACCAGAATGCGATTGGCATCCAGTACAGCTGGAAGATGTAATAGCTGTCGACATGATATGAAACCGGGGCTGCGGCCCCGGTTTTTTTTGGTGCGCCCAGCATGGGCGCACTCTTGTGGGTGTAAGTCCCACCGTAAGTTGATCACAGCGGAACCTCGGGGTCAGGTCTTGCGGGAACCTCGGGGTCAGGGAACCTCGGGGTCAGGTCTTGCAATCACGCAGGCGGAACCTCGGGGTCAAGGCGGAACCTCGGGGTCACCCATTAGCCCCCTCCGTCAATAGGGGCGAACAAAAATCTGCGCCGACAGGCGCATTCGTTTTTACTGCTTTTCCCGCACCAACTGCGACTCGGCACACTTGGTTCTCAATGTATCGGTTGCGCTCAGGCGCACCAGTCACCCATCAGGATCAAGGCCGGCGCGATGCTCTGCGTGACCCCTGGCGGCACATCGCCGCCCCAGAAAACCCTCTGTTCCCCATTGCGTCCGATAGCGGCAGGCCGTCTTCCGGCCCACACAGATCTTTGGCTTGCCTTACGGCGTCCAACCCAGTCATGGCTCGCAAGCGGGCACCGTGTTGCGTGTTGCTCGGGTGGGGCCGTTGCGCGCGTTCAATCAGGTCTTTTGGTTCTGCCAACCCCTTGGCCGACTCGCGCGCAACGCCCCATTGATCTTCAACTGAAGGCGCGGGCGGTCTCGAAGGATTCTCCTGTCTTCATGACGTGATAGCAAGCCCGTGCCAGCTTGTGCGCCACCGCCTTGATCGCCACCACCGGCAACGTCTTGCTGGCTTTCTTCTGGTACCAGCGCTTGATCTGGGTATCGTAGCGCACCGCGAAATGCGCAGCTTCGACGAAGGCCCAGGCCAGGTGCTTGTTCCCACACCTGGTGTTGCCTTCGCCCTTCTTCTTACCGTTCGACTCATGCCGGCTATTGACGGTACGTGCGTAAGAGGCGAAGTCGCCTGGTGTTTCGAAGCGGCTGATATCCCCGGTTTCGAGTGCGATGGTCAGCGCGAGTACCTCGCCAACCCCGCTCACGGTGCGCAATGCGTGGAACTCCGGTAGCAGGCGCGCCTGTTTGAGAATGGCGCCTTCCAGTGTGCCGATCTGCTCGTCCAGGCATTGCATGACCGCGAGGTTGCTTTGCAGGGCCAACTGTTGTTCCGGCAGCAGCGCGAGGGCTTCAATATTGGCGGTTTGCCAGCGCTTGATCTCGTTGCCGCCGGCTTGCACACCGAGGTTGCGGGCGAGCAGGTTCTGCATGGAAAGGATCTGCGTGGTGCGTTGGCGCACGAGCTGACTGCGCTTGCGCAACAGGTCGCGCACAGCACGCGTGTTGCGCGGATAAATGTAGCCCGTCGGCAATATGCCCAGACGCAACAGGTGCGCGAGATGTCTCGCATCACTGAAATCGCCGCTGTGCTTGAGGCCGTCGTATTGTTTGACGGCGGCAGTATTGACGAGCCGCGTGGCATAACCTGCATCCTGCAAGCCGTCGACGAGCCAGTACCAGTTGAAGGTGGATTCCACGGCAACGGCATTGATCGGCCCGCAGGATCGCAGCGCTTCAACGATCATGCCCAGATCGTTCCGCAGGCGTTTGCGATAGACCTCCCGGTCATTCGCATCCAATACCACGACGACGCTGTTGTTTGAGTGCAAGTCTATCCCCGCGTACAGTTCCATTTCGGCCTCCTGGTTGATGACGTCTTGTCAAAGGTTCGCACCCTGACGTTACGTCATCTTCGGGAGGCCGGCCACGGGCTAGATGTTTATCAGGTCTTGAGCGCAAACCTCCGCGAACCTCGGGGTCAGGTCTTGCAATCACGCAAACCTCGGGGTCACACGCAAACCTCGGGGTCAAAACCTCGGGGTCAGGTCTTGCAATCACGTAACCTCCCCGCGGGTTGCGTGTCTGGTCGTGGCGGCGGCCGATGTGTCGAGTCAGCGTGAGCGTGTGGCTTCGGCACTGGAGCGGCTGCGTCACATCCCTCGCTTGACAAGGCGAAGAGGGTGGTAATAATGAGGCTATCTATTATTATTAAACAAGCTAGCCATGAAAGCCATTCCGGTATTTGAAGCAAAGAATCGCTTTTCGGAACTGATCGCTGCGGTAGAACACGGAGATCGGGTCACGATTACGCGCCGTGGTGTGCCGGTTGCGTGCCTGGTTGCAGCGGCGGCCGATGAATCGAGTCAGCGTGAGCGTGTGGCTTCGGCACTGGAGCGGCTGCGGCAGATACGCGCCGGCGTCGTGCTCGAGGGGGATTTGAAGGCCATGGCACGCGCGGGGCTGGATTGATGGCCTTCGTGGTCGACAATTCGGTCGTGTGTGGCTGGTTCATCGGCAACCAGGCCACACCGTACACGGACGCCGTTGCCGCACGGCTGCTGGATGAGCGGGCGCATGCGCCCGCGCTATGGCAGCTCGAATTTGCCAACGTGCTGAGAACGGCCTGCAAGCGCGGCGCGCTCGATGCGCAGGCGGCGCATGAGGTGATCGAGCAGCTTGCTGCATTGTCCATCATGGTCGACCGGGATACGCCGGGGCCGTCAGCGATCTTGTCCCTTGCGCTACGCTATGACTTGACGAGTTATGACGCTGCGTATCTTGAATTGGCATTGCGGCTGCAGCTTCCTATCGCGACTCAGGATGCGGCCTTGATGGAGGCGGCGAGGGCGGCTGGCGTCGGGGTACTGAAAGCAGAAAAGCGCTTGGATAAGTAGCGGATGGGTCGCTACGCCGCGCTCCCTTGCGGAACGCGGCCACGAAAAAGCGCGGCCACACCGCGCTTTTTCGTTGGGAGGCAACTTCAGCCCAGACGCGAGTGCTGCACTTTAAGCTTCTGCAACATCGCGCCGAAATCCGTCAGCCGTGCCTTCTCCTGTTCGACCACGGCCGCCGGTGCGCGGTCGACGAAGCTGGGGTTGGCGAGCTTGGCTTCGGCCTTTTTGATCTCACCCTGGATGCGGGCGATTTCCTTGGCCAGCCGCGCGCGCTCGGCGTCGCGGTCGATTTCGACCACCAGCATCACGCGCAGCTCGCCGACCAGCGCGACCGGGGCGTCGGCCTCGGCGAGCGTGGCGGTGGCGGTCACGTCGGAGAGCTTGGCGAGCGCGGCGATGTAGGGCGCGAGCGCCTCGATCGCGGCGGTGTCGCCCTCGATTACGGCGGGCACGCGCTGCGCGGGCGAGAGGTTCATTTCGCCGCGCAGGGTGCGGCAGGCGT
>JBMOMO010000057.1:0-3387 GCA_049324135.1 Chloroflexota bacterium
GCGTGATCAGGCCATCGATGTCGAATTTCCCCGCCTCGAAAAAGTCATACACCCATTCGAAAGTGTGCCTGGTGACGCCGCCCCAGGTGTTCATGCCGTGACCGTACGTGCCGACCAGGTTGACGTGATGGTACCAGACCGGCGTCAGGTCTACCCTGGGCATGGGCGCCATGTGCGCGCCGACCATGACCACCGTGCCGCCGGCGCGTACCCAGCGCAGCGAGTCGTTGACCGTGCGCGGGTCGGCCACGCAATCGTAGATGAGGTCGAAGCCGCCGATGACCACGCCCTTGTTGAGCGGGCCGGTGAAGTATTTGCCGCCGGTCAATGTTGCCACCGCCTGGTAATCGCCCCTGTCCAGGATGTGGCCGGCGCCCAGCCTGAGCGCCATCTCTTTCTGGTGCGGGTGGCGCGCCAGGACCGTGATCTCGGTCTCGGGTACCAGTGTGTGGACGACCAGCGTCGTCAGCAACCCCATGATGCCCGCGCCGTACACCAGCACCTTGTCGCCCGGCTTGGGCGGGAAGCGCATCACGCCGTGCATGGGAATGGAGAGCGGCTCGGCCAGCGCCAGTTGGTCGCGGCTCAGTCCCTGCGCGGCCGGGTAGACCGCCGACTCGTGCGTCACGAACCCATCGCCAAAGCCGCCGCCCAGGCCGTGCGGCCCCGGCTCGGACTTGTTGACGCAGAAATGATAGTCGCCCTCGGCGCAATAGCGGCATTTCGGCTCGATCTCCAGCGTCTCACAGTTCGCGCCGGCGAAGTGCGTGTCCATGATGACGGTGTCGCCCACGCGGAAGCGCGTCACGCCGGGGCCAACCTCGGTGACTACGGAAACGGTCTCGTGTCCCAGCCAGAAGCGGGAGAGACCGGGCAGGGCGGCCGGCGCAATGGACGGGTCGGCGTGGACGAACAGCAGCGACAGGTCCGAAGCGCAGATGCCGCATTGCAGGTTGCGCACCCGCAGCCAGCGCGCCCCCGGCAGCGGCGGATCGGGCAATTCGCCTGCGCGGGCGGCGGAAAGCGGCGTCCACACGAAGCCGGGCCAATAGGGGGTAATGGCCTTGGTCAACAGGGCGCGCGGGATGTGTTTATCGACATAAATGGCTTGCATCGATCATCTCCAGAAAAAGCACCATCGAAATTTTTTGCCGCCGCAACTTTGATTTGCTATATAGCAAAATAATTTTTCCTATATAGCAAACGGAACTTTCCTATATAGCAGACCGAATTTTGCTATATAGGAAAGCATTCGGTCATCCGATTTAGCCACACATCCCCACAGGGGACGCTGTCGACATAGTTGCCTGTCAAACTTTGCGACCACCTTTGAGTTCATCCTGTAACCTGGCCAGGCCTTCCTGGTCGCCTTTGGCAGCCAGTTTGGCTTGCTCGATCCAGCCTGTGGGGTTCATCATCTGCAAACCGGCGCTATCCAGGATTTTCTGGACATCGCCCGCCTGGGCCTTTGCCAGGTCTGCAAAGGTGTGGATGCCGGCTGCGTTGAGGACTTTAGCGACCTTCGGCCCGATGCCCTCCAGGGATTCCAGGTCATCGGCGGGCGACTCGGCGTGACCATGCGCCTCTTGCTGGACTTCGGGCTTGCCCCCCTTATTTCGGCTTGCCAGCCAACCGACGACCACCATCAGGAAGAAAAAGCCCAGCGCAATCAGCAACAGCCAGAGCAGGCTGGTATCCGGGCCTTGGCCGCCTTCCGAGAACAACACAAAAGTATGCACGATTCCACCTCCGGGTGAGATAAGTGAGATGCGCCAGTTATACGGGAAAAGCGGCAGGTTGTCAATTTGCTGCATTCCGGTTCTTAATCGGCTACAATCAGGCATCACGAATGCTTCAGCAGATTGTCAAATCTGCTGGATTCTCTTGGGATTTGGCAATCCCAAGAAACGAATCGCAACCTACTGACAATTGCTTTCATTTAGCACGCGAGGTGACCATGCCGCCCCTGTCCCTGACCCTGCTGGAACATAGCCTGGCGATCCACCGCCTGCCGGCCAAGGCCGCCCTGCCCAAGGCCGCGCTCAACAGTCCGTTCTTTGCCGCCACGCGCACAGAAGATGAACTGTCGCTGGTGCTGCCCGAGTCGGTCGAACTCAAAAGCGACAAGAGCGAGGCGGGCTGGGCCTGTTTCAAGGTCAACGGGCCGCTCAAGTTGGAGCAGGTGGGCGTGATGGCGCAGATCGCTGGGGCGTTGGCCAAGGCCGGGGTGGCGTTGTTTGCGCTGTCCACCTTCGATACGGATTACATCCTGGTGAAACGGGAGCAGGCTGGGGCGGCGCAGGAGGCGTTCACGTCGGCTGGCATGAAAATACGCAAGGCGCGCAAGAAGGCCGAACCGGGGAACAAGTCCGTGTTCGTCCTCCTGGAGCGGCACATCCCCACCATCCGCAAACTGCTGGCCGAGAAGGTCGGGCCGGGCGCGCTGGCGGCGTTGACCAGCGACCAGGCATTGGCGCTGGCGCTGGGCAGCGTGTACGAGTTCCTGCCGACCGGGGCGCGGCTGGTCATCCGGCGCGAGGCGTTCGTGGATTTCGGGTTGAAGAATAAGGAAAAGTTGCTGCCTTCGGCGGGGGGACGGAAAACGAGCAAGAAGTAGTCAATCCATCCAGGTGGTGCGGTCTTCGAAAGAGGGGCGCTGGGGAGGTTCGGGGCGGGTTTCGGGGTAGCCGACGTACAGGAAGCCGATCAGGTGCTGGTCGGCGGCGAAGCCCAGGAATTGTTTGACCTGCGGGTCGCGCGCCCATTCGCCGGTGCGCCAGATGGCGGCCAGCCCTTCGGCGTGGGCGGCCAGCAGGATGTTCTGGCAGGCGGCGGCCGCGGCGGCGATGTTTTCGACCTCGATCACTTTGGCTTCGGCGGGTTTGTCCACGCCCACGGCAATGACGACCGGCGCGCGCAGGGGCAGTCCGCGCGTCTTTGCGAAGGCCTCGGCGGGGAGACCAGGCTGTTTTTCCTGCTGGGAAGCGGCCATGACCTGGCCCAGTCGCTCGCGCCCGGCGCCGGTCAACACCACGAAGCGCCACGGACGGACCCTGTAGTGGTTGGGGGCCTGCGCGCCCGCCGCCAGCAATGTTTCGACCAGCGCGCGCGGCAGGGCGTCCGGTTTGACCTTGCCAATGGATTGGCGGGTGTGGATGGTTTCGATTGCGTCCATTTTGTGTCTCCAAATTTTTCGTTAGCGCGCCAAACCGATGGGACGCGCTTGACCGGCATTTTAGAGAGTCCGCAAATCTCCTGAAAAATTCGCAAAGATTAGCGTAGATTAGTTTCTGGTGCAAAACGCGAAATCCATAGAGAAAACTGGCGTGGGGAGCAGTTTTGCACCGTGTCGGTGAAGGGTTCGTTTGCTTCGTACTTTGACAATCG
>JBMOMO010000058.1:0-3353 GCA_049324135.1 Chloroflexota bacterium
GGCCAGTCGATTCATCGAGCCGCTTTATTACAACGGCATCACCGGCGGCTGCTCCACTAACCCGCTGATGTACTGTCCCGACGCCACTGTCACCCGCGCTGAGATGGCCGTCTTCCTGCTGGTCGCCAAGCACGGTACGGGCTACACTCCGCCTCCCGCGACCGGCCTCTTCAACGATGTTCCCGCCAGCAACGGCTTCGCCAGCTGGATCGAGCAACTTTACAATGAAGGCATCACCGGCGGCTGCGGCGGCGGAAACTATTGTCCCAATTCTCCGGTCACGCGCGAGCAAATGGCCGTCTTCCTGCTGATGGCCAAGCATGGAACAGGCTACACTCCGCCCGCCGCGACCGGCATCTTCAACGATGTGCCCGCCGACTATCCCTTTGCCCCCTGGATCGAGGCCCTGGCTGCCGAAGGCATCACCGGCGGCTGCGGCGGCGGCAACTTCTGCCCCACGGGTACCGTCACCCGCGCGCAAATGGCCGTCTTCCTGGTCGCGGCTTTCAATCTGCCGTAAGCACAGCCAAAAACGTCCCCACCCAGGTGGTGGGGACGTTTTGATTCTTAAAAGGTAGGGGGCAGAGTAGGGTTAACCCTACCGGCAGGAGCCACATTCCATGAGATGATGGGAATATCAACAAACCAAGAGAAGGACACTCCGGCACAACATCCAGTATCCGTTCTTTTCACCCACACCACACCTGCTCAACTTTATGTAGGAGATATCAACATGAAACCCAAATTTACCTTACACCTTTTGACCTTCCTGGCCGTGCTGGCCTCGCTGCTCGGCAGTGTGAGCGGCGTCCGTCCGGCCCTGGCCGCCCCGCCGGCCGGCCTCGACGCCGCCGACTGGAAACAGATCCAGGCCCTGCTCCCGCCCGCCCAACAGGCCTACCTCAAGGCCTCCAACACTGGGGAGGGTGACTTTGCAGGATTCTCCATTTCTTCCTCCGGGGATACAATAGTCGTGGGTGCTTTTAGTGAAGATAGCAATGCCACCGGAGTGAATGGAAACCAGGCGGATGATTCTGAACCCGCCGCTGGCGCGGTCTATGTCTTTATCCGATCTGGCGATACCTGGAGCCAGCAGGCCTACCTCAAAGCCTCCAATACTGAAACGGGCGACAACTTTGGCATCTCTGTTGCCATTTCGGGAGATACCCTCGTGGTGGGAGCCCCTGGCGAAGACAGTAATGCCACAGGAGTGAATGGAAGCGAGGAAAATAATTTTGCCGATGCCGCTGGCGCAGCCTATGTCTTCACCCGCTCTGGAACCACCTGGAGCCAGCAGGCCTACCTCAAAGCCTCCAACACCGAGGCTATTGACGGGTTTGGCGCTTCGGTTGCCATTTCCGGCAACACCATCGTGGTAGGGGCGCCAGTCGAAGATAGCGGCGCCAGCGGCGTAAATGGAGATCAGGCGGATAATTCCGCACCCCAATCCGGCGCAATGTACGTTTTCACGCGTAACGGCGAGACCTGGAGCCAGCAGGCTTACCTTAAGGCTTCCAATACCGATACGGATGATCGATTTGGAACTTCAATCGCCATCTCCGGCGACACTATTGTGGCGGGAGCCATCAACGAATCCAGCAATGCCACGGGCGTCAACGGGAATCAGGCGGATAATTCCGTCTCCACTTCCGGCGCGGCCTACGTCTTCACCCGCAGCGGCGGCGCCTGGAGCCAGCAGGCCTATCTCAAAGCCTCCAATACCGATTTCAATGACTTGTTTGGCGATTCGGTTTCCATTTCCGATAATACCATCGTAGTGGGGGCCTGGCACGAAGACAGCAACGCCACCGGCGTGAATGGAAACCAGGCGGATAATTCCGCCTCCAATTCCGGCGCGGCTTACGTCTTCACCCGCTCTGGAACCACCTGGAGCCAGCAGGCCTACCTCAAAGCCTCCAATACCGAAGCGAATGATATGTTTGGCAATTCAGTTTCCGTTTCCGGCAACATCATCGTAGCGGGCGCGCCGGGGGAAGACAGCAACGCCACCGGCATGAACGGGGATCAGGCGGATAACTCCGCATCCGCCTCCGGCGCGGCCTATGTCTTTGTCCGCACAGGAGGGGTCAACTGGAACACACAATCCTACCTCAAGGCTTCGAATACCGGGGTCAGCGATGAACTGGGTCGGGCTACCACCATCTCCGGCGATACCATTGCAACAGGCGCCTGGACAGAGGATAGCAACGCCACCGGCGTGGATGGGAATGAGGCAGATGATTCCATGCTCAATTCCGGCGCGGCCTACGCCTTCACCATCGATCCCACCTTTGCCGACGTGCCCTTCGAGCACTGGGCCTGGATGTTCATTGAAAGCATCTACAATGCCGGCCTGACCGGTGGCTGCAACCCCAACCCGCTCAATTATTGCCCCGATGCCACCGGCAGCACCCGCGCGCAAATGGCCATCTTCCTGCTGCGCGGAATGTACGGCCCCAACTACACCCCGCCCCCCGTGGGTGACAGCACCGGCTTCGCCGATGTTCCCACCGATCATTGGGCCGCCGCATGGATCAAGCAACTGGCCGCCGAAGGCATCACCGGCGGCTGCGGAAATGGAAACTACTGCCCCAACACCTCCATCACCCGCGAGCAGATGGCCGTCTTCCTGCTGCGCGCAAAATTCGGTCCCAACTACACTCCGCCCGCCGCGACCGGCATCTTCAACGATGTGCCCGCCGACTATCCCTTTGCCCCCTGGATCGAGGCCCTGGCCGCCGAAGGCATCACCGGCGGCTGCGGCGGCGGCAACTTCTGCCCCACGGGCACCGTCACCCGCGCGCAGATGGCCGTCTTCCTGGTCGCGGCTTTCAATCTGCCGTAAGCACAGTTCATCGCAACAACAACCTCCCTGACCACCAGGGGGGTTGTTGTTTTATCCGACCGCGCCATCCGATGGTATGATTTGGACACACGATAAATCATGAAAGGATAAAGATGAAAACTCCGATCCTCGTCTCGCACGTATTCATCATCCTGGCCTGTCTGACGGCCCTGGTTCAGGTTCCGCCCGCCGCTGCCGAGAGCGCCCGCCCGGGCATCTCACAAGCCGCCGCGGGACATACGTTGTACGTCTCGACCAACGGCAGCGACTCGAGCGGGGATGGGAGCATCAGCCACCCGTTCAGGACGATTGCGCAGGCCCTGGCCTCGGCGGCGGCAGGCGATGAGATCGTCCTGCGCGGCGCGCCTGCCCTGGCCAACAATCGCTACCAGGAAAGTGTGCGCATCCAACTGCCGAACATCACCCTGCGCTCCGAGACCGGCGAGCAGGCCATCCTCGAATGTCCCATCAACATCGAGGACATCAGCGAATGTGTGCGCCTGGACGT
>JBMOMO010000059.1:0-3345 GCA_049324135.1 Chloroflexota bacterium
TAGGGCTTGCTGAGGATATAGGCCACCTCGCCAGTCTTGACCTGCTCGGAGATGACGCGGTTGACGCGCGGGCGTCCCAACTCGATCACCTCGCACATCAACAGGTACCACAGCATGTTCGGGAAGGTTAGCCCGTTGATGGATTCGGTCCCTGCGGCGGCAAAGGTGGCGCGCCACAGCCCGGCGAAGATCAGCATGAAGACGATGATGCTGAAGGAACGCCCGAGGAAATCGCCCGGGTATGCGAGCGAGTTGACGACTTGGGTGGTGAGGATCGACCAGTATTTTTTCATGATTTCTTATCTTCGCCCTGAGCGAAGGCGGAGCCGCAGTCGAAGGGCGGGTATCTTGCGGACATGCGCTTACCCATTCGGGTACGATGTCGACTGCGTTCGGACGCCGAGAGCGCGTCCTCTCTTCGCTCAGCGCGGAATTAATAAGGCTTCAAATTGGCATTCGCTTCCAGCAGGAGGCTTTGCAGTTTGTCCTTGTGCTTCAAATCTTCTGCGGAAACAACCCGCAGGGTCAGGCTGCGCAGGAAGTTGCGGGCGTTGAAGTAGGCGCGGCTGCGGCCTTCTTCAGCCCAGGCCTGCTTCCAGCCGCCGGGGGTGGAGGGGGTGAGCGAGGCCAGCCAGCCCCGGACGGCAGCTTCATCGAGCAGGTCGCGGTCGAGGGCGGTCAGCGCGGCGCGCACCAGGCGGTCGTCCTCGCCGTGAACGTAGATCCAGTTCGTGGAACTCACCAGTTTGGCCGACACCCCGTGGAGGAGTTTGAGCAGGTCTTTGGCATGCAGGTGCGAACTGCGCGCCAGCACGTACAGCAGGTCGGCGGTGTGCGCCAGGGCGTGGCCCCAGCCCTTTTCGCCGGTGTATCCGCGCGGGTCGGCCTCGGATTCGAGATAGGCCAGTCCGCGCGAGAGCAGGTTGTGGACTTCGTCCCGATCCAGGAAGGGGTGCTGGTTGTCGTGCTGGACGATCTCGGCCAGGCACAGCACCGAGAAGGCGCGCAGGAAGAGGCTGTCATCGCCGGCCCCGCCCAGGCCCTCGTTCAGGTTGGCGGACAGGCGCAGGATGTAGGAGCGGAGCAATTCGGGCGGATACTGTCCCTGATCGACCCAATTGGCGAAGACTTCGTAGGCGATGCTGTCGCGCAGTTCGGGGTCGGGACTGCCGAGGTAAATGAGCAGTTCCTCGGTCAGGGTAAAGATGTCCTGTCCCTCGGGCACGGCGAACTCATTGTTGCAGATGTCGAACCAGAATTGTTTGTCCATGAGCGTTTTGACATTGAACCTTTAACGTTCAACGTTTTGTGTCTCCTGGTAGATTTTTGCGATGACCTCTTCCAGCGGCGGGTCGGAGATGGTGATGTCGACCACGTCACCGGCTTCGGTCAGGTGCGCCAGCACTTTCTGAACCGGCGTGTGATGCGTATCGAAGCGCAGCTTGACGCCGTAGTGGCCGACCTTGAGCACCTCCGCGCCGTCGAGGTGGAAGTCGCGCGAGACTTCCGCGGCGTAGCGCACCTCGACCATTTTGCTCGACAGGTATTTGCGCTTGAGGTTCGAGACCTTGTCCTCGTAGACGATCTGTCCGTGATTGACGATGATGACGCGCTTGCACATGGCTTCCAGGTCGCCCGCGTCGTGCGAGGTGAGCAGGACGCCCACGCCCTCCTCCTGGTTCATGCGGCGGATGGCGTCGCGGATGTTCTGTTTGGCGACCACATCCAGGCCGATGGACGGTTCGTCGAGCAGGAGCAGCTTGGGGCGGTGGAGCAGGGAGGCGGCCACCTCGCAGCGCATGCGCTGTCCGAGCGAGAGTTTACGCACGGGCGTTTCGAGCAGGTCACCGATTTCGAAGGCTTCCGAGAGGAAGGCGATGCGGCGCTCCACTTCCCGGTCGTCGAGTTCGTAGATGCGGCCGAACAGGCGGAAGGTGTCGACGGCGGGCAGGTGTACCCACAACTGCTGGCGCTGACCGAAGACGGTGCCGATGTGATAGGCCAGTTTCTGGCGGTCCTTCCAGGGCGTGAAGCCGAGCACGCTGGCCTCGCCCGCGTTGGGATGCAGGATGCCGGTCAGCATCTTGATGGTGGTGGATTTGCCCGCGCCGTTGGGGCCGATGAAGCCGAGCAGTTCGCCCGCCTCCATCTCGAACGAGAGGCCGCGCACCGCCTCGACGGAGACGTACACGGGACGGACGAGCGCGCGCAGCGATCCGCCCAATCCCGCGGCTTTGCGCTTGGCTGTGAAGGTTTTTTGCAGGTGGGTGACGGTGATGGAGGACATTTCGGTTATCAGTGAGCAGTGAATAGTGAGAAGTGAACAGTATCCGAAAATTCACGGAGCGCGGACCTCAGTCCGCAATTCCCGGGCAGACTAAAGTTTACACTTTGATTTTGGGTAGACGCTTATTTTACAGGAGATTCGTGGAATCGCGCTGACCAGACTATTCTTGCAGGTCACGCTGCAAAGTGACCTACTCAAGGTTTAACGTATGCCCGTGTTGTTTCAACCAGCGGATGTGATGTTTGTATTCAGGAACGATCTCCGCAACCAGGTTCCAGAATTTCAGCCCGTGGTTGTGGTGGACGGTGTGTGCCAGCTCGTGAACCACCACATAATCCACCACTTCAGGCGGGGCCATGACCAGCCGCCAGGCGAAGGCGATCTGGTTCTTTGTGTTGCACGATCCCCAGCGCGTGCGGGCCGAGGTGATGCGCAGTCCGCGATAGGTGAAGCGGTGCAGGCGGGCAAAGTGGTCGAGTCGGGCTTGCAGATGGAGGCGGGCCTGTTCCCTGTACCAGGCTGTGAAGTAGGCCTGCGCGTCGACCTGGGCTTTATGCGACAGGGTGAAGCGCACCCCGTCGAATTGCAGGGCGGGCCGCTGGGCGGCAACGAGTTGCAGCGGAAAGGAAACCCCCAGCCAGGGAAAGGCGTCGCCTGTCTCGAAAATGTGGCGCGGATGCTGCCCTGCCCGCGCTTTCAGTTTGGCCTGGGCCTTGCGCACCCAATCCGCTTTTTTCTCCAGGAAGTCGTGGATGGCGGCCTGGGATAGTTTGAGCGGCGCGCGGACGGTCAGCGCGCCGTCGGCTTCGACGATCAGCGCCAGCGTGCGGCGGTGGGAACGCACCAGGCGGTATTCGGGCAGGGAGGCGGTCATGCGGGGAAGTCTATCATGGCGCGGGCTGTGGCTGCAACCCAAAACGCCAGACTCTTGCGCCTGGCTCCTGTCCCTTGTCTTTGCCTCCTGTTTTTCGTATACTATAAAGCAACCGCGAAAGACAACCTGGTTTTGGGAGTTTCGCATGGATCCACGCAAGGGTGTTGTTGCCATCAAATCCAGC
>JBMOMO010000060.1:0-3342 GCA_049324135.1 Chloroflexota bacterium
ATGCAATTCCTTTCGTTATTGTCTAAGCAGGTCTCCGTGTCCGCAGCCGGACCGCTTTGGAAGCGGTCTACCGCGGGACAGGACCAGTCACGGGGGAAAATTATACCAGAAAAAACGGTCTTTTAAGACATAAAGAGACCTTCCTTTTGGAAGGCCTCTTTGACTTGCTGGGATGCAATGCAACTACGGGTTTGCTTCCTTGTGCTGCCGCACCAGTTCGCGCCGCAGGATCTTGCCGACGGTGGTCTTGGGCAGTTCGCTGCGGAACTCGTAGTGGGTGGGCACTTTGTAGGCGGCCAGTTTTTCTTTGCAGAAGGCCTTGATCTCTTCTTCGGCGGCGGTCTCGCCGGGTTTGAGCACGATCCAGGCTTTGACCGTCTCGCCGCGATACGGGTCGGGGATGCCGGCCACGCCGCATTCCAGCACTTTCGGGTGCGTGACGACCACTTCTTCCACTTCGCGCGGCCAGACCTGGAATCCGCCCGGCTTGATCAGTTCTTTCTTGCGGTCTACGATGTAGAAGTAACCGTCCTCGTCCATCTGGGCGATGTCGCCGGTGAACAGCCAGACCTTGCCGTCTTTCAGTGTGCGCAGGGTGTTGGCGGTCTCGGTCGGCATGTTGTGGTAGCCCTTCATCACCTGCGGGCCGTTGATGACCAGTTCGCCGATCTCGCCGACGGGCAGTTCGGTCTCGCCATCGTCCAGGCTGATGATCTTGCAGTCCACGTCTGGCAGGGGCATGCCGATGGAGCCGGTGCGGTTCTCGCCCAGCAGCGGGTTGCAGTGCGTGGCGGTGGGCGCTTCGGACAGGCCAAAGCCCTCGAAGACCTTGCCGCCGGAGAGCGCCTCGAAGCGTTCTTTGGTCTCGCGCATCAGGGGCGCCGAGCCGGAGATGCAGGCCTTGATCGAAGACAGGTCGTATTTCCCGGCCATCACCTCCGGGTGGTTGTTGAGCGCATTGTACAGCGTCGGCACGCCGGGGAAGATGGTGGGGCGGTATTTCTTGATGTTTTCCAGCACATCTTTCAGGTCGCGCACATTCGGGATCATGACCAGGCTGGCGCCGGAGGCCATCCCGAAGTGCATGCCCGCCACCATGCCGTAGACGTGGAAGAGCGGGATGCCCATCAACACAATTTCGTTGCCCTCTTCGATGTTGACCATCCAACTCTTGATCTGGAGCGTGTCGGCGACCACGTTGAAGTGCGAGGCCACCGCGCCCTTCGAGACGCCGGTGGTGCCGCCGGAGTATTGGAACAAGGCCGTATCCTCGGGGGCAATTTCCAGTTTGGGACGACCGGAGGGTTCGTACTTGGCGACCAGGTCCTGCATCCAATATTCGTTTTCGCCCAGCGCGCCTTCGATCTTGAACCCGCCCTTCTTCTCCTTGGCCAGGGTGAACAGCACGCGCAGGACGGGCGGCAGCGTCTCTTTCAGGTTGGTCACGATCAATTTCTTGATCTTGGTCTTGGGCTGGGCGGCCTTGATGGTCTTGTAGAAGTTGGTCATCACGAACATCACTTCGATGCCCGCGTCGCTGGCCTGGTATTCGATCTCGGCCGGGGTATAGAGCGGGTTGGTGGCGACCACCACGCCGCCGGCCTTGAGGATGCCGAAATAGGCCATGACGAATTGCGGCGTGTTGGGCATGAAGATGCCTACCCGGTCGCCTTTCTTGACGCCCATGTCGGCCAGCGCCGCTGCCAGGCGGTCGGTGATCTCGTTCATTTCCTTATACGAGATCACCGCCCCTTTGAAAATGGTGCAGGGTTTGTCGGGATATTTTCGCGCTGACTCTTCCAGGAAGTGGAACAACGCCACTTTCGGATAGTCAATCGTTTGTGGGACGCCCTTGTCATAATGGGCGAGCCAGGGACGGTTGGTCATAGGGGTCTCCTCCTTAGGGATGAAAGATGGATGGCGAATGTATATGTAGTATATAACAAGATGGATTTAAAAGTCAATTTGTTTTGGGAAATTGGATGCCCGAATTTTGGATATTCCTACCTGGCTTCGAGGATGTGCGTGATGACGGTCGCGCCGGAACCGCCGATGTTCTGCGCCATGCCCACTTTTGCGCCCTGCACCTGGGTGGGGCCGCATTCGCCGCGCAACTGCTGGACGACCTCCACCACCTGGTACATGCCGGTCGCGCCGACCGGGTGCCCGCGCGCCTTCAAGCCGCCCCGGGTGCAGACGGGCAGGCGTCCCCCCGGCCTGATCTCGCCCTCCAGCCCCAGGCGCGGACCCTGGCCGCGTTCCGCGAACCCGCAGGCCTCCAGCGAGAGCGCCGACATGATCGAGAAGGCGTCGTGCAGTTCGAAGACGGCGATGTCTCCCGGCCCTATCCCGGCCATGTCGTAGGCGCGCCGGGCGGAGGCGTAGGCGGCTTGCAGGAAGAGCGGCTCCCGTCGGCTGTGGACGGCAATGGTATCGGTAGCAGCCGCGGATGCGGAGAGAACGATGCGCGGGCGTCCGGGGCGGGAGACGACCGCGTCCGCCGGGACCAGCACTGCGGCGGCCGCCCCGTCCCCCACCGGCGAAGCGTCCAGCAGGTTGATGGGGGTGGCAACCATGCTGGATTTTTCGAACTGCTCGAGGGTAATCTTTTGATGCAGGCGCGCGTGGGGGTTGTGCAGGGCGTTGGCGTGCGCGTTGATGGAGAAGGGCGCAAAGTCGGCGTGTTGCCAGCCGTACTCGTGCATGTAGCGGCGCATGACCAGCGCGTTGATGCCCACGAACGAGACGCCCTGTTCCACCTCGTAATCGGCGTCGGCGGCGGTAGCCAGCGCGGCGGTGACGTCGTGACCGGCCTTGTCGGTCATCTTTTCGACGCCGAGCGCCAGCGCGGACTCGCACTCGCCCGAAGCGACTGCCATCATCCCGGCGCGCAGCGCAGCCGCGCCGGAGCCGCAGGCTGCCTCCACTTTGACGGCTTCGCAGCCCCGCAGCCCGATCCAGTCTGCCAGGAGCGCGCCCAACTGGTTCTGCCCGTTTACCAGGGGCGAGAGCATGTTGCCGGTGAAGAGCGCGTCCACTTTTTTGACGCCTGCGTCTTGCAGGGCGGCGAAGGCGGCTTCCCCGCCCAGGTCTCTCAGGGATTTGTCCCAATGTTCGTCTATTTTGGTTTGGCCGATGCCCAGGATGGCGACTGGTCGCATAATGTTCCTCTTCCGTGTATACTAGCCCCAATTGTAACAGGACAGGCTTCCAGAGACTCTCAGGAATGCAACCGGCAGATTGGTCGAAGGCTTTGCTCGAACATCTTGCTGCCGCCGGCGAAGACGGGCAACAGGCGGCGGCCTACCTGCGCGCGCGAGGCGCGAAGATCGGCCTGCGGCG
>JBMOMO010000061.1:0-3337 GCA_049324135.1 Chloroflexota bacterium
CTTCATCCAACGCTTCGGCCTGCAACCAATCTTGCAGGGACTCCTGCGCCCCTACCGGCAGGGTCAACAAGCGCGCCCGCGCGCGGGCGGCGTCCAGCAGCGGCGACACGCCGGAGGGGTACTTTTCCTCCCAGAATTCGACCTCGTCTTCTTCAGGAAGTCCATATTCCTCGTACGGGTAGAAGAGCGTATTTTCGCCATCCCACAGGTAAAGCGCTATGCGCTCCACGCCCACCAGGATGGGCGTAATGCGGGTGATCGCGCCGAGGATCTCGTCCAGGTCGTTCAGGCTGACGACCGCCTGCGCCACCTGCAACAACGCAGCAGAAGCGTAGGCCTGCTCCTGGGCGGCGTCGTACAGGCGGGCGTTTTCGATGGCAACCGCAGCATAACTGGCGAAGGTAGTGGCCATGCTCTGGGCTTCATGACCGTAACGTCCCGGCTCGCGATGCGCCAACGTCAATACGCCGAAAGGTTGGTCGCCAATCCGCAACGGGGCGGCAATGGAGGAGTAATCCTTCCCAAAACCGGCCGCCAGGCCCGAAGGTCCCACAGGGCTATCCGGGCGGCGGATGAGGGGGCCTTCTGAGATCAAGGCGCTCATCATGGCAACCGCCGCATCCGGCGAGTCCAGGCGGGCGCGCTCGAGCGCCTCGGCCTGGCAGCCGTGAACCGAGGCCAGGTACAGGTCGCCTTCTTCCAACAGCCAGATGGCCGAAATATCCACCGGCAACGTACTGTCCAATTGGGTCAAGACCGCGTCCAACACCTGTTCGACGCCGACATTGGCCGAAAGCAACACCGCCACCTCGCGCAGGCTGTCGGCCACCTGCCGCCGCCATTGCTCCGAATAGTACAAATCTGCGTTGTGGATGGCCGAGGCGATATTCCCAGCCACCGCTTCGAAGATCAGGCGCTCGTCCTCGCTGAAAGCGTTCAGCCGGTCGCTCTGCACATCCAGCACGCCAATGACCCGCTGGTCGAACAGCAACGGGACGCACAACTCGGAGCGGGTGTTCTTGGGCGGGAACAGCGCAGGCGCATAACGCGCATCCTTGCTGACATCGTTTGCCAACACGCTTTCGCCGTTCCGCGCCACCCAGGGGATGATGCCCTGCGCGTCGTTCAGGCCAATGACGTAACCCTCCAGTTTCCGGCTACGGGCGCCGCTGCCGGCCTCGTAAATGATCTGCTGGCGGTTGGGATGCACCGTGAACATGTGCACGAAGGGATAGCCGAACTTGTTGTGGATGAGCGAAACGATCCTGCGCAACACCTCGCCCAGGTCCAGCGTGGAGGCCACTTCGTTGCTCACCTCCGCCACCATTGCCAGTTGGTCGGCGCGGCGTCGCAGGTCGCTATACAACTGAGCCCCCTCCACCGCGCGGGCAATGTTGGCGGCCAGCGCATCCAGCACCAACAAGTCATTGGGATGGAAGGCCTGCAACTGGTCGCTCTGGACATCCAACACCCCCAAGACGCGCTCCTCGAGTTTCAGCGGCAGGACCACCTCGGAGCGCGTCCCCGGCAGGCTGGGGATGAAACGGAAACGCGCGTCCGCCCGCACATCGTCCACCACCACCCGCTTCCCACCCAGGGCGGCCTGCCCGATCAACCCCTGGCCGGCTTCCACCTCCAGGGCGACCGTCGCCTTCCGGCGGCCCTTGCGGGGCGCCGCGGCGCTGGAGCGGAAACGTAACGTCTGGGCATGCGGCTCGAGAGTGAAAATGGCAACATAGTAATAGTTGAAAGTCTCCTGGATCAACCCGGTCACGCGGCGCGCCAGTTCGTCCAGGTCCATCACGTTGGAAATCTGGGCGCTCACCTCCCGCACCAGGTTCAACTGGTTCAGGCGGAAACGCTCCACCGCAGCGCGGTGGGACGCAAACAGGCCAATCGAAACGATGCTTGCAAGCCCTTCCAGCAGGTCCAACTCCTCCTGGGAAAAGCCCCCATTGCCCGCGCGGCTCACTTGCAATACGCCCAGGATAACCCCCTGGTCTTCGAGCGGGAAGGCCGCCCGCACCTCGTTCACGACGCCGTCGCTGGCGTGGGAGCGCATGACAGGCTTGCCCGCGTGGAACGCGGCGTACATTTCCTCCTGCTCGGGTTCGGGAGGGAACAGGGGCGCAGCCTCCCAATCCGGCAGGCGGAACAGGCTTTCGTCCAGCCAGACGGCGATGTCGCCGGCCAGCAGGCGGCGGGTCATGGCAATGATGCGGTCTCGTTGGACGGCCAGCGAAGGAGCGCTGGAAAGTTGTTCTCCCAGGTTGGCGAGTGTGCGCCAGTGCGACGGTTCAGGAGAACGAGACGCCGCTTTCAAGTGTCCACTCCCTTGCGTTTGGTCATGGTCAAGGTATTCCCGGCATCCGGGGTAGACCGGTAATCCACCTCATCCATCAACCTGCGCATGAGATACATGCCCAGGCCGCCGATCTTGCGCCTGGACAGGTCGTCTGTCAGGTTCGGCTCCGGCACGCGCGCAGGGTCGAAGGATTTTCCCCAATCGCGGATGACAATTTCGAAGGCATCGCCAGACCACAGGCAGTCTATGGCGATCTCGCCGTTCCCTTCTCCCCCATAGGCATGTTCGATGATATTTGCGCTGGCCTCGTCGGCAGCCAACTGGATGGAATAAATCTCTTTTTCCGAGAAACCGGCCTGCCGGGCCGACTCGGCCACGAACCGGCGAATCTCATCCAAACTCTGGAAATCTGCTCTGAAAGTGGACTTGGGCATGTTGGCAGGAAAAGCCGCCTCGACATCTCGCAGGCAGAGGCGGCTCACTGGGAAAAGGTCGAACCCTGGCGCAAGAACTAAAAACTACCAACCGCCTCGACCGGGTCGGAGAACACTTTGAACAACTCGGTAAACCCTGCCAGTTCCAACGCATCCCGGACGCGCTCCGGCACAGAAACCAGTACGATCTCGCCGCGATTGTAGCGCTTGCAAGCGCGCTGGCCGGCAAGCAAGGCGCGGAACCCGGCGCTGGACATATACTCCAGGCCGCTCATGTCCAGGACGATTTTGAAGCGTCCGCTTCCGGTGATGGCTTCCAACGCTTCTGTCAACTGGGGCGCAGTGGCGCTATCCACCCGCCCCTTCAAAGCGACCATATCACAACTCTTGAATTGTTTGGCGGTGATTTCCATACGCGCTCCTCCGCAAGTGAGTGGGGTTGAAAGGGTATGAAAATTATAACATGAGAATTATAGTATTACCGTGTAACATTTGCATCGTCCGCGCAAATCTTTTCACCACAAAGGCACAGAGCGCACAAAGGTTTTTCTTTGTGACCACAAAGGGATTCTCTGTGAACTTTGTGCCTTTGTGGTGA
>JBMOMO010000062.1:0-24680 GCA_049324135.1 Chloroflexota bacterium
AGACCGCATACGAATTACAGCGCCATTGCCAGTTTTTGGCTCAGTTCATCAATGACCGCTACCTCCTAATATCCCGTATCTATGCTCAGGTCGCACCTTTGGATCTATGAAATTTTCATCTACTGAGTCTTCCAAACGCTCATGCCATTGAGAAGGAAAACATCAACGTTGGGACGCTTTCGCCGTGTTCAAGACGATCCGCAATCACGCGCAGCGCCAACGCCTGCGCGCGGGCAGCGGCGTCATCAGGGTTTTCGCCATAGACCAGCACGCCCGGCAATTCCTTCACTTCTGCCAGCCAGCGCCCATCCTCTTCCTGCTCGTATTCAACCGTAAACTTCATTTTATCCTGCCATCGAAATGGTCGTTCTGTAAAATCCTGCGCGGATTTTTTTTCAGATTTTTCGTAACTGCCTACCCTCCCTCACCCCCAACCCCTCTCCCACGGGGAGAGGGGAGCAATCTGGGGTGATATTGTCGTTTTCGGCAAAAAAATCCGTTTTTCTTATCCGTTTCCCTCCCCCTTTGGGAGAGGGCCAGGGTGAGGGTAGGTAGTTACGATTTTTCTGCGTAATCTGCGAAATCTGCGGATTTTCCTTGTCATCGCTGATAACTTTTGAGTGCACACATTTGATTATAACTTACATCCGACCGATTCACCTGCGGTATAATCCCCGTGCTATGCCACGCCGTAAAGCGCCCGAAGACCTGTCCGTGGAAGAACTGCGCCGCCTGCTGATCGAGAAGCGGCGCGGTGTGCGCCGTGAAAGGCTGGAGCATTTCCGCAAGACTGGCCGCGTGGTGGACGTGGACCCGCCGCTGCCCATTCAAGTGGAAGAGGATCACGTCCCGGCGGCGGTGGTGGATACGGCCGAGGGGACGGCAGCGCCCGATGAAACGGCATCGTCCCCGCAGGGGGGGGCAGGCCCAGGTCGGGGTTCGAAGCGGCGCGGCTTCGCGGAGCGCGTCCTGCTGGCGGTGGAAGTCCTGGCTGTGGTGGGGCTGGTCGGCATCCTGTTGGCCGTCTTCGGCGTGTTGCGCAGCCTGAACCAGGAAGTGGCCGCCGCGCTCAATCCCGAAACGCCTACGCCCACGCCGCTGGTGATGGCGGTGGTGCTGCCGTCCGGTCACACGCCGCCGGATGCGCAGGGCAACACCCGCCCGAACGAGGCCGAGATCCCGGAACACCTGCGCCCGTTGGTGCAGTCGCTGGCGAATATCCCGCTGCCCACGCCCGCGCCCGACCAGGCCGTGCGCCTGCAAGTCCCGCGCCTGAAAGTGGACGCGCCGGTGGTGCAGGGCGACGGCTGGGAACAGTTGAAGAAAGGCGTCGGGCAGCACATCGGTTCGGCCAACCCTGGCCAGAACGGGAACGTGGTGCTGACGGCGCACAACGACGTGTACGGCGAGTTGTTCCGCTACCTGGACCAGTTGCAGCCCGGCGATAACCTGATCGTGTACACGCAGCAGCGGCAATACGTGTACGTGGTGGAACGCACCGTGATCGTGGAGCCGACCGCCGTGGAAGTAATGGCTTCCACCGGCAGCCCCACCGTCACCTTGATCTCGTGTTATCCGTATCTTGTAGACAGCCAGCGCATCGTTGTTTTTGCGCGGTTGCAAAATTGACCACAGATGAACAGGATAAACACTGACCACAGATGAACAGGATAAACACAGATAAATTTGGATGATATCTTGTTCGTTCATCTGTGGTTATAGGAGTAAAACATGGCAAAGAAAAGCAAAAGATCCCTCAGCAATCGCCCGGCGGCGGTTGCCACATCCCAGACGCGCAGCGAGTTCAACCCCGATTACAGCGCCGTCAAGAAAGACCTGAAGACCATCGGCGCGTTGGCGGGCTTCTTCATCATCGTCCTGGTGGCGCTGTCCTTCTTCCTGCGGTAGGCGATCATGTCCCGCATGTTCGTTCCCGGCCCGGTGGACGTGGACGACGCCGTCCTGCAAGCGCAGGCGCAGCCCATGTTGCCGCATCGCAGCAAGGAATTCGAAGCCGCCTACCGCGCCGTCTCTGAAAAAGCCAAACGCCTGTTCGACACCCACCACCGCGTCTTCCTCACCGCCTCGTCTGGCACCGGCTTGCAGGAAGCCGCCATCCGCAACTTCGTGGACCGGAAAGTGCTCGCCTGCGTCAACGGCGCCTTTGCAGACCGCTGGTACGAGGTAGCCGTCTCGAACGGCAAAGACGTGGAAAAACTGGCCTTCGAGTGGGACGAACCGGTCAGCCCCGACCGTGTGGCTGCCGCCGTTAAACAAGGCGGACACGAAGCCCTGACCATCGTCCACAACGAGACCTCCACCGGCCTGCAAAACCCCGTGCGGGAAGTGGCCGAAGCCGTGCGCGCCGTTGCGCCCGACACACTCCTCCTGGTGGACGCGGTCTCCTCGCTGGGCGGCGCAAAGATCGAGATGGACGCCTGGGGCCTCGACATGGTGCTGACCTCCTCCCAGAAAGCCATCGCCCTGCCGCCCGGCCTGGCGCTTGGCGCAGTCACTGACCGCGCCATGAAAAAGGCAGAAAAGGTGGAAAACCGCGGCTGGTACTTCGACCTGGTGCGCATGGAAAAGCACCGCCTGAAAGATTCTTCCCCGGCCACCCCAGCCATGTCGCTCATCTTTGCGCTCGACCACCAACTCGACCGCATCCTGGCCGAAGGGCTGGAAGCGCGCTTTGCGCGGCATTCCGCCATGGCCCGGCGCGTGCAGGATTGGGCCGAGGCGCATGGGCTGGGCATCTATGCGCCCGAAGGCTACCGCTCCCAAACCGTCACCACCATCGAGAACGAGCGCGGCTGGGACATCTCAGCCCTGAACGCCTTCCTGAAAGAACGCGGCATGAGGATCGCCAACGGCTACGGCCAACTCAAGAACATCACCTTCCGCATTGCCCACATGGGCGAAATCCAGATGAGCGACATCGACGAGTTGCTGGCGGCGATGGAAGAGTTTCTGCGTGATGCGTGATCCGTAATGCGTAAAAAGCAGCGCGGGGCGCGTCCGACCAAACCCAATGTCTCACGCGACCTTTGACATCCTTGTCCTCATTGGCCGCCCGGCCTCCGGCAAGAGCGAGATCATCCATTTTCTCACCCACCTGCCAGGAGACGTCCGCCGCCAGCGCTTTCACATGGCGCAACTCGACATCCGCGACGACTTCCCCATGCTGTGGGCCTGGTTCGAGGAAGATGACCTGCTGGGCAGGAAGTTTGGCCTGCCGCGCCTGCACAGCGACGAAAACGGTTACTTCAAATACCCGGAATTCTGGCGCCTGCTCATCGAACGCCTGTGCCTGGATTACGCCAAGATCACCCGCGATGCTCCCAACTACCACGAAGACCACACCACCCTGATCGAATTCTCGCGCGGCGCAGAGCATGGCGGCTACGCCGCAGCCTTCCAGCACCTTTCGGATGCTGTCCTCCAACGCGCCGCCATCCTGTACGTGCGTGTGCCGTACGAAGAGTCCCTGCGCAAGAACCGCCGCCGCTTCAACCCCGACCGGCCGGACAGCATCCTCGAACACGGACTGGACGACGAGAAGATGGAACGCCTCTATCGCGACGACGATTTTGCTGCCGTTGCCCCAGGCGACTCCGGGCTGGTAGCGATCCGCGGCCAGCGCGTCCCCTTTGCCGTTTTCCCCAACGAAGACGACCTCACCACCGGCAAGCCCGAACAACTGGCGCAAAGGCTCCAGTCTGTGATGGGGGAGTTGTGGGACTTGTATTCCAATTCCAGGACGGATTCGTAACCTGCCAGGCGAACTGTCACACAAAACCGTGCGCACGCAAAGGTTGTCAAACCATCCGCAGATCCCCAAAGGGGACGCTGTGACGCAGATTCTCGCGGATTTTTTTCAGATTTTTCTGCGTAATCTGCGGATTTTCCTTGTCATCGCTGACAACTTTTGAGTGCACACATAAAGCCTGATGTACTGGACATGCGTCCCTTTATTGTGTATAATTACTACACAACAAGGAGACGCATATTATGGAACTATACCGAACGCAGATTCTCCTCGAAAAATCCCAACACGAATTGCTTGCCCAGATCGCGCAGGAAGAGAGCCGCAGCCTCTCCGAGATCGTGCGCGAAATGATCGCGCGCGAATTGCGCTACCGCCAGCGCCGCCAGATGATGCTGGCCGCCCGCGAACTCCAGGCCGATTACAACACCGACCCAGACCTGACCGCCTTCTCATCCCTCGACAACGACGATTTCCTGTATGGTGACGAAAATGCAACGGGGTGAAATCTGGCTGGTCGACCTCGCCCCGACCATCGGCCCTGGAACCAGGAAGACACGCCCGGCGGTCATCCTCAGCAGCGACCTGGTTGGGGTTTTGCCGGTCAAGATCATCGTCCCCTTTACAGCATGGAAAGACCGCTACGCCCAGGCACCCTGGATGGTGCGGATCGAACCGGATGAAAAAAATGGACTGGGCAAGCCCTCAGCCGCGGATGCGTTACAAATCCGCTCTGTTTCCCAGCAACGCCTGGCGCAGAAACTAGGCCTTTTGTCGCCATTGCAGGTGGCGCAAATTGTCCAGGCTGTGATGACCACCCTGCAACGATAGCCTTTCGAATGCAAAAAAATCCGACTTTCGACATCTACCTCGACCGGCTCGCCTACGGCGGCGACGCAATGGGGCGGCTCCCTGGTGGCCGCGCGGTCTTCGTCCCGTTTGGGCTGCCGGGGGAGCGCGTCCGCGTGCGCATCGTGGAGGAGAAGAAGAACTTCGCGCGCGCTGAACTGCTCGAAGTGCTGGCAGCCTCGCCGCAGCGCATCCCGCCGAAATGCAAGCATTTCGAGGTTTGCGGCGGCTGTCATTACCAAAACTTGTCGTACACAGACCAACTGTCCGCCAAGACCGCCATCCTGCGCGACCAGTTGCAGCGCATCGGCAAGATCGAGAATCCGCCCGTTCAGCCGATGGTCGCCTGCCCGAACCCATGGGAATACCGCAACCACGTCCAGTTTCACCTGGACAGGGCAGGGAGGTTGGGTTTCGTCAACGCGGCTGGCAACGCGGTTTTCCCGGTGGACGAATGCTGCCTGCCCGAAGCCTCCATCGACGCGCTATGGCCGCAGTTGGAATTCGAGCCGGGCGCCCCCATCGCGCGCGTCTCCCTGCGCGCGGGCGCAGACGGCGACCTGATGCTCATCCTCGAAGCGGACGAGATCGAAGCGCCCGAACTCGAACTGGAAGCCGGCATCTCGGTCGTCCACCTGGCCACTGACGATGCGCTGGTGATGGCAGGCCAAGATCACCTCTACATCCAGGTGCTGGGGCGCGATTTCAGAGTCTCAGCCGCCTCGTTCTTCCAGGTCAACACCCTCATGGCAGGGAAGATGGTGGAGCACCTGTTGGAGCGCCTGCCCATTTCCCCCTCCACCACTGTGCTGGACGTTTACTGCGGGGTGGGGTTGTTCAGCGCCTTCCTGGCAGGGAAATGCAAGCGGCTGGTCGGCATCGAAGTCTCTCCGTCGGCGTGCGAAGATTTCACCGCGAACCTGGACGAGTTCGAGAACGTGGAACTTTACGAAGGGACGGCTGAAGATGTGCTCCCGGGATTTGTAGGGCGAATTGGTCGCGAAGCATCCCGTAGGGGCAATTCGCCCCACGAGCCGGCCATCGTCCTGCTCGACCCGCCGCGCGCCGGGCTGGAGAAGGCCGCGCTGGACGGCCTCCTGCGCCTCCAACCGGAACGGATCGCCTACGTCTCCTGCGACCCGTCTACCCTGGCGCGGGACGCGGCGCGGCTGGTTACGGGCGGCTACCGGCTGGCAGACGTGACGCCCTTCGACCTTTTCCCGCAGACGTACCATATCGAGGCGGTTTCGTTGTTCGAACGAAGCAAGAAGTGAACTGGCGCTTCGCTGCCGGACACCTGGCCTGCTCGCCGTTGAATTTCAGCGTTACACAGCCCTCGGAACGGCTTTGTGGTTCAGGAACCGCGCCACTTCCTCATCCGCGGGCGTCCCGAAAACTTCATCCGCACTTCCAACCTGCCGCAACCGGTTACCCACAAGGACGGCCATGCGCCCTGACAATTGCGCGGCCTCGGCCAGGTCGTGCGTCACAAAGACGGTTGTGGTAGCGGTTTTGTCCAACAGCGCGCCCAGGTCTTCCAACAAGCGGCTGCGCGTGGGTGGATCGAGCGCGGAAAACGGCTCATCCAGCAGCAGCAATTGCGGCTCCAGCGCCAGCGCCCGCGCCAGGCTGACGCGCTGCGCTTCACCGCCAGACAACTGGCCTGCCCGCCGTTTCGACAGGTGTCCTACGCCCAGGCGTTCCAGCCAGAGCGGTACACGTCCCCGGATTTCTTCCCTGGTCATACCCCGAAAGCGCAGCCCGGAGGCAACGTTGTCGAATACCGTCGTATCGAACAGCAGCGGGTCCTGCATCACCAGCGCAATGCGGCGGCGATAGGCCGTATCGGACTCAGCCGCGGCCGGCTGGCCGTTGAACAGGATCTCTCCCCGCTCGGGCTTGAGCAGGCGCGCCAGCGTCAGCAGCAAGGTGCTCTTGCCGGCGCCATTTGGACCAACGACAGCCAACACCTCGCCCTCCTGAACGGTCAAGCGGTCGAGTTGCAGGGCGGGCTGATTCCCGCGTTGCACCAACAAATCACGCAGTTCAACCAGCGGCTTCATCTGCGTGCGCTCCGCTGCTGGATCCAGGTCAATGCCCAGTTGACCAGGAAGGTGATCGTCAATAACAAGAGACCGAGCGCAATCGCAATGTCGAAGTGGCCTTTGCCGGTCTCCAACACGATAGCGGTCGTCAGCACGCGCGTCTGGTAGCGGATGTTACCGCCCACCATCATGGATGCGCCCACTTCGGAAATGACCGAGCCGAAGCCAGCCATCAATGCCGCCAGCAGGGGCAGGCGCGCCTCGCGCCATAGCGCCCAGATCATCTGTTCACGCGACGCGCCCAGGCCATAGAGTTGCAACCGCAGGCGCGGGTCAAGGGATTGGAGCGCGGCGGCGGTCAACCCGGTCACAACGGGAAAGGAAATCACAACTTGCGCAATGATGATCGCGGTCGGGGTATAAATTAATTTCAAATCCCCCAGCGGCCCAGAGCGCCACAGCATCATCGCCACGAACAGGCCGACGACCACAGGCGGCAATCCCATACCGGTGTTGACCATACTCAACAGGAATGAGCGTCCGGGGAACTTTCCCAGCGCCAGCCACGTCCCAAACGGCAGGCCGATGAACAGGCTCAGCCCGGTTGCCAGGGCTGAGATTTGCAACGAGAGGAGGGTGATTTGAAAAACTTCGGCGTCGAAGATCATGATTTGCTCTGGGGGCGGTCTGTAGGGCAGGTCTTGCGAAGCATCCCCGAAGGGGGCAGACCTGCCCTACCACGCGCGTTATTCTAATCCAAGGTCTGCGTCGGTCTTGTCCGCATCGGGGAAGAACAACGGCTGGCCGAATTCATCCACGCCAAACCCGCCGATGACTTCCTGCGTGGCCGGTTCAGTGATGAATTTGGCAAAGGCCATTGCGCCATCATAATTGGCTTTGGGCCATTTCTCCGGGTTGACCGTGATGACGTGATACACGTTCAACAGCGCCGCATCACCTTCGATCAGGATCTCCAGGTCAAGATTCTCTTTGCTGGCCAGGTAGGTAGCGCGGTCGGTGAAGATATAAGCGCCCTTTTCGGATGCAATGGTCAGCGATGCGCCCATGCCCTGTCCACTGTTGATGTAGAAATCGGGGGAGAAGGTCGTCGGGTCAAGTTCGGCTTGTTTCCACAAGGCCAGTTCAGCCTTGTGCGTTCCGGAATCGTCGCCGCGCGTGATGAAGGGCGCTTTGGCTTCTGCAATCGCCTTGTAAGCGTCTATGACGGCCATCCCTTTGACGCCCGCCGGGTCAGCCGCCGGGCCTACGATGATGAAGTCGTTGTGCATGACCAACATGCGATCCTTGCCCCAACCGGCATCCATCAGCGCCTTTTCGGAAGAAGGCGCATGGACGAGCAGCACATCAGCGTTGCCTTCTTCGGCCATCTTGAGCGCCGCGCCGGTGCCGACCGCCACCGTCTGGACGGTGTAGCCGGTCTGTTCCTGGAAGACAGGCACCAACACATCCAACAGGCCAGAATCTTGCGTGGAGGTTGTGGTTGCCAGGATCAAGGTTGGGTTGGCAGGCGGTTCGGGAGCGGCCATTTCGCCAGCGACAACCTGGATTTCGACCACGCCCTTGACCTGCATATTGCCCGGGTAGCCCGGCAGGACGGTGCTGAAGCCGCCTTTTTCGCGGAACGAGGCGATGCAGTCGGCGCAAGCCAGCAGTTCTTCCAGGCCGATCTCGGCGGTGTAGCCGTCATCCGCTACGAAGACCACCTTGTTTGCATCGGCATTGGGTTGGGCTGCGGCCAGCAGGTCGGTGAGTAGAACGCCGGTATAAGTGTCCTTCTCGCCTTTGCTGTTGGTGGCCTCGACATCAATGGCGTTCATGGCCTTGACTTCGTCTTCGGTCCAGGCTTGTTCGCTGGCGACCGCGCCGGTCACTTTCAGCGCAATTTCAGCGGCGGGCGCTTCGGTTTCAGCAGGGGCAGCAGGCGCTTCCGTCTCAGCGGGAGCGGCCGGTTCGGCGGGAGCCGGCTCGGGGGCGGTCGGTCCACAGGCGGCCAAGGCCAGGGACAGGACCATGCCCAGGATGAGGAATAACTTGATCGTACGGGACATGTTTCACTTCTCCTTGAAAAATAATTTTTTTGCTTGCCGCTGGAATGCGCGCGGCGTATGCACGAGGTTGGATGTCAGTCAACCGCCACCATGATATTGGAGGCTTTGATGACCGCGTAGGCTTGCTTGCCTTCGGCCAGGCCGAGGGCGTCTACAGAGGCGTTGGTGATGATGGAAACGAGACGTTCCCCGCCGGGCAACTCAAGGGTCACTTCGGCGTTGACCGCTCCTTTGATAACCCTGATGACTTTGCCTTTCAATACATTCCGTGCACTGAGTTTCATGTTTTTCTCCTTTCTTGTTATCGATCCGGGCGCGCTGCCCGGCAAACTCACACCGATCAAACCTTTGGCAGGTTACTTGTTTGCGCCTTCTGGCAGCAGGGATACGCGCAAGAAAATAAATACCGCGATGGCAACGATGATGAGCAGGGTGGCAACCGGCTGCGCCGCGTCCAGGCCGAAGCCGTTGAAGCGCTCGTAGATCAGCACCGGCACGATCTTGGGGTGGTAGGCCAGGATGACGACCGCGCCAAACTCGCTGATGCCGCGCGCCCACATCATGACCGCGCCGCCCAACACGCCGCGCCAGGCCAGCGGCAACGCCACATACCAAAACGCGCCCCAGGCAGAGGCGCCGTCGATCAGGGCCACGCGCTCCAATTCATCATCGACCAGGGCAAAGGCCTCGCGGCTCATGTTGACCAGGAATGGCAGGCTGACGAACAACATGCCGACCACGATGCCGCCGAAGTTGTCGGTAAACGTCACGCCCAGCGGGGTAAGCCACTGACCGAGCAATCCGCGCCGCCCGAAGACCAGCAACAGCGCTACGCCCGCAGCAGTGTGTGGGATGACGATGGGCAGGTTGACCAGCGCTTCCACCAGCCGCTTGCCATGCAACCGGCGACGCGCCAGCAAGTAAGCCAACGGCACGCCGGTCAGCAGGGCCAGACCGGTGGCTGTCGCTGCTGCGCCAAAGGTCAAGCCGACGGAACGCAGCACTTCCGGGTCGGCCAGCGCCAACAAGAACTGCTCCGGGGTCGTCCCTAACAAGGTGCTGACCAGCGGCAGGACGATGAACAGTAGCAGCAGGCTGCCCAGGAACGAAAAGACGAAGTTAAAGAACAGGTTTCTGCGCTTCACAATGTTTTATCGAAAAATTTCGTAGTAGCGACTTCAGTCGCTCAGAGACGGCTAAAGCCGTTACTACCAGACAACCCTTTATTCAGCCGGGACGCACAAGGTTTGCAGACTCCCCGGCATCTCCGCATAACCATCCGCCGGGGCAGGATCGAACATGGGATGATAGTCGGCTTCCATGATCGCGCGTCCTTGCGGGCCGAGCAGGAAGGCTACGAACAGCGCCGCCTCTTCCGCGTGCGGGGCGTTGGCCGGGATGGTGATCCCATACCCGATGCGCTCGCCGCGAAACTGCGGCTTCACCGAAGCAAAACGCTGGAAATCCAGGTCTACTTGCACGGCCTGGTAGGCCGCTTCCAACTCTGCTTCGCCCATATTGACCGTCCCCGGTAACGCAACCATTTCAAGTCCATGCTGGCGGATGACGCTCTCGTACTCGAAGGCATAGTCCAGGTCGCCAGATTCGAGCAGCGCGATCAGCATGATGCTGCCGCCGCGCAGGACGATGTGCGCGTCCCGCTTCGTCTCCAAAATCTCCGGCACGGTGATGGTGGTCAGGTCGTCGTCGCGGAAGATCGTCACCGGGAAGGTGAATTGCCCGTCGAAGGCCGGCCCAAACAGGTCATAGCGACCGAGCGTGTTTTCCATCAGCGAGAAGGCCATCAGCGTGCGATAGCCGGAAGCGTCGAAGCGCGGGTCGGCCAGTCCCACCTTTACATCCGGGCGGGCTAGAATCTCAGGCCAGTTGTCGATGTTGATCTCGTCCGCATATTTGCTCTCAGGCGTGTAAGCCAGCGCCAGGCGATTGCTGGCAAACTTGATGTACCAGTCCGCATACGGCTGGCCGGTGTCCGGCA
Organism: Chloroflexota bacterium; assembly: GCA_049324135.1. Classification (GTDB taxonomy): domain Bacteria; phylum Chloroflexota; class Anaerolineae; order Anaerolineales; family Villigracilaceae; genus JAABUE01. Next base: position 10,729 of record JBMOMO010000062.1, read on the forward strand.
TCGTGCTGGCGTACATCAGCATCGGGATCAGCGCCGCGTCCGCCGTGGCGACCACATCGATCTGCTCGTGGATCTCGGTCACATGCCGCATGACCTGGATGCTGCCGTGATACTCGGCCTGCACGTCGATAGCCGGGTACTTCGACTCGAAGGCCTGCTCCAGGTCGGCAAACGGCAGGATGAGACTGCCCGCCGCAAACACCACCAGCGGCGTTCTTTCTATGGACGCGGGCGCTTCCGACGGGACCCGGGCCTGCCCGCCGTTACACGAGCCGAGCGCCAACCCGAGCAGGGCGACCGTTAAGAGGGCGGCGAGAGTCTTTTGCATTTGTGGCTGGCACGTTGGTCGGGTAGGCGGCGGGTCTCGATATGGGCTTCGCCCTACTCGACCACTGCCGCCATATCGAGACCAAATCGCTACTTCACTTCCAAACTGGCCACGCCTTTGACCCACGCGCTGCTTTCCATGCCGGGCATGACCATGCTGAACTGCTCGGCCGTGTCGGTGAAGGCTACCAGGCAATCGGCGCACGCGGCGACTACATCCAGGCCGACCTCAGCGGTATATCCATCCGAGGCGGTGATGACCAGTTTGGTCGCGCCATCTTGCACGCCCGCCAGGTCGAGCAGGGCATTCAGGGAAATGCCTTCGTAGTCCTGTGGACCTTTCTTGGGATGCTCGGCAGTGATCTGCAAGACATCGAGTGCGCGCAGGTCGGCTTCCATGAAACCCTGCGGCTGGCCTACCAGGCCAGTGACCACCAGGCTGCCTTCCACAGCGGCGGCCGGCGCGGCAGGTTCCTCGGTTGCCGCAGGTTCCTCGGCGGCGGGCAATGGCTCCAGCCCAACCTTAAGGGCAACGACGCCGCCAGCCATTTCACTCTTCTCCAGGTCAGAGCCAACCAGTCGCAGCGGGAAATACTTATCGACCAGCGGATTGTCGTTGACCTTGTAGGCCACGATGATGTCGTCGTTACGGGCCACGCGCGCCGCATCGAAAGCAACCGTGTATCCATCCGAGGCGATCACCTCGATGCTGTAACCACCGTCTGCCAACGCATCGTTGAAGGCCGGGCCTTCATGCGTGATCTCATCGTCCACAGCGCCCACCAGCAGCCAGAGCGGCACGCCCACCCATTCCTGGGCCTTGTCATCCGTCCAACTTGCGCCATGACACTGCGGCGCGCCGCAGGATTCGATGCTGGCGCGGTCGATGTCTTCGGAGACTGCGCCGCTTGCGGCCAACACCCATTCCTCGCCGAGATTCTTGGCCTCCAACTTGTTGACCCACTTGACCGACCAGTGACCATCCGTGACCTGGTTCAACTCAGCGCCGACGATGGCAAGCCGCAACGTACCTTCCTCTTTGGGATCGAGCGGCTGACCGTCCATTTCGTAGGCCAGGATCGCGGTCAACTCCACCGGGTTCTTGAGTTCGTTGCCGGTAGCCGGGTCGTAGGCGATGAAGGTTCCATTGTTGATCTGGTCATAGGAAAAGGTAATGCTGTAGCCGTCCTCGGCCACTACATTGAAACCGACGGTCTCATCCATGCCGCCGACCAACGCAGCCAGGTCTTTGAGCGCCACACCCTTGAATGGGACGGGCGGTGTGATCTTGCCAGTGCTGCTCTTGATGCCTGCATAGCCTTCCGTGGCGGGCAGGGCCATCAGTTCGGGCATGGTCAGGGACAGGGTCGTGGCCGGGCCAACGATTTCGAGCACGGGCGCGGCAGGTACGGTTGGCTCGACAGGCGCCTCTGTCTCCACAGGCGTAGCGGTCTCGACCGGCGTGATCGGGGCTTGCGGGCCACAGGCGGCAAAGCCAAAGGCGAGCGCTACCAGCGCCATGCCGCTGAGGATGAATCGGGTATGCAGTTTCATTGCTTTCTCCTTTGTAGAAAATCTTTACGGGTAGCCGTGATGGTCAGTGGAGTTGGATCTGTTCCCCGGTGTGCGCGCATTCGTAACCGTCCAGCCCCGCCATGTCGCGCCGAAAGCCAGCCGACTGGATGTAATTCAGCAGTATGCTCAAACGGCTGGATAATTCGCGCGGGAAAACCAGGTCATAGCGTTCGTTGAAGAGCGGGATGAAATCCAGGTTGTATCGTTGGGCGGCGGCCTGTAAGCCAAGGGCAACGTCGGCCCGGCCCTCGGCAACGACGCGGGCGGTGTCATTGTGGGTGGAGGCGACCTGGAAATAGCCGTCCACCTGCTCCACCGGCACGCCCAGGCGTTTGAGTTCCGCGTCCAGCCACAGGCGGGTGCCGGAGCCGGGGTTGCGGTTGATGAAACGGAGGCCGGCCCGGGCCAGGTCTGAGGCGCTGCGGACTCCCTTCGGGTTGCCCGGCGCGACCATCCATCCCTGCGTGCGATGGGCCAGGGTGACCAGTTCCATGTCCCGGTCGGGGAAGATGCGGCGTACGTAAGGGGTGTTGTATTCGCCGCTTTCGTCGAGCAGGTGCGCGCCGCTGAACTGGCACAGTCCCTGGCGCAAGTTGACCAGGCCATCCAGCGAGCCGACCGGCAGGGTGAGTAAGTGGGCGTGGCGTTCCAGGTGCGCGGCGGCGGCTTCGAGCGCCAGGTCGTGGCTGCCCGAAAAGATGACGACCGGTTTTTCGCTTTTGGGCAAGACCAATTCTTGCAGCAGCAAGGCGCCGGCTTTGGCGCGGTAGAATTTCTCGATGACCGTGCCTGTCTTGCGCGTTTCAGAGAGTTCGATCAGGTTGGCCGACTCTAACGCAAGGATGTGATGGCGCACCCAGGCGGGGGATTGCCCCAGGGCGCGGGCAAGATGCGACAAGGTGGCCGGCTCGGCCATGAGCAAGCGCAGGATTTGCAAACGGCGCGGGTCCGACAACTGTTTGATCTGGTCGAACGTTTGAAGGGGTTGAACTTTTTGCATTCGATTAAGGAAAAACTTAATCGTATTTTACCATAAGTCCATTACAGGCGCTTTTTTCGATCAGCCCACTCATCATCGAAAGCAGGTTGGCGACTCAAATGGGGGTACAATCAGTTCTCGTTTGCCCACCCCTTTCAGCGCGCGCACTGGTTTCACGATGACAACTTTTTCCCAAGCGACAGAATTTACCTTGCAGCGAAGCGCCAGGTATGACCACCATTCTCCCATCCGGTGGATCCTGTCCCACGCCAGCCGGTACTGGGCCATCATCATCCTGATCTTTGTCGGCGCGCTGGGCAATGCGGCGCTGGCGGCGGTGGTGCCGGTGATGGTGGGCGACGCCTTCGACAAAATGTTGCTGCCCGATCCCGATACCAGCATCTTGCTGCCGTTGGCGCTGGTCCTGGGCGGGTCACAGATCGTGCGCGGCGTTCTCCAACTGGGGCGCAACTTTGGCGCGGAACTGATGGCGCAGAAGATCGAGCGCGACATCCGCGACGAGTTGTACCTGTCCCTGCTTGGCAAGAGCATGACCTTCCACAATTTACAGCCGGTGGGCGATACCATGGCGCGCGCCACCAATGATGTGCGCGAGGTCAATTTCATGTTCAGCCCGGGCGTCAACCTGGTGGTGGGATCGTTCCTGTTCCTGGTAATGCCGTTCTTCTTTGTCGAGCAGTACGACGCTTCGCTGGCCCTGACGCCAGCGTTGTTTGCAATTGCCTATTTCATTGCGTTGTGGCGCTACCTGAAAACCCTCTCGCCCATCACAGACGAGGTGCGCGCCACCTTTGGCGAGATGAACACGCATCTCTCCGAGGCGCTCGACGGCGTAGAGATCGTCAAGGGCGCGGCGCAGGAGGGCGCGGAAGTGGAACGCTTCGTGATCAACGCCCGGCGTGTGCGGGACGCCTTCGTGCGCCAGGGCGACCTGGAAGCGCGCTTCCTGCCCAATTTGCTGTTGGGGCTCGCCTATGCCCTGGGACTGACCCATGCCCTGCTGCTGTTCCGCGCCGGGACGATCAACCTGGGCGCGGTGGTGGCTTACTTCGGCCTGCTGCGGATGCTGGAATTTCCCACCTTTGCCTCGACCTTTGCCTACACCCAGATCTCGCTGGGCGTTTCCGGCGCGCGCCGCATCCTGGAATTGATCAAGCGCGAGACAGACCTCGACCAGAACGCGGAAGGCTACGCCGCGCCCATGCGCGGCGAGATCGAGTTCCGGGATGTTTCATTCACGTATCTCTCCCCCCATTTTCACAGAAAATGGGGGGAGACGGAGGGGGGTGGGGGTGAGGGCGGCGAACCCGTCTTGCAAAACATTTCCTTCAAGGTCAAACCCGGCCAAACGGTGGCCATCGTCGGGCAGACCGGCACCGGCAAGACCTCGCTGGTCAAACTGGTCAACCGCACTTACGACGTTACAGCCGGGCAGGTGCTGGTGGACGGCGTGGACGTGCGCGCCTGGAACCTGGCGGCGCTGCGCTCGCAGATCTCGATGATCGAGCAGGACATCTTCCTCTTTTCGCGTTCCGTCAGCGAGAACATCGCTTTCGGGAAACCGGGAGCAGGCCGGGCGGAGGTGGAGGCGGCGGCCCAGTCGGCCCAGGCGCATGACTTCATCCAATCCTTCGAGGCGGGCTACGAGACCGTCATCGGCGAGCGCGGGGTCACGCTTTCGGGCGGGCAGCGGCAAAGGCTGGCGCTGGCGCGCGCCTTCCTGACCGATCCGCGCATCCTGATCCTGGACGATTCGACCAGTGCTATCGACAGCGCCACCGAAGACAAGATCCAGCGGGCGATTGCCAACGCCGCGCGCGGGCGCACCACCCTGCTCATCACGCACCGTCTGTCGCAGATCCGCTGGGCCGACCTGATCATCGTGCTGCGCCAGGGTCGCATCGCGGCCATCGGTACGCACGAAGAGTTGATGAAGACCTCGGAAGCGTATTCGAGGATTTTCAGGGAATAACCTTTTGAACCGTCAAGTTTTTGGACAACCCACAAAAAAGTATGCGAGAACAGCAAACATAAATCTCGTAGCGCGGAATTCATTCCGCAACCATAAGATGAGCATCGCGCAAAATCTTCGCGATTGGCATAGTTTTCACAGGGCAATACTATACGGTGTAGTATAATGAATTTATGAAAATTCGGCGGTTACTCCTTTCAGATATTCACAGATCCATCATTCCTGGCAAGGTTTTAGTACTCTACGGTCCGCGGCAGGTAGGAAAAACCACCCTTGCCAAAGACTTGCTTCAAACCATCCCCCAGCGGACACGTTTTGTCAACGCGGATGAGTTGCTATATCGCGAGGCGCTTGCCAGCCAAAATCTGAAAACGCTCAATGAAGTTTTGGGTGATGCCGAGTTTCTCATCATTGACGAAGCCCAGCGTGTGCCTGAAATTGGTCTCAATCTCAAGATTTTGATTGACAACAATCCCCATGCTACCATCCTGGCTACAGGCTCGGCATCCTTTGACCTTGCAACTAAAATCAATGAGCCGCTGACAGGTCGAAAACTGACATTCACCCTCTACCCGTTTGGCTACCCCGAATTGGCATCCAGCCTCGGGATGCTCGAAACGCGAAGTCAACTCGAACGCTGGCTGGTTTGGGGCGCGTATCCCGTGATCGCAACGACAGACGCCCTTGTGCTGCGTGAACGTTTGTTGGGCGAGCTCGTTGGCTCCTACCTGTATCGCGATTTGCTCGAACTTGAAGGTGTGCGCCGACCCGAAAAAATTGTTGACCTGCTGCGCCTTCTCGCCTTTCAAATTGGGAATGAAGTTTCTGTCACAGAACTGGGAGCCAATCTTGGGCTCAACCGTGAAACCGTCGAGCGATATTTGGGCCTGTTGGAAAAGGTTTTTGTCATCTTTCGGGTGGGCGGCTTTTCGCGCCATCTCCGCAAGGAAATCACCAAGAACTCGCGCTTTTACTTTTACGACAACGGCGTGCGCAACAGTTTGATCCAAAATCTGAACCCGCTTTCCCTGCGAAACGACGCGGGACAGTTATGGGAAAACTTCCTGATGGTGGAACGACGCAAGACCAATCAACTGGCGGGACGTTCGGTCAACGCCTGGTTCTGGCGAACGTATGACCAAAAGGAAATAGATTACGTTGAGGAACATGCGGGCAGGCTTGGCGCATACGAGTTCAAATGGGGAACAAAAAGTAAGACAAAAAAATCCACCCGTGAGACCTTTTTGAATGCCTACCCCAACGCCCAGGTGGACACAATCACGCAGGAAAACTTTGAAGGTTTTCTTGAATGCAGCCTTTGAACCGCTAAACACGTGAAGAGCGCAAAGAAAAATCTTTTGAAAATCTTTGCGACTTTCGCGTTCTCAATGGCAAACACCATTTGCCAATCGTAAATCTAAAATCGGAAATCACCATGGGCTTCTTCGGAGGACTGAACGCAGAAAAGTACGACCGCCAATACAGCGACCGGCAACTGGCAAGGCGCATCGGCGAATATTTCCGCCCGCAGGCCAAACGCCTGGCGGTAGTGTCCGTTTTGGTCGTGGCGATTGCGGGCATCGGCGCATCGCTCCCGGTGGTGGTCAGCCGCATGGTGGATTTGCTCAAAGGGCAACTTTCCTTGCAATCCATTTCCATCGTAGGATTGGCGCTGCTGGCGGTGGGGGTAGGCGTATGGGGATTGAACTGGGCGCGGCGCGCGCTGGTGGTGCGCAGCGTGGGCGACGTGGTGCTGGCGCTGCGTTCCCAGGCCTTCCACGCCGCCGCCGAACATGACCTGTCGTTCTACGACCAATTCTCTTCCGGGCGCATCGTCTCGCGCATCACCTCCGACACCAACGACTTCGGCCAGTTGGTGGTCATCGTCACCGACGTGGCCTCGCAAATCTTCCAGGCGCTCATCCTGGGCGTAGTGCTGTTCCAAACCGAGTGGAAAATGGCGCTCCTGGTGACCGCCTTCATGCCCTTCGTGTTCGGTATGGCGCTCGGCTTTCGCAGCCTGGCGCGGCGCGTTACACGACGGGGAATGCGCGCCATGGCCGACGTGAACGCCGCCATCAAGGAAACCGTCAGCGGCATTTCCATTGCCAAGAACTTCCGCCAGGAAAACAGCATTTTCGACCTGTTCGACGCCGCCAACCAGCAATCCTACCGCGTCAACGTGCAGCGCGGCTTCATCCTTTCGCTGGTCTTTCCCACCCTCAACGCGCTGGGCGGCGTCTTCACGGCCATCCTGGTCTACGCGGGCGGCTTGAGCATTGCGCAGGGCATGGTCACTGCCGGGGCCTGGTATCTCTTCATCATGAGCCTCGACAGTTTCCTCTTCCCGGTTATGAACCTGTCCGCCTTCTGGACGCAGATCCAATCCGGCCTGTCGGCTGCGGAGCGCGTCTTTGCCCTGATCGACGCCGACCCCAATGTGATCCAGACAGACAGGCGCGCCGCGCCGCGCCTGAAAGGCGAAATCCACTTCAAGGAGATAGAATTCCGTTACACGGACAAAGACCCGGTTCTGACTCACTTCAACCTGCTCGTACATCCCGGGGAGAATCTGGCCCTGGTGGGACACACCGGCGCGGGTAAATCCTCCATTGCCAGGTTGATCGCGCGATTTTACGAGTTCCAGTCTGGCGCCCTGACAGTGGACGGCCACGACATCCGCGCCTTCGATTTGCAGCAATACCGCCGCCAGTTGGGGATCGTCTCGCAGGCGCCGTTCCTGTTTTCTGGCACGGTTGCGCAAAACATCCGCTACGCCGCCCCCGAAGTGACCGATGAAGAAATGGGCGAAATGTCGCAGCGCATCGGCCAGGGCGAATGGCTCGAAACCCTGCCCGAAGGCCTCTACACCGAAGTAGGCGAGCGCGGCAACCGCCTCTCGATGGGACAGCGCCAACTGGTGGCGCTCATGCGCGTACTGGTGCAAAGGCCTGCCATCTTCATCCTGGACGAAGCCACTGCCAGCATCGACCCGTTTACCGAGTGGCAGATCCAGCAGGCGCTCGAACTGATCCTGCAAAACAGCACCAGCATCCTGATCGCGCACCGCCTGTCCACCGTCAAGGCCGCCGACCGCATCGTGGTCATGGACCAGGGCGCCATCATCGAAGAAGGCAGCCATGACGGACTGCTGTCGCAGGGCGGGCGTTATGCCACGCTGTACAACACCTATTTTCGTCACCAGTCCCTGGCGTACGTGGAACAGGCGCGTGAGTTGGCAAAAGGATAAAGAACGTCCCGTTGCGAAGCGCCCTGTAAGGGAAGGCCGGTAAACACCTTCGGGACGGTTCCAACCTGTTGCGTCTCCTTTATCGTTATTCTGCCTTCACCGCGTTGCTCAACTTACCCAATCCCTCGATCTCAACGTCGACTACATCCCCGTCCTTGAGTTCCCCCACGCCCGCAGGCGTGCCGGTGAAAAGCAAATCCCCAGGCTCCAGGGTCATGACTGACGAGATGTAAGCGACCAGCACGCCAACGTTGAAGACCATATCGCGCGTGGAGGCCATCTGGCGCATCTGCCCGTTGACGCGGCAGGTCAGCACGGCGTCGGAAGGGTCGAAATCCGTATCGATCCACGGGCCGAAAGAACAGAAGGTATCGAAGCCTTTGGCGCGCGTCCACTGATCGTCTATCTTTTGCAAGTCGCGCGCCGTGACGTCATTGCCAACGGTATAACCCAGGATGTATTGACCGGCGTCTTCGGCGGGGATGTGCCGTCCGCGTTTGCCGATCACGGCTACCAGTTCGCCTTCGTGCTCCACCTGCCTGGACTGCGGCGGCAGGATGATGGTCCCGCCGTCGGCGAGGATCGCAGAGGGCGGCTTCATAAAAATCAACGGCACTTTGGGGACTTCGTTGCCCAACTCTTTGGCGTGGTCCACGTAATTGCGGCCCACGCACAGGATTTTACTCGGCTGGGATGGCGGGAGCAGGCTGGCGTCCGAAAGAGGCGTGCGCGCCTCCTTCCGCTTGTAGGAGCCGAACAGGTCGCCTTCGATCTCCCCGATCTTATCCTCCAGCAGCCATCCATATTTTGGGGCTTCCCCTTTTGTTTGATAACGGACAATGCGCATGGTTTCTCCCGTAGAAAGTCGAAAATCAGTTGCTGAAAGTTTAACCTGTAACTTGCCAACCTGCAACCTTGAATTTATAATGGGGCGTGAGGGCGCATAGCTCAGTTGGTTAGAGCGCTTCGCTTACACCGAAGAGGTCAGGGGTTCGAGTCCCTTTGCGCCCACCAAATCGCCCTTTTAGGGCGATTTTTGTTCCAGTGACTTGCAATCATTTTGCCCTGCTCATATAGTCGCGTTCTATGTATAATTAATGAAATCATTCTTTCAGGGCTTTAAGGTTTTCCTTTGTGAGTATTCGATTCAAGGTTATCCTGCCTTACTTATTGCTGACGTTGATCGTTGCAATTTTTGGCGCATATTGGGTCACGAATTACTTGACTGATTCGCTAGAAGAGCGTTTGCACAACCAGTTGGTGGAAGCGGGCCGGGTGGTATCGGACGTTTTTGTCCAGCAAAGTAAAAAGCAGGTCGATCATACCCGCCTGGTCTACTTTACGGAAGGACTAAGGGAAGCCATCCCTGCCAAAGACTACGCTACGCTTTCTGCGCTGGCCAAACCGGCAGCCAGCGGGTTGAAAATCGAAAACCTGTTTATTTTCGACCAGCAGGGGCAAGAGGTACTCCACTTGCGCGGTCAGGGGGTGAAAGTATTCGATGTCACGCGCGTTGGATGGGCAAATTCAATGCCGACGGTGCGATCCCTGCTGGAGAGCAACGATCCAAACGCTTTCCCCAGGGTCGAAATCAGCCAGGATACGGATGGGAAGTGGTACTACTTTACGGCCACCCCGATTGTCTTCCAAGAGCGAATGATCGGTGTGGCTGTGGCAGGCGCTTCGCTGGAAACCTTCATGCCCTTTGTGAGGGATGCTGCGCTGGCAAATATAGTCCTCTACGATCACAATGGTAAGGCTATTACATCTACGCTTCAGTCGCCGGAAGACGAAAACATCTACCTGGCAACTTTGTCGCTCTCACCAGGCCTCTACAAGCAAATTGCAGAAGCGGATGAATTAGTGGTTGGGGAAAATTTCGAGTTCGGCAATAAGCGTTCATACAGTGTAGCGCGCGGCGTCCTACAAGTAGGGAGTAACCGCTTGGGCGTTTTTGCTGTTGTATTGCCAGCGGATTTCGTCACCCAATTTGCGAGCGAAAACCGCAATCAATATATCCTCATCTTTTCCATTGCAACGATCTTTGTCATCGCTTTGGGATTTTACGTTGCGCACCGCATCACCACCCCCCTTTTCTCCCTGGTTCGCACCTCGGAGGTCATCGCGGGCGGCAATCTGTCCAAGAGGACAGGCATCCATAGCGGGGACGAGATCGGGACGCTGGCGCAATCCTTCGACGAAATGACAGAGCGCCTGCAACAGCGCACCGCTGACCTGGAAAAATCGAACCGTATCCTGGCGCAAATGGATCGCACCAAGGCCGATTTCATCAACATCTCGGCCCATGAATTGCGAACCCCATTGACCCTGATCCAGGGATATGCCTACATGATCGACCAGATGGCAACCAAAGACCCGGAATTAAAAGTAATGGCAAAAGGACTCATGGACGGTTTCACCCGCATGGATGAAATCGTCGACAACATGCTGGATGTTTCGAAGATTGACAGCCAGACCCTCTTGCCCGCGAGGACAGATCAGAAACTCAACCTTGTCATTGGCAAAGTCCACAAGCACTTTAGATCTGCCCTGAAAGAACGCAAACTAAAACTATTCGTCAAAGGGCTGGATGAACTTCCCATTATTCAAATTGACCCGGAACTGATGTACAAAGCCTTCTACCACCTGGTTATGAATGCCATCAAATATACGCCCGATGGCGGCAACATCACCATCCAGGGGCGTATTCTCAATGAGAACCTGCATAGCCATGAAGTAGAAATATCCATCCGGGATACCGGGATTGGGATAGAACCCCAAGACCAGGAATTGGTCTTCGAAAAGTTCTACCAGACCGGGGAAACGTTGACGCATTCATCGGGAAAAACCAAGTTCAAAGGCGGAGGGCCAGGGCTGGGATTGTCCATTGCGCGCGGCATCGTGCAGGCGCATGGCGGGCGCATCTGGTTGGAGAGTCCAGGGCATGACGAAAAGACCAATCCCGGCACGGTCGTCTATGTCCGTTTGCCGCTCAATGGGCAGGGAAAATGAACGTACGAGGCCGTGCGCGCCGAGACCTGGCAATCCTCCTGGTTATCCTGTTCGTTGGCTTCATCTTGATGTTCCTGGCAGGGCAATTTGCTGTTGGGCTTGTGCCTGCCTGGTGGATGGAAGTCCATATGCGCTCCAACTTAACCCCAAATTACCAGGAGATAGCCCAGCCCATCCCTCCCCTTTCGGCTGATATTTTGACCCTGCCCGTCTGGTATGACATATTCTTGACGCCCAACGCAACCCTTCCACCCGGCACACCGCCGACGCAGCCACTCCCGCCAACTCTCCCTCCTTCATCTGCCCCACCGACCAGCATCCCAACCGACGACCCCACTTCCCTGCCGCCCACGGCCCCGCCGCCTCCCAGACCCACCAAGCCCCCGCCTCCCCCGCCCACAGATCCCCCGCCTCCCCTGAATATTGATTTGCAGGTTGACAAAACCGATGGCGCGGCTACTTACACACCAGGCGACGATGTCATCTACACGATCACTGTATCGAACAATGGCCCTGACGCTGTTGACAACGCAACCATCGCCGACGCGATTCCCGCCCCGGTTCTCACCTGGACCTGGGCCTGCGCGGCCCAAAACGGCGGCGCCAGCGGCTGCGACGGGATCGTAAACAGCGCTGCAAACTTTGCCGATACGGTCGATCTTCCGAACGGCGCAAGCATCGTCTACACCGTGACGGCCAATACCTCCCCTGCCGCCGCCACCGACCTGTCAAACACTGCGGTCGTGACCGCGCCAGCCGGCTACACGGATACGATCCCTGGCAACAACTCGCAGACCGATACCGATACGCCGACTTTGTCCGCTGACTTGGAGATAACGAAAAGCGATGGAACAGACATCTACACAGCGGGCAACCCGATCCAATATACTATCACCATCCTCAATGGCGGACCAAGCAACGCCATTGGGTTCGATGTTGAAGACGTTGTACCGGTAGAAATTTCAGTCCTTACCGTGACTTGCGCGCCAGCAGGAACCGCGGACTGCGGCGTGGACAATACCCTCGGCAACACGGTCGCCTTCACCGGCGCGTCCCTGGCCGCGGGGGGGGGCAACCAGATTACCATCACGATCCAGGGAACCGTAGATGCAGGCGCCTCCGGCGATCTCTCGAACACAGCCGATATCATCATCCCTGGCGGCGCAGGCTTCAGCGACCCAGACCTGGGGGACAATTCTGGCATAGACACGGACGGACAGGCGTTGAGTCTGCCGTATGGCAACATCGGCGCGGCGCCGGATGGAGTCTCAACGAACTTTGCCACCGGCAGCGTCGTGACATTTAATATCTCCGTCCAGGTTATCGGGAATCCCTCGTGGGACCTGGTATATTACGAGTACCCGAACGGTTCCTGCGGCGGCGTCTTGATAGACTGGGTCATCATCGAGGTCGGCGACGGCAACACCTGGTATACGGTATTCAACTGGGGAGACGGCTTCGTAGACGGCAACGCCATTACCAGCGCCGCAGGCCTGCCGGAGGACGACCATCGAGACCTTTGCGACTGGCAACTCTACAACTCGACCGGCATCGCCATTGACCTGGACGGGGTTGTCCCACCCGGAACGTATCCTTATGTCCGCTTCACAGCCCCGCCCGTGCCGCCGCCGGGCGACACTGACGGGCATATCGAGATAGACGCCATCGAAACGTTACCGTGAACCCGGCAATCGCAACGCCGAGCCGACCAATTCACCAGAAAGCCTCATGCACAAACTCGCGCTGCTCTCCAAACAAGCGGATGAATACCGCCGCCTGCTCGAAGCCGCATCCTTGCCGGACCTGGAAATCGTCGCCGCGCCTGCCCCGGACTGCGACCTGGCCTTCGGCGAACCGGTACTCATCCGGGAGAGGCTGTCAAAATTGCCAGGTTTACGCTGGGCGCAATCCACCTGGGCAGGCGTGGAACCCCTGCTCGACCCATCCCTGCGCCGGGACTACACCCTGACCAATGCGCGCGGCGTCTTTGGGCCGCTGATGTCCGAGTATGTCTTCGCTTACCTGTTGCTGCACGAGCGGAGAATCCTGGGACGCATCCAGTCCCAACAAGAATGCCATTGGGATCCTTCCGAGACCGGCGTGTTGCGCGGTAAAACGCTCGGCTTGCTGGGCGTCGGTTCGATCGGTTGTCACCTGGCGGCGACTGCCAGGCACTTCGGCATGGAGGTGCGCGGATTCACCCGCGCCGGGGAAACCTGCCCACATGTGAGCGCCTATCATCACAACGATCTCCCCTCCTTTGCCGCCGGGCTCGACTATCTCGTCTGCACCCTGCCCGGCGCGCCTGGGACGCGCCGCCTGGTGGATGCAGCCCTGCTGGAAGCGCTGCCCGCGCACGCGCTGTTCATCAACGTCGGGCGCGGGAGCGTGGTGGACGAACCGGCGCTGGCAGCAGCCCTTTCGTCCGGGAAGATCGCGGGCGCTGTGCTGGATGTCTTCGAGCAGGAACCGCTCCCTTCATCCCACATCTTCTGGGAAACGCCCAACCTGCTGCTGACCTTCCATACGGCTGCGCCCAGTTTCCCCGAAGATATCGCCGGGCTGTTCATCGAAAACTACCAACTCCTGTTGGACGGGAAGCCGCTCCGCTACCAGGTTGACTTTGAAAGGGGATACTGACCTTCCCCTCAGATAGGCCCTATCCAGCCAGTTCATACACAACCACGCCCATCTACGTCCTGGTTTCAAACGACAATCATCGTCAGTCGGAACGATGTGCTTGATCACGATCTCATTTTCTCCGACAACGACGTGGTCAATTAACAACCGAAACACTTCCTGCTGGACTTGAGGGG
>JBMOMO010000063.1:0-24545 GCA_049324135.1 Chloroflexota bacterium
TGGCGGCCAGCAATCCGATATTGCGCGTCCAGTTATTGATGACGCCCGAACCGACTTTCAGTTGGTTTGTCACCGCCGCGTAAGCGGCCATCGGCACCACGGCGTCGCGCACCAGGCGCGATTCGGCTTGCCAGACCGCTTCGAAGCCGCGCGATTCTGCGTAGCGGACGCAATCCAGCCCGTCGCGTAAATCATGCGAGTCTTGCAAATATAGAGCAATGCGTTCCATTTTCACCGTCCATGTTCAGGTTATGTGGTGAAATTGTATCATGTTAGGGCGAATAGGGGTGATATAAAACCTTCCTGATTTGCAGGAAGGTTTTATAAAAGTTCACTTCGAGTAATGATACCGGCAGGCGATAATGACAAGTTCGGTTTTTGTAACCCCATAAACCAGGCGATGTTCGCCGTCAATCCGTCGCGACCAGTAGCCTGATAAGTCTGCTTTCAACGGTTCTTGTGCTCGGATGTATACCCTGCCCTTGCTTCCGCAATAGATTTGTGGAGATGTTCCGCATTGGCATGATTCGAGAGAAGATAGGCTGTTTCTTTCCAGGCGTTGAATTCATCCAGGGAAAGCAAAACGATTTGCTGGCCTGAATCCGTCGCGATTAGCGTTGGTTCCGCATCAGAAAAGATTTTCTGGATCAGCGAGTCGAGGTTCTTCTTCGCCTCGTTAACTGTAACAACATTCACGTTCGCCTCTCTTGTTCATCCAATCGTCAGGTTAGATTATGCCCTGGGCGAAGTTATCCGAGCCGCGCCTGGATGGTGTCACCTCTCGCCTGCACTGAGCGGAAGTCGAAGTGTTATCCGCGCTTTTGAGGCAAGAGGTGACTTATCGCTCCATTACATTGCCTGCAGGCGTTCCCACATCTTCGGCGCCAGTTCGCGCGAGCGGGCCGCGATGCGCTCTTCGTCGAGCGAGAGCACCTGCTTGCCCTGCATCAAGATTTTCCCTTTGCAGACGGTGGTGTCTACGGTGGCATCCACCAACCCGAAGATCAGGTGGCCGAGGAAGTTGGCTTCGCTTAACGGCGTAGGCGGGCGGTAGTCCAGGATGGCCATGTCGGCGGGACGACCCTCGGCCAGTTCGCCCACGCGCATCCCGAACTGGCACGCGACGATCTCGGCGTTGTTTTGCAGTAACAACTGCGGCGCCTCCAGGAAGGCCACGCGCGGGTCGCGGTTGGACAGGCGGTGCAGCAGGTAGGCGGTGCGCATTTGCACCAGCATATCCGAGTTCATCCCGTCCGTTCCCAGCCCGACCAGGATGCCCTTCTTGAGCATCTGGAGCAGCGGGGTGACGCCCACAGCATTGTTCATGTTCGACTCGGGGTTGTGGACGACGATGGTCTTGGTCGCCGCCAGGACCTCCATCTCGGACTCGTCCACGTGGACGCAATGCACGAAGATGGATTTTTCGCCGCTGACGCCCAATTTGTCCAGCCGCACGACGGTAGGAACGCCGTATTTCTGGAGCGAGTCCTCCCTGTCAGCGGCGTCTTCCGCCACGTGGATGTGGCAGCCCACCCCGGCGTCGGATGCGATGCCTACGCAGGTCGCGACGGTCTCATCGGAGACGGTGAAAGAGGCGTGCAGTCCCATCATGGCCGCGATCTGCCCGTCGCCTTTGCCGGTCTTCTTGATGAATCGCTCGTTCTCCGCGATCCCGCCGCCGGCCAGGTTGCGGTCCGAGACCTCGTAGCACAGCGAGGCGCGGATGCCCGCCCGCCGGACGGCGGCTTCGATCAGGTCGAGCGAGCCGTCGCGCATGGAGGGCGAGGCGTGGTGGTCGATGACGGTGGTGACGCCGTTGCGCAGGCACTCGATGAGCGGCACTTCGGCGGACAAGGCGATGTCCTCCTCGGCCAGCGCGCGGTCCACCTTCCACCACAGCCGTTCGAGCACCTGGACGAAATTGGAGGCCGGTTCGCCCGGGATGGACATCCCGCGCGCCATGGTGGAATAGAAATGGTGGTGCGCGCAGATGAAGCCCGGCAGGACGATCTTGCCGGAACAATCGACTGCTTCGGCTTCGGGGAAACGCGCCTTCATCTTGGCCGATTCGCCGACCGCGACGATCACCTCGCCGTCGGTGACGACCGAGCCGTTCCACAGCACCCGGTTGTCGCTTCCCAGGGTCGCAACGATGCCATTTTCAAAGCGTGTGGTCATATTTTGCTCCTTTCATGTTCTCCAGGTTTTTAATGCTCTACCAACAAAGCCAATTCCTCGGCCGTGCGAGTCCTCATGGTAATTGCGCCGGTGTAGCACTTCTGGGCGCATATCGAACAGCCAATGCATTTGGCCGGGTCCGTGTGCGGCAATCCCTTCTCGTCGAGTTGGATGGCCAGGTACGGGCAGCGGGCGCAGTTGCCGCACGAGACGCACAGGTCATAATCGAAGGTCGAAATCTTCTTGACCGGGGAAAGCGCCATGAAATCGGTGATCGGGTGCGGCTGGGCGATGCCGATCAACTCTTGCATGGACTGGATGCCCCGTTCCTGCATCAGGAACGCGGTGCCCGATTCGAGTTCCTGGATGACGCCGACGCCGTGCTTCATGGCAATGGTGCAGAACTGGACGGTCTTGACGCCCAGCGCCAGGAAGTCCATGGCGGCCTTGTAGTGCATCGGGCCGCCGTTGCCGGAGATTTCGATCCCTTCGGGAACGGCATTGGCCAGCGTCAGGTACGAGATCGGCGTCACGCCCTCGCCGCTCATCCCCACGATGACGCCTTCTTCCCACTTACGGTCAGCCGCCGGGCGGAAGGCCAGCGTGGGGAAGGAGTTTGCCAGCGTGATGCCGGCTTTTTTGTGCGGGTATTTATCTAGCACGCCGCGGATGGCGCGCAGGATCGGCGCAATCGAGGTCACGGCTGCCGTCAGTTTGAACAGTTTCGGGACATCCGGGTCGCCGATCTCCATGATCCAGCCGATGATCCTGGCGGTCAGCGCCGCGTTTTGCGAGACGATGTCGCCCTCGGTGCCGTCGCCGCCCTGCGGGCAGGACAGCGAATACTCGATGCCCATCGCGCCGGCCGCTTCTAATTTGCGTGTGTTCGACTGCCAGCCGGCCATGTCGCTTTCGTCGTGCCCGCTCACCGGGCCGCCGGTGGAGCCGACCGTCAACCGATCCGGCCACTGCTTGACCAGCGCCTCGATCTCCCGGCAGACGCGGTCGAGCGGATGCCCCGACACGTTGTCGGAATTGGCGTAGGTGGTGGGGCTGAACGAGAACATGTACTCGGCCGGGATGTGGATGGGGACGTTGTCGAAGGCGGTCTTCAGGATGCCGCCGGCCCAGCCCGCCTCATACGCCTTGTTCATCTGCTCCAGGCCATCGGTGACGGGCGAAGCGGACAGCAGGTACGGCGAGCGGATCGGGCGTCCGAAGAAGTCGGCCTCCAGCGAAACCGGGACCGGGTTGTAACCGGGCAGCGCGTAATACGATTTGGTGGCCTTTTCGATGACCGGCTTGGGCCGCCTGGTCAGCCAGGCGTCGATTTCGAGCGCGGCGTTCTTGCCGGAGGCGACCGCCTGTACGACCGTCGTCGGGCCGGTCAACATGTCCCCGGCGTAGAACAGGCCCTCGGCCTGCTCGCGCGCCAGCGTCGGGCGCATCCCGATGGCGATCACGACGTTCGTGAAACCGGCTCTCGTGACCTGCGTCCCATCCACATCGCGGACGTTGGCTGGGCTGAAAGGCTGTCCGTCAGGGAGGTGCACCTTCATGGTTTCGATGCCTGAGATGCGCTGGTCGCTGGCAAGGATGCGCGTCACGCGGATGCGCCCGCTGACCTCGATGTCGAAGTCCAGCAGTTCCTGGCGCTCCCTGGCGGTCAGCGGCATTTCCGCCAGTTTCTCCAACATGAACATCTCGACGTGTTCCGCGCCGCGCGCCCTGGCCGTGACGGCGCAATCCAGGGCGGTCGCCCCGCCGCCGATGACGGCCACATTGCCGCTGAAGTTGTACGCCTGCGGGTTGGAGAGCAGGTCCACCATCTTGATGGCCAGGTCTTCGTTTTCGACGCCGAGTTCGATCGGCTTCCACAGGCCGGCCGTCACGCAGACGGCGTGATACCCCTGCGCCAGCAATTCCTTGGGATTCTCGATCTTTGTCCCCGTCCTGGCTGTGATCTGTCCCAGCGAAAGCGCGAATTCGATATCCGTTTTCACGGCCTGCTTGTCCAGGCGGTGATCGGGGATCAGGTTCATCATGCCGCCCAGTTGGTCGCGGCTCTCGAAGATGTCGACCGCGTAGCCCATCTGCGCCAGCGCCGCGGCAGCCCCAAGTCCCGCCGGACCGCCGCCAACCACCGCCACTTTCATCCCGTTTGCCTGGGGTGTGGAAAATTTCGGGATTCCGCCAAGCCGTTTCGCCATCTCTACCACTGTGGCCTGTACTTTGGGGATGTTGATCGCGCCGTCGAAATCTTTGCGCGTGCAGGCCGCCATGCACAGCGTATCCGGGCAGACCAGGCCGCAAACCCCGCCCAACGGGTTGTTGCGCATCACTTCGCCGGCCGAACGTTTTATATCGGAAGGTTGTCCCACCCGCGCCGCCATGATAAAGTCGAATGGCGAACAATTGACGGGGCAGGCGGCCTGGCAGGGCTTCTCCTCGCAATACTCACATCGTTCCAACTCAACCTGGAACTGTTTGTTGCTCATGATGAGCGCATCAAGGGATTTGTTCTTTGTCATGGGATACCTCGCTTGCAAGATAGGGTGTTCAACTTACAAGATTTCGGCAGAAACCTTGACTTCATTATAGCATCCAGCCGAATCCCCCGGCATGGATGAAAGAAATAAGATTGGGTGGATTTTGTCACCTCATCGCGGCGTCCAATTTTTCCACCCGTCCAGCAGCGCCAGGTCCTCGGGCAGGTCCAGGTCGAGCGCCAGGGACGGGAGCGAGACAATTTCCAGCCGAGCGCCCGCTTTCCTGGCGCGCTCACAATGCCGTTTGAAGGAATTGTCCCCAAAGTTATATTCGATCAGGTTGGCAGGTGAGATGAGCAGGGCATTGGTTCCCTTTTCGTGGCGGTCGGGCGCGATCACCACCACCGGCGGGTCGGTAGCGCGCGCGATCAAGGCCAGGATATCGTCTCGCGCCAACAAGGGCAGGTCGGCGGGCAATACCAGCACCCCGCGCGAAGCGTAGACCTGCGCAACGACCGTCGCCCGCGTCAACGCCGTGTTGAGATGCGGGGAGCCGTTTTCGCGCACCGTGCGCGCGCCGTGTTCCCTGGCGATGGTCAGCGCGTGCGGGTCGCGGCTGACGACCAGCACTTGCTCGACCTCTTTCAGGCCAGCCAGGGTTGTCAGGGTATGTTCCAGCAGCAGCCGGTTCAGGTGTGTTCGTTCGTCTTCGGATAAGGCGCTCGCCAGGCGGGATTTCCCGCGCCGCAGGGGTTTCACAGGCACGATTGCCCAAAGTGTCATGTAAGCAGTCTCCCAATAAAGTGTAGCACATCTCCTGCCAATTTTGCACGTTTTGTTAAGGAATCCATCATCGTATCGGTGGTTAACGCGGGAATGGCAACCTGGCTTGCCAGCGCCTCGTCCACCATATCCAGCACGAAGCCCCTCAAAAGCCCACGGTAATGCCCGGCAACTGCCAGCGCCGAAGGCTGGATGCCCAACTCTGCGTACATCTTCGCCGCCGGGCCTTTGACCGTCTGTCCGCCGATGATGGGAGAGACAGCCACCGTAATTTTCTCTTCCACTGCTTGCCTGACGCCTCTCACCCCCAGGATGGGATCGATGCTCACCCACGGATTGGACGGGCAGATCACCACCGCGTCTGCCGACCGGATCGCATCCAACGCCCCCGGGCTTGCTTCCGCTATAGCGAGTCCCTCGAACCGGAAGCCCTTCACCCTCGGCTCGCAGCGCCGGTGGACGAAATACTCCTGGAAGGCCAGATCGCCCTCCTCCGTTTCGACGATGGTGCGTACGGGCTGATTGCTCATCGGCAACACGGTCTGCCCCACGCCCCAGGCCGCGCAGAAATCGCGTGTGACCTGCGTAAGCGTCTGCCCCTCTTTCAGGCGTCGCGTGCGCTCCAGGTGCGCGCCCAGGTCCTGGTCGCCCAGGTTGAACCAGGCCGGCCCGCCCAGGCGTTTGGCGTTCTCGATGGCGCGCCAGGATTCGTCCATACGCCCCCAGCCGGTCGACGGGTTCGCCAGCCCCGCCAGCGTGTAACAGACCGTGTCCAGGTCGGGCGAGATGTACAGCCCATAGTGTTCGAAGTCATCGCCGGTGTTGACGATGACCGTCAGGTCTTCGGGAGGCAGGATGTGGGCCAGTCCGTGCGCGAGTTTCGCGCCGCCAACCCCGCCGGCGAGGGCGACGATGTTCATTTCTTGATCACGATTTCATCGAGAGATTTCAAGGCTTTCTCTCCCGGCTCCTCATTCGCATATCCAACAAATACCATCGCCTGCGGTTCCCACGTCCCTGGCAATTCCAACGCTTCACGCGTTTCTTCCTGGGCGTAGAGCGGCCAGCAGAGCCAGTTGCCGCCCAGTCCCTCGGCGTGCGCGGCCAGCAGCAGGTAGGTGGCCGCATTGGCAACCGATTGGATGGCCATGATCTCGTCTTCACGCTTGTGTTCGCGGACAGCGGTCAGGTCGCGACAGAGCAGGATGACGACCGGCGCTTCGTCCAGGCGTCGGCGTGAGCGCGTGACCCGGGCTTCGATCTCGGCTTCGGGCGCGCCTTCGGCGGTCATGTCGCGGCGCATGGCGGAGGTGAGGGCCAGGCCGAGTTTTGTTGTGTTATCCGCAGATTGCGCAGATGAGGCCGATTGGTTTTTTACAAGGACGAATCGCCAGGGCTGGGTGTTGTGGGCGGAGGGGGCGTAGGTCGCGGTGGCGAGAATCCGCTCGATAACGGGAGCAGGCGCGGGGTCCGCTTTGAAGCGGCGGATGGAGCGTCGGGAGCGCAGGAAGGTGTGCAGGTCGTTCATAAGTTGATTATAATGCGGGGCATCTTGTCATCCCTGGAGAAAATATGTCCGATCATGCGTTGACCAAAATCCGCCGCCAGGACCGCGCCATCACGGATGACGCCTGGATCGCTGGCTTTTTGCAGAAGGCAGAGTATGGGGTGTTCGCCACGTGCAAGGACGGGCAGCCGTTCACGGTGGCGCGCAATTTTGCCTATGACCCGCACAAGCATGTCATTTACTTTCACGGCGCGCGTAAGGGGCGCACGTTCGAGAGCGTGGGCGCGGGGACGCGGGTGAACCTGAACGTGAGCGAGATGGGCGAGTGGATCGTGGCCGAGCGCGCCATGAATTTCGGCGTGAAGTATAAGGGCGTGGTGGTGTTTGGCCGCCTGTCGGTGGTGGAGGACGATGAGGAAGCCAGGTATGGCTTGCAATTGCTCATGGACAAGCATTTCCCCCACCTGCGCCCCGGCGTGGACTACGAGGGCGTGAGCGACGAGGATTTGAAGGTAACGGCCGTCTTTCGCGTGGACATCGAGGCCTGGAGCGGCAAGGAGAAGAAGGGCTAACGCCGGGTCGGTCTTTGATTGTCATCGAAACAAATCTTGTTCCCTGGGGCGCAGCAATTCTTCGAGGCGGCTTTCGCGCAAGGGATAAGGGAATCCGCGCACATGGACGGCGGGCGCGCCCTCGGCGGCCTGTCCCATTACCAGGCTGGCAGCCGCGGCCAGTTCGTCGGCAGCGCCGACCTGGGTGATGCGCAGGCGGAAGCCGAACAGGTCGGGCTGCCCGCGCAGGTCTACCAGGCCGGGCAGTCCTGAGAGGCCGATGGCGACGCCGACCGTTCCGTTGCGCCAGGCGCGCCCGTGCGAGTCGATGACCAGCACGCCCAGGCGGGTGTCCGTGACGGCTTCGATCTTGTGGCGGATCTGTTCCGCCGAGCGGTCGGGGTTTTCAGGCAGCAGCAGCACCCAGTCTTCGGTTGGATCAACATTGGAATGGTCGATCCCCGCGTTCGCGCAGACGAATCCCAGCCGATGCTCGACGATGATCGTCCCGACTCGCACGCGCAGAATTTCACTACTTTCCTGTAACATCAGTTCCACGACGCGCGGGTCTTTGTCCGATTGGCGCGCCAGGTTCAGTGCGCGTTCGCTTGGTGTGACATTGGCGAGGTCCACCATCCGCCCCTCGGCCTTGCTGACGATCTTTGACGTGACCACGAGGATGTCGCCATCCGCCAGCGCAATGTTGGAGGCGCGCAAGCCTATGAGAAGTATATCCGCCAGGTTGTCGCCGCGGTGGATGAGGGGGATGCCGAGGAGGGGAGTGAGAGTGAGAGTCATCCGTGTTCAGTCATCCGTGTTCAGCGACTGATGACTGATTGCTTTTTTTCAACGCCTGTGATCATAATCCCCGCGTGTGTACTTCCGTATTTCTTGTTGATGCCGATCAGCACGCTGGTGAGTCCCTCGACGACCACCGAGTTTTCGATGGGGCCCGCGTCCCAGCCGGTGAGACCGGCGGCTTCGACCAGGTCTATGGTCCTGGCGCGCGCTTCCGGGCTGCTGCCGGTCACCAGCACATCGCAAGTTACGGCAGAGTCGCCCAGCAGGTGTTCGTGGGAGATATTCTGGAAGGCGGCGCAGACTTGCGCGCCCTCGCCCAGGATCTCGCGCGCTTCCTGCGCAGCCGAACCGGCCGGCGGCATTTGCACTTTGGCAACTTTTGGCGGCGCCAGCGGGACGGTCACGTCAACCAGTAATTTGCCTTGCAGGGCGTCTTTCACGCTTTCGAGCGTGGCGCGGTGGGCGGCATAAGGCACGGTCAACACCACGACCTCGGCCTGCCCGGCGGCCTCAGGGTTGGACAGCCCGCTAACCTTCGCATCCTTTCCAAGCAGGCTGCGCAGTTCGTTTGCAGCCTCGACCGCTTTTTCGGGGGTGCGCGAACCGATCAGGACGTTGTAGCCGGCCTTCGACCAGCGATATGCCAGGCCTTTGCCTTCTTTCCCAGTGCCGCCCAGCACGGCGACGGTGGGTAGGTTGGGTTGTTTTTCCATTTTTTTATTTTCTCTCCTCGTAGCGTTTTCGGGCTTGGGCGGCTCGCTCGCGCGCTTTGGCGGCGACCTCCGCTTCATCGAGCGTGAGCAAAACGCGGTCTTTCATCAGGACTTTGCCCGCCACGATGGTGGTCGTCACCATGCCGGGCTGGATGCCGAACAGGATATGCCAGGGCAGGTTGCTTGCATGTAGCGGGGTGGGGGCGTGGTAATCCACGAAGATCAGGTCAGCGTATGCGCCTGGCAGGACCTGGCCGATGGGCGCCTGCGGGAAGAAGGTGTTGGCCAGCGCGGCGTTGTTGTAGATCGCCATCTGGACCACGTCATACCCGTCCATGCGGCGCGGGTCGCCGCGCCAGGGTTTGTGCGCCAGGTAGGCGGCTTTCCACCCTTCCCACATGGCATTGGAAAAGCCGTCGTTACCCAGGCAGACCCTCACGCCCATGCGCAGCATGGATTCGACCGGCGTGTTGGAGCGCGGCTGGTGCGCCACCCAGGCGCCGGTCTCGGCCAGGATTTCCATCTCGCGGGCGTCGAAGTGTACGCCATGCGCGGCGATGGAGCGCGGCCCAAGCAGGTCGAATTTTTTCAGGCGCTCCACCACGCGCAGCCCGGCTTTGTCCGGGCTGTCCCGCTCGTCCGCGTCCTCTTCGGCGGTGTGGATGTGGAAGCCGCTCCCCTCGGGGGCGGATTGGCGGCACAATGCCAGGGCCGAGTCCGAAAGCGTCAGGCTGGCGTGCAGGCCAAAGGTCGCGGCCAGGAGCGGGGATTTGTCTTTCTTGATGAAGCGCACGTTCTCGGCAATCCCGGCCTTCATCTTTTCTTCGCCGTCGCGGTCGGTCACTTCGTGGCACAGGCAGGCGCGCAGGCCGGCCTGCTCCACCGCCTCCGCCAGGATGTCGAGCGAGCCGTCGATGGCGTTGGGCGAGGCGTGGTGGTCGAACAGCGTGGTCGCGCCGTGCTTGATGGCGTCCACCAGGCGGGGCAGCGCCGCAGCGATGGACGCGCCGTAGAAGTGGGTGTGCGGGCAGATGTTACCAGGCATGACCAGTTGGCCGCGCGCGTCGAGGACTGCTTCTTTGGGATAGCGCGCTTCCAACCCGGACGACGGGCCTGCTTCGCGGACCCGGTCATTTTCCACCAGGACAGCCTGGTCTGCGAGCGCCTGGTTGGGAGAGCCCCAGGTGACCAGCGTTGCGTTCTTTATCAGCATGTCTTCCCTGCGCCGGGAGGCTCAAGCCAGGCCAAATTGTTGTGGTTTTGGGAGGGAGATACCGCTGGCCGCCAATTCGCACAAGAGCAGGAAGACCGCCTCGCGTAGTTCCGGTTCGTCGCTATCCATGGCGTGGTACAGGCTGGCGATGACGCCCTCTGTCGGTGTGCGTTTCAGGTAGGGCAGGGCTGCCAGGCGTTCTTCTTCGATGCCGCTCCTGAGGGCGGTGACCAGGATGTCGGTGGCGGGCGAGCCAGGGGAAATGCCCAGCCCTTGTTTGCCCGCAAATTCGATCAGCCAGGGCGTCTCGGCCGGGGGCGTGAGCGGGCGCGGGATGCGCGGGTTGGGCGCGTTCTTGCTGTCCAGCACTTCGGTGGCAGAATTGCGCACCACCCATTGTTCGTCGTTGACCTGGATGCTCTGGAGGGTTTCGATGGCCCAGGGTTCGTCCACGCGCGCCAGGCCGTAGACGACCGCGCGGCGCAGGAGGATGTCGGTCAACGTGACGCCGTCCTTGAGCATGGCGTGTCCCTCGTCCGGGTCGTTGGCCAATGCTTCGGCGGCGGCGCGGCGCAGGTCCTCTTCCCCTTGCAGGAGCGCGCGGGCGACCGCTTCCATCGCCGGGGAGTTCCCGATCGCAACCAGCGCCAGGCAGGCTGCCCGTTGCGCCGAGATGCTGGGGGCGTGCAGGATCCCCGCGATCTGTTCCACGCCTTTGGCGTCGTGGACTGCGCCGCATCCGAGCGTGGCCAGTTGGAGCATTTCGAAAGAAGTCGTTTGCAGGAACTGGCGGAAGAGCGGGGCAGCGCCGGGGTCGCCGCTCCAGGCAAAGGCGGCGACCGCCTGCGCCCGCAGTCCGAGCGGGATGGATTCGGTCTGTAGCAGGGCGGCCAGGCGCGCAAAGACCTTCCCGCGCCAGGCGGCGTTGCGCGGCGCGTCCCGCAGCCAACGGGCGGCGATCAGGAGCGGACGCTGCAATGGCGGTTCGGATTGCCCCAGCAGCGCTTCGACCATTCCGCTGGCGTCGCCATGCGCGGCCAGGTAGCGCATGGCCAGGAATTTGCCGCTCCAGTCGGGTTGGTCGAGCAGGGGATCGGCGGCGCTGAAGCCCGCCAGCGCGCGCCCGGCCAGGTAGCCGCCCAGGACGGGATGCAGGAAGCGCGTTCGGTTATGGGGGTGCGAAACCAGCAGGCCGCTCTCTGTCATTTTGCCGAGCAGGCCGCTGGTCGCAGGCAGCGGCGCGGTCTTGGGTTTTTGCCCGAGCGGGCCAGTCTTTCCCTTTTGACCCAGCGGGCCGGTGCCTCCTTTTTGGCCGAGCGGCCCCGTACCGCCTCTTTGCTCCAGCGGCCCGGTTTGTTTCTTTTCGCCCAGGGGGCCGGTCTGCGGTTTTGCGCTTTCTTCTGCCAGCGTATCGTCCGGCGGCCTCTCTTCGGGGAGTTCGAATTTTTTGACCCATTCACGCGCCGAGCGCGGATCGAAGATAGGTTGGGTGGAGAGCGTGACTTGCATCCCCAGCGTTTCCAGCGCCGCAAGCGGGATGCTGCTCGGCGTCAGGCGGCGGATGTGGGTCGCAATGGCATCCAGGATGCCGGGTCCCAGGCCATCGCCAGCGTAGCCCGCCCAGATTTTGAGGGTCAGTTCCAGGGGGGTGAGCATCTGGTTGTCCGTGTTCAGCCAGGCATTGACCAGTAAAGGATCGACCT
This sequence comes from Chloroflexota bacterium, assembly GCA_049324135.1. Taxonomy (GTDB): domain Bacteria; phylum Chloroflexota; class Anaerolineae; order Anaerolineales; family Villigracilaceae; genus JAABUE01. The sequence continues at coordinate 11,939 of JBMOMO010000063.1, forward strand.
GCTCTGGGCCGGTTTGTACCCACGATTCCACTGCTACTGTCTGCATCCAGAGTTGTCCCCACTTTTCGACAAAGTCGTTGCATTGGCGTGTTTTCCAGGGCGCAAGGGTCATTGGTTCGAAGCCCAGCGCCAGCAGGCCATCGAATTGTTCCGGGCAGCCGGTGGTCGCCACGCGGGTTTGCGGATAAGCATCGAGCAATGCTTTGAGGTAATTCGTGACTTTGGCTTGCTCGCCGGGCGTCAGTTCGTCGAACCCGTCCAGCAGCAGCAGGGCGTTCCCGTTTTGAAAGGTGTACTGGATGAAGTTGGGCAGGCGCGCCAGGTCGAGCATGGGGGCGTTCTCAGAGGCCGCCTCGACGATGGGGTGCAGCGCATCCCGGGTTTCCCCGTCCGGCAGGCGCAGGTCGGCAATGTGGTACAGGAAGGGAATTTTGCCCGCCAGTTCGCCTGCGCGCGCGTCTCGGTTTGCCGCCAGGGAAGCCAGGTGGGCCAGCGAAACAGTCTTGCCTGCGCCGGGCTGGCCGGTGATCACCAGGTTGACGCCTCCGCTAAGGGCTTGCGCCAGGCTGAGCGTTGGCGGGCTGTACGCGGCGGCCAGTTCAGGCCAGGAGGGCATGTAGGGGACGGCGCGGGAGACGATATCTTCTGTCACCAGCGGCCCGCCCGGTTCTACGCGAGGGGGGGGCGCCAGCAAGCGCGGTGGTTCGAGAATTTCATCCAGGGCAAACAGCGGCGCTGCCAGGTGCATGCCCTGGGCGCGGCGCAGGGTGGCGCGGCGGTAGTTCTCTTCCACGCCTGTCGAGCGGCGCGCCTGGGCCTCTTCCTTGCTTTTCTGCCAGCCGGCCTTGATCTCGCCCCATAGCGGGCGGATGCGTCCCATCAGCCACCAGAAGATGGTGGCTGTCAGGAAACCGGCCAGGAACGCGAGGGTGGGTTCCATGCTTGGTGTTCGCCTGGTTTAGTTCGCGTACAGGATACGCCCGCAGGTGGGGCAGTAATAGAGTTGCGTTGTGGAACGCGCGCTCTGTTGTTGGGCGGGGGTGAGTGTTGCGCCGCAGGCCGCGCAAGCGCCCTCGTTGAGGCTGGCAACTGCCAGTCCCTTGCGTTGTTGGCGCAGGTCAGCGTAGGAAGATAGCAGCCTGGCGTCCAGGGGATTGAGCGCGGCGTTTCGTTCGGAAGTCAACCGTTCCAGTTCTTTCTCCAGGTCGGCCTGTTCCCGGGTCAGGGATCGCGCCTGGCTGGATAACTGCGATTGTACAGTTTCCGTATGTCTGGTTGCTGCCAGCCAGTGTTGGGCCGCGGCTTCTTCGGCCAGCATGGCCTCCAATTGCCGGTCTTCGAGATTGCCCAGGTAACGCTTGAGCGCAGCCGATTCGTTCTGTAAGTCCTGCAATTCCTTCGGGTTTTTTACGCTGCCGCTATACAGGCTGGATTCGGTCTGCTCGATCTTGTTCTTGATCTTTTCGACTTCCGCTTCGGCCTGCTTCAGCGCATGCGCGGCGAGTTGGCGCGCCGCTTCCGAATCCGCCAGTTGGGACCTGGCCTGGAGGAGCGACTCGTCGTTTTCGAGTTGTTGGCGGATTTGCTCCAGCCGGGTGCGGATTCCATCCAACCGGCTGTCCAAGAGTTGCAGGCGATAAAGACCAAGCGATGCGCTCATACCCTGATTATATACGAAGATGGCTGCATGGTTTCACCGATTTTGCCTGTTGCGCCGCTTTCATTGGGATGACAGGTTGTAGAAGTTATAGGTGATCTGCGCCAGGTTTGCAAACAGCAGGTTGGCGTTATCGAAAATGATCTGTTGTGGGTGATAGGTGTAGACCGTCAGGACATAATTCCCGCCGGGCGTATAAATGATAGCCGCGTCGGAGACGTTTTTCATGTAGCCGGTGGTGGTATCCACCACCCAGCCGTGTTTGTGCGCCACCTGGGTGCCGCCCGGCACGCCCGCTTCGAGCAGCACGCCGATCTTATCCTCGGCCAGGAACGTTACCATTTGCTGGCAGGAAGCCTGGTTGATGCGGTCCGGGAAGGCCGCCGCCAGCGCCCCGCCGCCGGATGTGGCGCACTGGTAGATGTCAGCCAGCAACATGCCCATGTCGGAGGCGGTGGTTTGGTTGTAAAGGTCGGGATCGGTGTACACATCCAGGCGTTGGTTGGCCGGGGTGGTAATGCGGGCCAATAACGGGGAACCAAATTCGAAGAAGCCGGCCAGGAAGGTATTGGTCAAGCCGATTTTCTTCATGTCTTCCGTGACGACCAACGGGCCGCGCGTGACATCCAACTCTGCCATGAGCGCGTCGGAAGGCGGGTTTTCAGACTTTTTGATCATGTTCGTGATCATGCCAGCAGTGCGCTCATCCAGCGGTTTGAGGCCGTTCTTGATCATGATGGAAACCAGGATGGGGATTTTGATGGTGCTGGACGCCGTGATGGCGACATCCGGCTCGGTCTCCAGTTCCTGACCCTGGTTGAGGATGAAGTGGATTTCCTGCCCGGTTTGCAGGTCCAACAGGTAAAGGCTGGTCAAGCCGTCGAAGTCGGAGGCCAGGATGGTCTGCTTGAGCAGGATTTCCAGGTTTTCGATGGTGGGGCGCGCCGGCGCGCTGCGTTGGAAGGTCAACGAGACGCTGCGGTTGGTGGGTGAGCGCAGCGCATCTTCGATCAAAATGACGGCGCGGTCGATGTCCAGTTCCTGGCCGGGACGGCCAGCGGTGAAGCCGCCGCCGGGAACCGGCTGGGCAGGCTCCGGCGGGATGTCGTAGCGCGGGGCAATTTCACTTTGCAGGTACGCGCGTAATCGCTCCTCGGCAATCAAAGCGCGCAAGGGAACAGCGACCGGGGCGCTGTCACGGTTCCACAGGTAGTTCCAGAAACCGCCCCAGAACGAGTCGCTCGTGCGCGCGAGATCGGCGGCCGCCAGCATGGCTTCCAGTTCCAGTTCGAAACCGATCACGCTCGGGTCGATGTGGATGACCGCGCCCGCATATTGCGCCTCGATGGGCGTGTTGTAGACCTGTAAGACCCGTTCCGAGGCCGTTTGCGGGTCCACACCGCCGACCGGGACGCCGCCTATCGTCATTCCCGCCGGATAATTGTTGCGCTGGCGGCTGTAATCGATCAAAGAAACGATCGTCAGGATAAGCGTCCCGCTCAAGAAAAGGATGGATACGATACGGACCAGAATGGATGCGCTGCGGTTTCTCACACAACCTCCAGAAAGTTACAGTTAAACGTCCTCTTTCGCCAGGACAGCGGCGGCCGCCAGGATGTAAATGATCCAGGTCAGGTCGGCGGTGAGCAGGTGGATGATTTGCATAGGGATGGGCGCCAGCAACAGCAAGTTGACCAGGCCGGCAGCCAGTTGGACCGCGCCAGCCGCGACCAGCCCAAGCAGGAGTTTGCGCGCCAGTCCCTGGGTTTGGGCGTAGAGCAGGCGCGCCAGGAAAAGCGAATAGCCTGCCGCCAGGACCGCAATGATGGGGTGATACACGCGCAGCCGCACCAGGAAGTGGGCGTTGGGATCCAACTCTTGCGCAATGCCTTCGGCCAGCGAACCGGCCGGGAACAGGGTGTCGCCCAGCGCGGTGACGGCGCCGCTCATACCGATCAGGATCATGCCGAGCAGGCCGCCTGCCAGCAGCCAGGCCTTGCCTGCCTGTCCCTTGACCTGGACCGATCTGCCTCCCGAAGCCCAGTATGCGGTCAATGCCAGGCTCGCTACCAAGATGAAGGTGTTGGCCAGGTGCAGCGCCACGGCAACAGCGCGCGCCATGGACGAGTTCCCGGCCGTGAGTTCGAACAGCACCAGGCCTGCGCCGAGCAAGGCTTCTAGTACAATGAAGAACCCCGAAGCGGCCAATCCCTTGCGGAGCGGGTGTCCCTGGGAAACGACCCGGAAGCCCCAAACCAGCATGGCAGCCACCAGCAGGATGTCTATGCCAGAGAGCAGGCGGTGGGTGAATTCGATGCCCATCTCCACGCCGGGATCGCGCGGCAACACCTTCCCGTCGCACAGCGGCCAGTGCCGCCCGCAGCCCGCCCCCGAGCCGGTGGCGCGGACGTAGGCCCCCCAAAGGATGACGATCAGGTTCCAACCGAGGACGCCCCAGGTAAACAGTGCGAAATGCTTGTTTTTCATTCGTTTTTGGTGGAAAGATAAATCGTGACTTTAATCACCCAAAGAGTATAACACAATCAACCCTGCCAGTTGTGCTAGAATAGATTTGTCCAGCAATTCTCAGTATGGCTTTGCGGGATTGTCAAATCCAGCAAATATGGCATCGGATTTGCCAATCCGAGCCAGCAAAAGCACAACTTGTTTTCAAAATGAGAATTGCTGAGATTTGTCACATCATCTTCCTAATTGAAGGATGGATTTCCCCATGCTCCGTTCGTTTCTGATTTACCTGTCCAAAGCCGGTTGGGCGCAACGCGCCGTCACTGGCTGGAAACTGGCCTGGAAGACCGCCTCCCGTTTCGTTGCCGGGGAGCGCGTCGAGGATGCCATTCGCGCCATCCGGGAGTTGAACGCCAAGGGCATTGTCGCTACCCTGGATCACCTGGGTGAACATACTACCACGACCGAAGAGGCGGCTCAGTCCACCGAAGAGATCATCGCGATCCTGGGAGAAATTGACAAGGCGGGAGTGCAGTCGAACGTTTCCATCAAACTGACGCAGATTGGCATGGGCTTGGACGATACCGTCTGCCGCCAGAACCTGGTGCGCATCCTGACGCGCGCCAAAGAGTACAAGAACTTCGTGCGGATCGATATGGAGGATACGCCCTATACGGATGTTACGATTGACATCTTGAATGGCGTGCTGGACTCGGGCTTCACCGTCAAGACGGTGGGCCTGGTCGTGCAATCCTACCTGTACCGCACCGAGCAGGATACCCGCAGCCTGCTCGAACGCGGGGTGCGCTTCCGCCTGGTCAAGGGAGCGTACAAGGAACCCCCCGATAAGGCCTACCCCAAAAAGGCGGACGTGGACGCCAACTTCGACCTGCTGACCAAGATCCTGATCGACGCCGCCCTGGCGGCTGGTTCGCCCCATCTCAGCAAGGACGGGCGCGTCCCGCCGGTTCCGGCCATTGCCACGCATGACGAGAAGCGCGTTGCGTTTGCCAAGCAGTATGCCGAGAAGGTCGGCCTGCCGAAAAGCGCGCTGGAATTCCAGATGCTGTACGGCATCCGCCGCGACCTGCAGGAGCAGTTGGTTGCGGAAGGCTACCCGGTGCGCATTTACGTCCCATTCGGCACGCACTGGTATCCTTATTTCATGCGCCGCCTGGCGGAGCGCCCGGCCAACATCTGGTTCTTCGTCTCGAATTTCTTTCGGAAATAAGTCCGCGGAGTACGGAACCTCCAGATTTCACTCGAAGTGGGGCCGAAGTCGGGAGACTTCGGAGTCCATGCCCACGCAGGGCAAAAAGGTGGTAAAACAGGCCTATGGCTGAATTCCCGTTGGCAATCGTAACCGGCGGCGCGCACCGGCTGGGCCGCGCCTTTGCCCTGACGCTGGCATACCAGGGGTATGCTGTCCTCTTGCATTACCACACCTCCGGGAAGGCGGCGCAAAAGACGGCCAGCGAGATACGCACCTTTGGCGTGCCGGTGTTTCCCTTATCCGCTGACCTGACCCGCGCGGAGCAGGCGCATTTCCTGTTCGATACGGTCGACTCCTTGTTGGCGACCCCTGATTCGGGCGTATCCCGCCTGGCGGCGCTGGTCAATTCGGCGGCGGTCATGCCGCGCGGGGAGGTGAAAACGCTCCCGCTGGCGGATTGGGACGCGGCGCTCGACCTGAATTTGAAGATCCCCTTCTTGTGCGCCCAGCAGGCCGCCCTGCGGATGACCGCGGGCGGGCTGATCGTCAACGTGAGCGACGTGGGCGCGGGCAAAGCCTGGTCGGGCTACCCATCCTATACCGTCAGCAAGGCCGCCCTGGAGTCGCTTACGCGCGTGCTGGCGCGCTCGCTGGCGCCCTCCATCCGCGTCAACGCCATTGCGCCGGGATTGGCGCTGCCGCCCGAAAGCATGCCCCTCGAAGAGTGGAACCGGCTGGTGGAGCGCCTGCCGCTCAAGCGTCCGGCGGCGACCGAAGAAGTGGCCTCGGCGCTCGAGTTCCTGCTCAAGAACGAGTACATCACCGGCCAGACCATCGTCGTGGACGGCGGTTATTCCCTGCTTTAGAGGAGATGGATCATGCCTGAGACGCCCGCTTTCCTGTCTGAACGCTTGAAGTCCGAAGGCGAGAAGATGGCCGCTTTTTTTGCCGCCCTCACCCCCGGACAGTGGGAGATCGAAGTCTACACGGAAGGAGGGCTTTGGAGCGTGCGCAACGTACTGGCGCATTTCGTGACCGCTGAGCGCGGCTTCCTGGCGCTGTTCGAAGGCATCCGCGCGGGCGGCGCGGGCGCGCCGGAAGACTTTTCGATCGATCGGTACAACGCCAGCCAGCAGGAAACGACCAGCGACCTGCCGCCCGGGGAATTGCTGGCGCAGTATACCGCCGTGCGGGCCGAGATGGCCGCCTGGGTGGCCGGGCTGTCTGAGGCCGACCTGATGAAGGAAGGCCGCCATCCCTTCCTGGGGCAGACGATCCTGGCCGAGATGGTCAAGATGGTCTATCTTCATAACCAGATCCACCTGCGCGACCTGCGCAAGCGGGTTGCCGGACCGCCCTCCTGATGGAACCCTCCCCGTCGCAAACGCCCTGTGCGCCTGCCCGCCTGGCCTGGGTGGACCTGATCCGTGTGATCGCCGTCTTCCAGGTGGCGCTGGTGCATTTGTCCTACCCGGTCTTTTTCAAAGGCGACCAGCCGCCTTCGGCCTGGGCGGCGGCTAACTTCTACGACTCGCTCTCGCGTATGGGCGTGCCGCTGTTCTTCATGGTCAGCGGCGCGCTGTTGCTCGGCAGGGACGAGCCGTTGGGCGTCTTCTTGCGCAGGCGTTTCATCAAAGTAGGTATTCCTGCCTTGTTCTGGTCGGCGGCCTACCTGCTGTGGTCGGTGGAAGCCTATCGTAACGGCAGCATGTCGCCGGGGCGCATTGCGCTGTCCATGCTCAAGGCCATTTACCTGGGGGATGTCGAGATTCACCTGTGGTTCCTGTACGTGCTGGCCGGCATCTACCTGGTGACGCCGCTCCTGCGCTTGTTGGTCTCCGCCGCCTCCCGCCGCGACCTGGGATATTTCCTGCTGCTGTGGCTGCTGGGCGCCTCGCTGACGGAACTGGCAAAGCGCCTGACCGGTTTCCCGACCGCGCTGGAAATTCCGGTCGTGACCGGCTACGTGGGCTACTTCATCCTGGGCTATTGGCTGGCGGAGGTGCGCCTCACACCGCGCGGACGCCTGCTGGCCGGGCTGGGCGCGCTGTGCGCTGTGCTGGTTACTTATTTTGGCACGGCGCTGCTTTCGGCGGACTCCGAGACCATCGACGCCTTTTTCTACAGTTATTTCAGCCTCCCGACCGTGCTCGCCTCCGCCTGCGCTTTCCTGCTGCTCAAGGACCTGGGCGGTCGCCTGGCGGGATGGATCGTTGCGCCGCTGCGCGCGTTTTCTGCGGCCAGTTTTGGCATTTACCTGCTCCACATTCTTGTGATAGACTTGCTGCGCGACGGCGCGCTTGGCTTCCGCCTGTACAGTTGGATGGCCGAGCCGCTGTATTGCATCCCGTTGACGGCCCTGGCGGTCTGCTTGTTGTCTTTCCTGGTCGTCAGCCTGTTGCGGGCCATCCCGCTCGTCAAGTCCCTTGTCCCTTGAGTTATGACTACGCCGCGTTTATTGACCCTGTTGCGCTTCTCCCGCCCGTTGCACCTGATGTTCGCCGCGCTGGCTTATATCCTGGGGGCGGGCATTGCCCGTTACCTGGGCGTCCCCCATCGCTCGCTGGCCTTCTGGTTGGGGCTGGTCGGCGTGACGCTCTTGCAGGCCAGCATGGGCTGGCTGGCTGAGGCCTTCCGTCCGCTGGCCGAACCCCTGGAGGATGAAGATACCCGCGCCGAGCGCCTGGCCTTGCGCAATACCGTCTTGCTGGTTGCGCTGGCTGCGCTATCGTCGGCGGCCGTGCTGGCCTTGCTGCTGGCGCGCGCGGGCGCGCTCTCGCCGGCCGCCTGGCTGTTCCTGGCGCTTTCGCTGGTTTTGGCGCTGGCCTACGCCGTCCCTCCCGCCCGGCTGGTGAACGCCGGGTTGGGCGAGTTTGCGCTGGCGGCGCACATCGCCATGCTGGCGCCTGCCCTGGGCTTCGTGTTGCAGGCTGGCGAATACCACCGCCTGGTGGGCATCGTCTCCTTCCCGCTCACCTTGCTGGCGCTGGCCTGTTTCCTGGCGCTCGATTTCCCCACCTACGCCGCCGACCAGAAGTACGACCGCCGCACGCTCCTGCGCAGCCTGGGCTGGGAGCGCGCCATCCCCCTGCATCACGGCCTGGCGCTGGGCGCTTACCTGCTGCTGGCCGCCGCGCCGTTGTTCGGGCTGGCCTGGGGGTTGGTCTGGCCGGCCTTCCTGACCTTTCCCTTTGCCCTGTTGCAGATCTACCTGCTGCGCAACCTGGCGCTGGGCGCAAAACCGGACTGGAAATTACTGACCGCCAACGCCCTGGCCGTCTTTGGCCTGGCTGCCTGGGTGCTGACCTTTGCCTTCTGGCTGCGTTGACCTATGCCCGAATTCCTGACCTTGCTGCCGCCCGATGAGGCGCGCGACCGCCTGCTCTTGCATCTTCCTGCGCCTGGGCCTGCTGCCGAGACGATAGAAGTTGCCGCGTCCCTGGGCCGGGTGTGCGCCGAGGACATCTACGCGCCGCACCCCTTACCGCAGTTCCCGCGCTCCAGCGTGGACGGTTACGCCGTGCGCGCCCGCGATACCTACGGCGCCAGCGATTCGCTGCCCGCCTACCTGGTATTGGCGGGCGAAGCGCCGATGGGGGATGCGCCCAAATCCGCTTTGCAGGCCGCCCAGTGTATGCTCATCCACACCGGCGGGATGCTGCCCGAAAATGCGGACGCGGTGGTCATGCTGGAATACACCCAGGAGACGCGACCTTCCGCCGGCGCCGCCGGAAGGTTGGACGAGATCGAAATCCTGCGCGCCGTTGCGGAGGGGGAGAACGTGATCGCCGTCGGCGAGGATGTGGCCCAGGGAAGGGTGGTGCAGGCCGCGGGCAGCCTGATGCGCCCGGCCGAGATCGGCGGCCTGATGGCGCTGGGCGTCACTATGATTCGTGTAGCCAGGAAGGTGCGCGTCGGTCTCGTCTCGTCCGGCGACGAGGTCGTCCCGCCGCACGTCGCGCCGCGTCCCGGCCAGGTGCGGGATGTCAACTCGTATACCCTGGCGGCGCTGGCAGCGCAGACCGGCGGCGAGGCGCGCCTGTACGGCATCGTTGGGGATTCCTTTGCTGACCTGCAGGCCATTGCCGCGCGGGCGCTGGCGGAATGCGACCTGCTGGTGATCACCGCCGGTTCCTCGGCCAGCACGCGCGACATGACCGCGGACGTGATCGCGACGCTCGGAGCGCCGGGCGTGCTGGTGCATGGCGTGAACACCCGCCCCGGCAAGCCCACCATCCTGGGCGTGTGCGACGGCAAGGCCGTCATCGGGCTGCCGGGCAACCCGGTCAGCGCGCTGGTGAACGGCTACCTGTTCGTGGCGCCGGTGATCGAGCGGCTGCTGGGACTCCTGCCGCGCCCCAGGCCGGCGGTGCAGGCGCGCCTGGCGGTCAACCTGCCTTCGCAGGCCGGGCGCGAAGATTGGTGGCCGGTGAAGTTGCTCCCCTCTCCCAAAGGGGGGCAGGGAGGGGGGTGGAGCGCCGAGCCGATCTTCGGCAAGTCCAACCTGATCTTCACCCTGGCTGCCGCGCATGGCCTGCTGCGCATCCCACCCGACGCCACCGGCCTGGAGGCCGGGGAGAGCGTGGAAGTGATTTTGTTGTAAAATAGCGGTAGAGGCTACTATGGAAGAAAATGAACTCCTGAAACGCATCGTTGTCAACCCAAAGATCTTTGGCGGGAAGCCGATCATTCGCGGGCGCCGCCTGGCTGTGGAACACGTACTGGGTATGTTGGCTGCCGGGGATACGCCAACAACGATCTTGAGCGGGTATCCCTGGCTGGAAGCGGAGGACATCCAGGCTTGCTTGGTTTACGCCAATCGCATGGTCAGGCACGAGCGTGTAGAGTTCCTGGTGAGCGGGGTTGCCGGGTGAAAATCCTGTTGGATACTTGCGTTTGGGGCGGCGTCCGCTATGTTTTGGAGTCTGCCGGCCATGACGTGATTTGGACAGGTGAATGGGACCAGGATCCTGGCGACGAGGAAATCTTATCTTTTGCTTATCGAGAGGGTCGTATTTTGGTTACTCTGGATAAAGACTTTGGCGAATTGGTTGTTGTTCATGGGTTGCCTCATGCTGGAATTGTGCGTCTGGTTAACCTGTCTACACGGCAGCAAGGGGAAATTTGCTTGCAAGTGTTATCCCGCTATGAGGGCAGCCTGAAGAAGGGCGCATTGATTACCGCCGAAAGGGATAGAGTCAGGATTAGAGATTGATTTTATGGAGACAATGATGACCGTCTGTTTGAATTGCAATGCCAGCGAGCAGGAAAAACCCCTGCTGACCATCCAATACCAGGGCCAGGAAATCTACATCTGCCCGCAGTGCTTACCGGTGTTGATCCACAAACCCGCCAACCTGGCCGATAAACTGCCCGGCGCAGAGACCTTCGGCGCGCTCGCCGAACACCACCATTGAAAAAAGCCTCCTTCCTGGGGCGCACCTCGCTGCTGGTAGGTTTCTTCTTCGGCCTGGATAAACTGCTGGCCTTCGTGCGCTCGATCATCATCGCGCGCCAGTTCCGCCTGTCCATGGAACTGGACGCCTTCAACGTCGCCAATAACCTGCCCGACCTGCTGTTCGCGCTCATCTCCGGCGGGGCGCTGGCCATGGCCTTCATCCCCATCCTGACCGAAACGCTGGCCCTGCACGGGCGCCCGGCGGCCTGGAACCTGTTCTCGCGCCTGGCCAACGTCGGCTTCCTGGCGACCGCCTCGGCTGCGGTGTTGGTGGCGCTCTTCGCCGAAGACATCGTACGTTCGCAGATCGGGATCGCGCCCGGCTTCGGGAGCGGCCAGCAAGCCCTCATCGCGGGGTTGATGCGCTTGAACCTGGTCGCCACGCTGATCTTCTCCATCAGCGGGCTGGTGATGGCGGGCTTGCAGTCCAACCAGCATTTCCTGTTGCCCGCATTGGCGCCGGCGCTCTACAACGTCGGGCAGATCATCGGGGCGCTGGTCTTTTCGCCCACTGAGCCGTACGTCATCGGTCCCTTCGTCCTGCCGGCCTTCGGTCTGGGCGTGCATGGACTGGTGTACGGCGTCATCCTGGGCGCTTGCCTGCACCTGCTCATCCAGGTACCCGGCCTGATCAGGTACCAGTTCCGTTGGACGGCCTCGCTCGACGTCCGCGACCCGGCCATGCGGGGCGCGCTGCGCATGGTGGCCCCGCGCCTGCTGACCATGTTCGGCATCCAGGCGATGTTCATCGCCCGCGATAACTTCGCCTCGCGCCTCGACCAGGTGGGCGCGGTCTCGTCCCTGACCTACGGCTGGATGATCATGCAGGTGCCTGAGACGCTGATCGGCACCGCCATCGCCGTTTCGATGCTGCCGACGCTCTCCGAACTGGCCGCCAGGGGCGATTGGGAGGCCTTCCACGCCGCCATCGAAAAGGCGCTGCGGGTCTTGATCGCGCTGACGCTGCCGGTAGCAGCCGTCATGGCGGCCGGGCTGCATCCGCTGGCGCGCGCCGCCTTCGGCTTCGACGCCGCCGGCACGGCCCTGTTGACCTGGACGACGCGCGTGTTCCTGCTCACGTTGACCGGGTACGCCGTGCAGGAATTGATGGCGCGCGCTTTCTACGCCCGCAAGCAGCCCTGGTTCCCGTTCTTCGGCGTGCTGGCGCGCATGGTCCTCTACCTGGCGGTCGGCTTGCTGGCAGTGACCTGTTTCCAGGCGCCCGGCGCGCCCGCCATTGCCGCCGCCGAACTCTCGCTGACCGTCGAAGCCCTCCTGATGCTGTGCTGGCTGGCGCGCCGCCTGCCGGGCAGGCTCGCGCTGTGGCCGCCCGTGTGGAAGGGGGGACTGGCGGCGCTGCTGGGCGGCGGGATCGCTTACGCGCTGGCGCTGTACCTGCCCGGCGGCGCGGTCGTCACGGCGCTGGTGGGGATGCTCATCGGCGGCCTGGTCGCGCTGGCGCTGGTCTGGAAAGAAGCGCGCCTGTTGTTCCGCCTGTGACCCGCGCCAGTCCATCATGCAGGCGCTCGGCAGCCTGATACCCGCCCAAGCGGAAGGTCCTGGCGGTTGCCCAGGAATGTCCTGGCGGTTGCCCAGGATGGAAGTGGTTGCCCGCGCAAGGAAGGCGAGAGGTTCACGTCCATTTGGAGGGAGGTATAATTGAGACAGCGACCAGTCAGGAGCGAACGAAATGTCTACAATTACTCTGAGCGATATTCTGGACGATATTCAAACCGCCGAGCAGGGGCTTCGCAAGTTCGAGCGGCGATATTGGATCAGTTCCGACCATTTCTATCAACTGTACTCGAAGGGA
>JBMOMO010000064.1:0-24477 GCA_049324135.1 Chloroflexota bacterium
AGGCCTGCACGGCCGGCGGCCAGTTGGGGTGGACTTTGAGCGCGGCGCGGTAGTCGGCGATGGCTGCCTCGGTCTTCCCGGCCATGTAGTAGGCGCGCCCGCGCCAGACCAGGCTTTCTTCCAACACTGGCTCACTGATGGTGTCCTCCAGGGTGGTGGTGGCCAGGTTGATCACGTCGGCGTAGCGGTTGCTGTAGAAATAGGCGAAATACGGGCCGGTCTGGTACCACATCATGCGGTAGGGACGGATGCTGTTGTCCCCGGTCAGCCCGGCGTAGAGTTGGAAGGCGAAGTCGTAGGCGTAGGTAGCGTCTGCGTATTGCTGCATGGCGACGTGGCTGCTGCCGATATTGAAGTAGGCAAAGAAGCGGTCAATGCCGTCCAGGGTCTCGCTCTCAGCCTGCGCCCTTTCGAGCGCGCGCTGCGCGGCCGTGTTCGCGTCCGCCAGCGGGCCGAGCAAGGTCAATACTTCTCCTTCGCGCTCGGTCGGGTAAGTGACGACGAACAGGTAGTTGAAGGCGCGCCAGCCTTCCATGAATTCGTCGTAGGGAATGGAGAAATTCGGCCCGTCCAAGTAGGTGTCTTGCACCAGTAGGGTCCCGGTAATGTCATCGTAGCCGGTGACGAACTGGTAGTGACCCATCCAGCCCATCTTGCCGGTGTAATCGCGTTCGTAGTAGCCTTTTTCGGCCACCACCGGGAAGCCGGCCGCAAGCAGGCGTTTGAGCGTCTCGATGTCGCCGCCGTAGCGCTGCAAGGCGCTCATGCCTGTCACTTCGTCGGTGACGTAATCCACCAGTTCGTAGGGCATGACGTTCTTGTCCTTGTCGCTGGGTTTGATGGCCTTGCCGATCACGTCGCGGTCGCCTTTCCAGCCCCAGAAGGTGAGTGACATGGAGAAGTTGGCCGGGCCGCAGTAGTTCCAGCGATTGTGCTGGTGCTCGTACTTGACTCCCTCTAATTCAACGGCAGCAGGCAGGGGCGTGGACGTGACCGTAGGAGTGGGCGTGGGACCGGGCCGGGATGTGGAGGTCGCTTCGGGCGTCAGGGCCGCGGCGTATTCCGCGCGCGTCGTCGCCAGCACGGAGTCGAAGTCGGCTGTTTCTTCCGGCTGGAAAACAGCCTGGTCAGGCGGGTTGAAGAAGTAGGCGATGCGCGAGCGCAGGGCGTCCACGCGCCAGGCCAGGCGGTCGTAGATGGGGGGGAGGAGGACGAAACCCACAGCCAGGATTAAAACCAGTAAAACGGCCAGCAGGACGCGGGCTTGTCCCGAGCGAAGTCTTTTTGGTATCTGCATGGGAGGATTATAAATCAAAACAGGCGGCCATCCCCCCATGACCGCCTGTCACATTGCGCACTACGGATTACGCATCCCTCACTTCGCCGTCGATCACGTCGCCGTCATTCGAGGGCGGCGGCGCAGACGGGCCGCCCGGCGCTTCCGGTTGGGGCTGGCCTTGCGCGTACAACTGCTGGCTGAGGGCGTGGAAGGCCTGCTGGACTTCCTCGGTCAGGCGTTTGATGCGCTCGGCGTCGTCGCCCTGCGCGGCCTGTTTGAGTTCGTTGATCTTGCTTTCGATGTTCGTTTTTTCGGCTGCCGGCACCTTGTCGCCCAGGTCTTTCAGGGTCTTTTCGGTCTGGTAGGCCAGGTTGTCGGCGGTGTTGCGCGCGTCGATCAGGTCGCGGCGCTTCTTGTCTTCGGCTTCGTGCTGGCGGGCTTCCTGCACCTTGCGCTCGATGTCGTCCTTGCTCATGTTGGTCGAGGCGGTGATGGTCACTTTCTGTTCCTTGCCGGTGGCCTTGTCGCGGGCGGTGACGTGCAGGATGCCGTTGGCGTCGATGTCGAAGGTCACTTCGACCTGCGGGATGCCGCGCGGGGCCGGCGGGATGCCGTCCAGGCGGAAGCGTCCCAGGCTCATATTGTCGGCGGCCATCGGGCGCTCGCCTTGCAGCACGTGGATATCCACAGCCGTCTGGTTGTCGGCGGCGGTCGAGTAGGTCTCGGTCTTGCGCACCGGGATGGTGGTGTTGCGCTCGATCATCACGGTCATCACGCTGCCGAGCGTTTCGACGCCCAGCGAGAGCGGGGTCACGTCGAGCAGCAGGATGTCTTTCACCTCGCCGCCCAACACGCCGCCCTGAATGGCTGCGCCGACCGCCACCACTTCGTCGGGATTGACGCCCTTGTGCGGTTCTTTGCCGTTGGCGAGTTTGCGCACCAATTCCTGGACCTGGGGCATGCGCGTCGAACCCCCGACCAATACCACCTCGTTGAGGTTGCTTGCAGTCATGCCCGCGTCTTTGAGCGCCGCTTCGAAGGGGGTCTTGCAGCGGTTGAGCAGGTCTTCGGTCATCTGCTCGAATTTGGCGCGCGTCAGTTTCAACTGTAAATGTTTCGGGCCGGATGCATCAGCGGTTACGTAGGGTAAGTTGATCTCGGTTTCCATCATGGTGGACAGTTCGATCTTGGCCTTTTCGGCCGCCTCGCGCAGGCGTTGGAGCGCCTGGCGGTCGCTGCGCAGGTCGATGCCCTGATCTTTCTTGAACTCGTCGGCGGCCCAGTTGACGATCTTCTGGTCCCAGTCGTCGCCGCCCAGGTGGGTATCGCCGTTGGTGGATTTGACCTCGATCACGCCTTCGCCCACTTCCAGGATGGATACGTCGAACGTGCCGCCGCCCAGGTCGAAGACCAGGATGGTCTCGTCCTTTTTCTTGTCCAGGCCATAGGCCAACGCGGAGGCGGTCGGCTCGTTGATGATGCGCATCACTTCGAGACCGGCGATCTTGCCGGCGTCCTTGGTAGCCTGGCGCTGGCTGTCGTTGAAGTAGGCCGGCACCGTGATGACGGCTTGCGTCACCGGCTGGCCGAGATAGGCTTCCGCATCCGTCTTCAGTTTTGCCAGCACCATAGCCGAGATTTCCTGCGGGCTGTATTCGCGCCCGGTGGCCGGTACTTTCACTTTCACGTCATCGGATACGCCCTTGATGACTTCGAAGGGCACCATCTTGCGCTCCACCTCGGTCTCTTCGTAGCGGCGGCCGATGAAGCGCTTGATGGAGTAGACGGTATTTTCTGAGTTGATGACCGCCTGGCGTTTGGCGGTTTGCCCTACCAGGCGTTCCCCATTCTTGTTGAAGGCCACCACCGACGGGCAAAGGCGCCCGCCTTCGGCGGTCGAGATGACGGTCGGCTGGCCGCCTTCCATGACGGCCACGACGCTGTTGGTGGTTCCCAAGTCGATTCCAATGATCTTACCCATGGCTTCTCTCCTGAAGTACGAATTCTAACTGCCATAGGATACCGCATGAATGCAAGAATCTTGTTAACATCGTGTAGAAATTGGGTCAATATTCCAAAACGTCCCGCGTGTACCCGCAGGGTGAAGGTTTCAAAACCTTCGGGGCGTTCCAGCGGCTAGACCAGGTAACTGAGCAGTGGAATTTCCATCTCTTGCGGCGTCAACCCGCCGTGATGCCCGTAATATTCCTGTTCGAACCTGTCCTTCTCGTACCACCACACAGACTCGTAGCGGTGCGGCAGCGCCACCAGGTTCCCGACCCGCGCCCGGAAGGAGGGGGAAACCTGCGCGCCGAAATAGCCGTTTTGCACCAACCATTCGGTCTCGACCACTTCCGCTTTGCCTGCCAGCCGTTTCGACAGGAACTCCTGCGCTTCGTCCAACAAATGCTCTTCGATGTGCAGGAACATGTCCCGCGCCGATCCGCACGGGACGATCAACTGCCCGGCGCGGTTGCGCTTCAGGAAACGCTCGAAACCGGCAAAACGTCCGTCCGTGTTCAGGAATACGGTCGTTTTCGGGTCCACTTCCGATGCGCCGTGGTCGGCGGTCAACAAGAAGAGCGTTTTCTTTTTGCGCGCAAACGTGCGCGCGAAGAAATGCTCCATGATGAGCAGGAAGGCCTCGATCTCGGCTTCGGTCTGCAACGCGGATGGGCCGTACTCGTGGCACAGGCCATCGATCTTATCGAAGTAGAAATGGATGTAGGTCGGCCTGGATTGCTTTTCCAGCAACAGCCCCAGGTTGACCAGCGCCTCGGCCAATGTCTTGAAGGAATGCAGGCCTGCGCCTTTCATCACGACATTCGAATAAGTGGAAGGCGTGTAATCGCGCACGCCAAAGACGTGCGAGTCAATGCCCAGTTTCGCCAGTTCCTGGTACAACGTCTGGTTGGGATACAAGCGGGCCGCATCCACCAGTCCCTTGAGCGTGTCGCGCTCCTTGTCCCCGGCAAAGGAAAACAGCAGCGGCGCGATGACGCGCTCCAGCAGCGGCTCGTAGTAGAACCACTCGTACACGCCGCTCTGCCCCACCGGCTGCCCGGTATGGATGGTCGTCACGTGCGCGGCGGTGGTGGACGGGAATTGCGAGGTCAGTTTCTCCACCCTCCCGTTGGACGTAAAGCGCCTGAGAAACGGCATGTCTTGGAATTTCTCGAAGAAACGCCAGCCAAAGCCGTCCACCAGGAACAACACCACTGCGTCGTATGCTCCTGAAGCGCACGCCTTGCGGATGCGCGCCGGAATCCCGGCAAACCCGCCCCGGTCATAACGTGGTTTTACGAAACCCGGATATTGCATACCTGCTCCCAAACATTGCCATCAGGCGTCAAGATTTGTAATGAAAAGGGACGCGGGGTTCTCCTCCGCATCCCTTTATTATACGTTACGCGCTTGCCCGTCTACTTCTCGAACAGCGCCTTCACATCCTTCACGTGGACGACGCCGTCGAAGCCGGGAATGCCTCCCTTGCGCATCTTGGCCTTCTCGCCGTCCGGGTCGCCCAGGCAGGAGACGATCACGTCGCCCGTTTCGATATCTTCCTTTTCGGTGTAGCCATTGAAGGTGACGATGGTCTTGATGCCGGCCGCCTTCGAGGCTTTCACGCCGTTCTTGGAATCCTCCACCACCATCACCTCTTCGGGTTTCAGCCCCAGTTTCGAGAGCGCCAGGTTGTAGATCTCAGGATCAGGCTTCTTGTTTTGCACTACGTCTCCCGCCAGCACCAGGTCGAACTTGATGTCCGACAGGATGTTCTCAGTAACGGCTTTGGCAGCCTTTTCGTTGGACGTGGTGCAGACCGCGATCTTCAAGCCCGCCTCCATCGCCTCTTTCATGAACCGGTGGATGCCCGGCCGCAAGGGAAGTTTCCCGGTTTCGATCAGTTCCACGAACAGCGCGGTCTTGCGCTTGTGCATGGCTTTGACGAGTTCGTCCAATTCCTCCGGCGGGATGGGCTTGGAGAAGCCCTTGGTCTGGGCGTGGTGCTTCATGCGCTCCTTGCCGCCCGCCACCTGGAGCAGTTCGTGGTAGTACTCCACGCTCCACTCGTCGGTGAAGCCGAATTCCTTGAACGTCATGTTGAACGAGACGCGGTGTCCATCGCGCTCGGTATCGATGATGACCCCGTCCTGGTCGAAGAACACTGCTTTTATTGGTGACATGGTTTCCTCCATGTCATTGCGAGCCAGATAGGGCGAAGCAATCTCATGGAAACAGGGGATTGCTTCGCTTTGCTCGCAATGACACCTACTTCTTCATCCCAAAGAACTCGCGGACGAGATCCACAAACATGCGGTTCTCTTCCTTCGTGCCGATGGTGACGCGGAACCAGCCAGCGCTCCCATACATGTCGGCATTGGGGCGCAGGATGACGCCCTTGCTTTCAGCGAACGCAACCATATCCTTGCCCTTCTTGCCCGCCGGGCCGCCGTCGAACAGGATGTAGTTGGCCTTGGACAGGAAGGTGACCAGTCCGGGCACGTCGCTCAACGATTCGCAAATGAAGTCCACTTCATCGTTGTTGAACTTGATGCGCTCCGCCAGGGCTTCGGTATCTTCGAAGGCCGCCATTGCGCCCCACATCGGGATGATGCCCACGTTCCAGGGCAGGAGCGAGCCGGAGATCTGGTCGATGACCTCTTTCGCTCCCAGCGCATACCCGAAGCGCATCCCTGCCAGGCCGTACGCTTTGGACAGGGTGCGGGTGATGAGCACGTTTGGATATTTCTTCGTCAACGCTACCTGTGACATACCCAGGCCCGCGTATTCCACATAGGCCTCGTCAATGACAAAGGGAATGCCCGTCTCCGCGATGGTGACAAAGTGTTTGGCTTCCATGAAATTGCCGGTCGGATTGTTCGGGTTGGCAACCACGATGACCTTGGTCTTGTCGGTGACAGCCTTGAGAATGGCGTCAGGATCGAAGTGCAGGTAATTGTCTTTGTAGATCATCGGCACGTTGACCATCTTTGCGCCCAACAAAACGCCGCGTAGTTTGTAGATGCCGAAGCAGGGTGTGTGCTGGATAATCTCTTCGCCCGGGTCGATGAACATGCGGAAGATGTTATCGTAGACTTCGCTGGAGCCGTTGCCGATCATCACGTTCTGTGGTCCATCCAAGCCGTTGATCTCGGCAATTTTGCTGCGTACAATCAGGCCCTGGTCTGGATAGCGGTTCGCCATCCTGGCATACTTGATCATCGCTTCCAACACCTTCTCGGAAGGCGGATTGGGATTCTCGTTGGACATCATGCGATGTAATGACGGGTCTCTCCATGCCAGTTCGATGTGATTCGAAATGTACATCGGGATACCCTTCACCCACGGGACATAATACTCGTCGATTTTCTTCGTCATTCTTCAACTCCTGAAAAGTTTAATCTTGTACACGGATTACGCAGATTCCACAAACCCTCACGGATTAATGAACATCCGTGCAATCCGTCAAATCCGTGTACAAAGGGTTTTACGCCTTGCCAGCGGATTCGAGCATGTCGATCCAGTGCATCACAGCCTTGCGGGTCGCATCGCGCACGGCCACGTCAATCTTGCCGGGGTCGTACTCGTCGCGATGGGCGCTGATGTATTCGAACTTGGCGTCGATCAACGTGCGCTTCAACTCGGTGGACACGTTGAACTTCGCGCCGCCGGCCGCCAGCAGTTTCTTGATCGTCTCCTCGGGCAAGCCCGTTCCGCCGTGGACGACCAGCGGGGTCTTGATGCCGTTGCCGTTCAACATCTTGTGGATGGTTGCCATGCGTTCGGTATCGATCTTCGGGTTCTTGGTCTTGTACACGCCATGCGCGGTGCCGATGGCCGGGGCGAAGATGTCCACGCCCGTGCGTTCACAGAACTCGACGGATTGCTGTGGGTTCGCCAATTGCGCTTCGTCCTCCGCGACCTTGACCTGATCCTCCACGCCGCTGACGGTCCCCAGTTCGCCCTCCACCGAAATATTCCCAACCGAATGGCAGTAATCCACTACTTCCTTCGTCTGGCGGATGTTCTCCTCATAGGGCTGCTTCGAGGCGTCGATCATAATGTTGGTATAGCCCGCGTCCGCGCACTTCTTACAGTAGTCCACTTCCGTGCAGTGGTCGAGATGCAGGCACACGGGGATGGGCGCCGACTCGGCCAGCGTGCGGTAGATGGCTACCATCATATTCGTGCCCAGGAACTTCGATGGCTTCACCGAAGTCTGGACGATGACCGGCGCCTTCTTTTCGACCGCCGCGTCGATGACGGCCTCGAATTGCAGCAAATCTGTGATGTTGAACGCGCCGACGGCGTAACCGTTCTTGGCGGCTTCCACCATGATCTCTTTCGCATTTACGATAGACATAGGGTCTCCTTTTCTAGATACTTGGTTTGAATATGTTCAGACGTAACCGATTCAGGACTTCGAACATTCGTCCTGGCATGTGACTCTTTCGCATCTTCCCTGGACTTCGGCCTGCCTCCGTTCAATGGACGGCCATCCGCCCGCGCACGAACCCCTCCAACCCGGCAAAGCCCTTCGAGAAAGTCGCCGCCGTGCTGACCGTGGACGGGTGGTCGTTGAACTGTTCCAGCGCCAGTCCGTTGGGGTCGTAAGCCTGGATGCAATACGGGATGTGCATCAACTTGTCCAGCACATCCGCGGGAATTTCGTCCTCGATCTCGCGCTCGAAGGACAGGTCGTCGCCCAACTCGAAGAGCGGCTCCAGCACGTACGGCGGGCAGGTGTACACAATGTCGCCGCCCGCCAGTTTCTGGATGTCCCAGAAGCGGGTCGTCCCGGCCACCAGCGGCCCGGGGCGCATCGAGCAGGCCAGCATCTTGCTGGCATACCCGTTCTCCGTCAGGATGCGATAGGCGCGGCGGAAGACAGCGATCCCGAACCAGTGTTTATCCTGCCAGGATAAGCGGATGTGCTTGCGTTCCGCCTGGATGTCCAGCGTTTCCTGCTCGGTCAGGCGTCCGATCATCATCGTAATGACGGCGCGCCACTTGCCCAGGTCCACCCCGTTTTGCCCGGCCATCTTGATCCCCTCCATCGCAGCGTCCGCAGAGGCCAGGATCTGGGGAAGCGTAAAGCAGACCGTCGTGTTGGTGCTGATGCCCTTCGAGGTCAGGATTTTGACCACCTCGATGCCTTGCATACTGGCAGGCACCTTGATCATCACGTTGGGGCTGAGGGCGCTGAGTTCCTCGGCGTCGTGGACCATCTGCTCGGTCTCGGTAATGAGGCGCGGATCCAACTGGCCGGAGATCCATCCATAGCGCCCATTCGAGGCTTCATAGATGGGCAGGTACATCTGTGCGCCGCGCTTTACCACCTCCTTGTAGGTCAACCATACAAGTTCTTGCAAAGTAAGGGCGGGGTTGGCCCGCCTGGCTTCATCCACCCACGCCTCCCAAAAGGGCGGGTCGCCCTGGACGGCCTGCCAGGAAAGAGGTGGGTTGGTCGTGCAACCCCGGAAGACGCTTTTAGAGGGCGCTTCGGTGTTGTATAAACGTGCAAGTTGTTCCTCCAAAACCGGCTTCCGGGAGGGTTCGCAAGCGTCTTGCATCTTTCGAACCCACTGGCGATACACCAGCGGCGATGAATCCCACCATACTTCCATGTCGGGGTGAGTCTTTGCCAGGCGTTCGACAGGACTCTCGATCATCGCTCTATTCCTTTCTGCCGAAATACGGCTTGTAAGGGTGCGCCGTATCAGGATAATCGCAAGGATCAGGATAATCGCAAGGATTATCCCTACGATTTGATGCGTTCTCCTTTCGGATCCCATAGCGGGGAGGCAATTACCTCCGCTGCTATTCTCTCACCAAAGAACTCGATGGTCAATTTCTCGCCGACCTTGCAATGTTCGATTGGCAGGTAGGCATAGGCCAGGCTTTTCTGCACTGAGTAGCCGTACCCGCCCGCAGCCACCCAACCGATGGCCTGCTCGCCGGAGCGGATAGGTTCCTTGCCGAGGGCAATGGTGCGATCATCGGCGATGCTCATGCAGACCAGTTTGCGCTTCAGGCCTTCCTGCCTGGCTTTGAGCAGCGCTTCGCGGCCAATGAAATCGCCCTTGTCCAATTTGACGGCAAACCCCAGTCCGGCCTCGTACGGCGTATAGTCCGGGCTGATCTCGCCGCTCCAGTAGCGGTATCCTTTTTCGAGGCGCAGGGTGTCGATGGCCTTGTAGCCGGCCGCTACCATTCCTTCGGGTTGACCGGCCTCCCAGAGCGTATCCCACAGGCGCAGGCCGTATTCCATCGGGCAGTAGAACTCCCAGCCCAGTTCGCCCACGTAGGTCACGCGCGAAGCGATGACGGGAACGTCGCCTACGGTGATGCGTTTTGCGGTCATATACGGGAAGCCCTCGTTCGAGACATCGTCGGTAGTCACTTTTTCCAGGATTTTGCGCGCTTTGGGGCCCCACAGACCGAGGCAGGTGTAGGATGAGCCGACATCATCGATGGTCACCGAGCCATCCTCCGGCATGTTCAGCGAGAGCCAGGACAGGTCGTGCTGCCCGAAGGCCGTCCCGGTGATGATAAAGAAGCGCTCTTCTGCCAGGCGCGTGACGGTGAAGTCGCATTCGATTCCGCCGCGTTTGTTGAGCGCCTGGGTGTAGACCACTGTACCGACCGGCACATCGATCTGGTTGGCGCAGATGTAATCGAGGAATTTCAGCGCGCCGGGCCCGCGCACCTCGAATTTGTTGAAGGAGGTCTCATCGAACAGGCCGGCGTTTTCGCGGGTCATCAGGTGCTCGTAGCCGATGGCGCGCGACCAGTTGTGATGCGCCCAGCCGCGCGGTTCGTGTCCGTGCGTGGCCTTTTCCTCGTAAGGTTTGAACCAGTTCGGGCGTTCCCAGCCGGTCTTCTCGCCGAAGTAGCAGCCCAGGTCACGCAGGCGGTAATAGGTGGGAGAGAGACGCAGGCCGCGCCGCGAGAGGCGTTCCTCGCCGGGGAAGTGGATGTCGTAGTATTGGGTATAGGTTTCGAGCGTGCGGGCAACAGTGTAATCCAAACTGTTGTAGTTCGAGCCAAAGCGGCGCGCATCCAGCCGCCAGACGTCCCATTCGGGGTGCCCGTCGATGATCCATTCGGCCATCGTTTTGCCGATGCCGCCCGCTCCGGCCAGGCCGTGCGCGCAGAAGGCGCACGCCACCCAGAAGCCCTTGACCGCGGTCGGGCCGAGCAGGAATTCGCCATCCGGCGTGAAGCCCTCCGGGCCGTTCAGCAATTGGATGACTTCGGCGGTTTCGACGGCCGGCACGCGCTTGATGGAATTCTCCATCAGGGGCGTGAAGCGTTCCCAATCAGGAGGCAGCAATTGGTATTTGAAGTCGCGCGGAATGCCTTTCATCCCGAACGGCGCCGGGTTGCGCTCGTAGCCGCCGGTGATCAACCCGCCCACTTCTTCGCGCCAGTACACCAGCAGGTCGGGGTCGCGCAGGGTGGGGAAACCGTGTTCCACGCCTTCGATAGGTTTGGTGATGATGTACAGGTGCGCCATCGGCACCACCGGCAGGTTCAGGCCGACCATCCTGGCGACTTCTTTGCCCCATTGGCCGGCAGCGTTCACCACGATCTCGGTCTTGATCGTACCCTGGTCTGTCACCACTTCGCTGACGCGCCCGTTCTTCAAGTTGATCGCCTCGACGTTGGTGTCCTGGAAGATCCTGGCGCCGCGGCTCTTGGCCCCGGTTGCCAGCGCGTTCGTCAGCCCGGTCGGGTCGATCATGCCGTCGTTGGGCGTGTAGGCCGCGCCGACCACGCCTTCGATGGACATGATGGGGAACATGCGCTGGGCTTCTTGGGCCGAGATCAGTTCCATCGGCACGCCGAAGGAAGTTGCCATACCGACCAGGCGTTTGATCTCTTCCATGCGCTCTGCGGACGAGGCCAGGCGTATCCCACCCACCTCGCGCCAGGCGGGGTCGTGGCCGGTTTCATCTTTGAGGCGGCGATACAGGTCGGTGCTGTAGTGCATCATGCGGGTCAGGTTGGCGTCCGAGCGCATCTGCCCGACCAAGCCGGCCGAGTGCCAGGTAGAGCCGCTGGTCAATTCATGCCGTTCCAGTAGGACGACATCTTTCCAGCCCATCAGGGTGAGGTGGTAGGCAATACTGCACCCTCCGACGCCGCCGCCGATGATGACAACTTGCGCATGTGAAGGAAGTTCAGCCATTTTTTTTCATCTCCTTGATCCATTGATCCCAATGAGGGTCGTTGATATTTTCGAATACGCGGGCAAAGAATTTGTTGGCATAGCCGCGATAGTCAAAATCGAGTTCCGAGATGCCGATCTGAACCAACGCCCACATGGCCTCGCGCAGGTCGGACATGACTTTCATGATTTTCAAATGGGCGATTTGCTTATCGGCCACTTTCCCAAAATAGCATTCCAATAACCAGCGATCCTGTGCGTCTGACAGTTCGTGATGGTCGGAGAAATTGGCCAGGTCGAAGAAGATGTCGCCCATGCCGGCGTATTCCCAATCGAGGACGTAGATGCGGTCGCCGATCAGGAAGTTGGCGTTGAGCAGGTCGTTATGGCAGGGATGAAGCGTTTCGGCGTCCGACTTCAGGGCTGCTTCCGCTTCGCGAGTCCGTTCCATCAGCCAGTCGAATTTATCTGGGAATTCAACCTTATACTGGCGGGCGGTTTTTGCATATTCTTCGACGGTTCGAAAGACAGAAAACGTCCCTGGAATTTTTGGCATGGAATGGATCGTACGCACCAGTTCCATCACCCGGAGGATGTTGTCGGATTGGGTGATCTCCTCTGGGGGGAAAGGCCGCGCAGTGATAAAACGCGTCACCAGGTATCCTTCGGGCCGGATCATGTAGACGACTTCGGGCGCGATCCCAAGTTTCCCGGCTGCCAGGTTGGCAGCATATTCATGTTCGCGCGTGATGCCAAGCAATTCTGTGTCGGCGCCGGCAATGCGCAGGACAAAGGATTCTTCCCCGGCGTCTACGCGGTAGTTACTGTTGGTGATCCCCCCGCCCAGGACAGATATTTTCAGGTCATTTGCATTTGCCCACATCGGCACACGGGCAATTGCTTCGTCTACAGTTAGGGGCATAGGATTGCTTCCTCCAAAAGTTGAAAGGTATTGCCTGGGGGCAATACCTTGTGTTTTGTTTTTATACTTGCCAGGGCGATCCCGGGCGGGCCATTTCGGCCACGATGTCGAAGGACGATATGACGCCTAATGGAAATGCGTCCGGGTCCGCTTCGTCTATGACGATCAGGCGGTGGTGATGCTCCTTGATCATCAGGTCGGCGGCCTCGCGCAGGCTGGCGTTGATGTTGATGGTGAAGGCCTTGTGCATCACATCCCGGACGGTGAGATGTTCGTCTATCCCGTTCTCGACAAAGCGCATCAGGTCTTTGCCGCTCACGACCCCGAGATGCTTCCCCTTCGCGTCTACCACCAGCACAGACCGCCAGCCTGCCTGCATGATGGTGCGCGCTGCAGAGATGATGGGCGTTTTGCCGCGACAGACCAGCATGGCGTCCGACATCACATCCGCAACCGTTTTGCGTTTCGGCTTTTCCTGCTCGGCGATGACGGTGATGAAGTCGGTGGTAGAGATCACGCCGACCGGCTTGCCTGAATCGGTCACGAGCAGGCGATTGACATCCTTCTCGATGAGGATATGGGCTGCCTCTTTTATCGGCATGTTTGCTTCGATGATGTCTACAGGATAAGACATGAGGTCGTGGGCAGTCAACTGGCGCATGGTAGACAGGCTCTCGTCATCGACGGAAAGCCATTCCCCGGCCAGCAAGTCGTAATCAGAAATAACTCCCAGCGGGCGGCCTTCATGGTCGGAAACGATCAAGGCATGCACCTGGTTCTGGGTGAGAAGAACCGCTACCTGTCCCAGCGTTGCATTGGGTTGGCAGGTAAGCACGCCGGGGTGCATCAAGTCACGGACTAATTTGCTCATAACAATCATCTCCAATCAGTGAACTTCATCCACGTCTTTGTACCATTTGACGCGATCGCCTACGCGGGCGCGCAGTTTCCAGCCCATGGATTTGGGTTCCTTGTCCAGCCGTTCCACGGCATCCTTCACCTGCTGCTCCACCCTGGCTTTCTGCTCGTCGGTCAGTTGCGGATAATGATGCGCCAGGGCGCGTACCTTTTCGAGATTCATCGTTACTGTGCGCCAGAATCCCCAATCTGCCGCGCAGATGGCAGCCACGCGTTTGATGTTGATCACTTCCTTGTCCGAGTCGCCAAGCGGGTGTTCGAGCAGGAGCATAATGGTATCGATCACATCCTTCTCGTTGATCTGGACGATCTGCATCTTTTCCAACAACATTTCAGCCAGGGGGATACTGGGGGAATCGACTTCCAGGCGGTCCTTCCAATAAATGGCGTGGCAGAAATCCAGTTTTTCGTAGAAGACGTCAATGTGCAGGCCGGCATCCGGCTTGTCGAAGATGGCGCGTTCGCCCTCCGAAACGATGAAGACTTCCTTGTTTTCTGTGTACCCCAGGGAGGCCATCAGTTCCCGGATCTGTTTGGTCTGCTTGCTATAGGCGGCAAAGTCAATGTCAGTGTAAGCCCGGCCCATGGCCGCCTGTAGATACCCGAAATTGGGACAATGTATCTGAAAAGCCAGCGACCCGATCACTCGTAAGAGAACACCAGCCTGGTCGCTAGCCTGTAAGATACGCTTGAGTTCATTTTCGAACTTTTCGCGTTCAACATGATCCTGCCCTCCCATCCCAATAGAACTGCCGGTCATATCTGTGCTCCTGTGGTGACTTTAGTTGCGCGCAAAAGGCATTTATAATCATTATATCCAAAAACACAAAAACTTGCAAATTCCTTCAGATTCTTATATAATAATCTATCGAAATGTTCATTTTTCTTCACCCGGTATAGCCGAGAAATGCTTCCATGACCAAACCCCTCATCCCGGCCCAAAGGCGCGAGCGGATCCAGGACTTCCTGGCGATCCATCAAATTGTCCGGACGGCCGATTTATGCGATTTGCTGGATACTTCTGAAGCAACGGTTCGCCGCGACCTGGAATGGTTGGAGCAGGAGGGCGTTTTGGAACGCACGCACGGGGGAGCAGTCCTCAACCAGCGCATGACCTTCGAGCCGGAATACATGCTCAGGGCGCAAAGGCATCCCGAAGAAAAACGCATCATTGGTATGCTGGCCGCATCTTTGATCGAAGATGGGGATATTGTTTTCATCAATAGCGGCACGACCACGACCCAGGTCATCCGCAACATCCGGGATGGGGCGGGGATTTGTGTGTTTACGAACAACCTGACCGCAGCCCTGGAAATGGGGGAAGCAGGGTTTCAACATCACATCATCGGAGGCGAATTCCAGTCGCGCTCCAATTCAGTGGCAGGACGCTTTGCAATCGAGAACTTGAGGCAGGTCTACGCGAATAAGGCTATCCTTGGGGTGGACGGGATCAGCCTGAAACATGGATGCACTGTCCCTGCGAACGCCGAAGCGGAGGTTGTCCGGCAGATGATCGAACGCACGAAGGGCGAGATCATCATCGTTGCGGATCATAGCAAATGGGGGGTGGTATCCAATTTCCAGATTGCTTCGATTGATGAAATCGACAAATTGGTCACAGACGATGGGCTTGACTCATCCACTGTCGAGGCGCTCACAATCCATGACGTAAAGTGCCTGGTTGCTGCGCCCGGTCTTAGCAAAGCCTGACGGTTGTCGATACAACCCGCCAGGCTTTATTTTTGGAGAAAATAACATGCCTTTCTTTTCAAAGAAACCCAGTAAAAAACCAACCCGCCTTTTCTTTGCGACCGACCTGCATGGTTCCGAGCGGACGTATCGCAAGTTCATCAATGCGGGCAAGTTCTATGAAGTCGACGTTCTTGTGATGGGAGGCGATATCCAGGGCAAGTTGCTGATCCCGATCATCAAGGAAGGCAACGGCCATTATCGCGCCACGGTGCAGGGTCTTGTGGAACACATGACCACACAGGACGAACTGACCGCCTTGATGGGTAAATTGGATATTTTGGGATTTTATTACAAGGTCATGGAGGAAGACGAATTCCAGGCGTTGGCGGCCGATTCGAAAGCGGTGGATGCGTTATTCCATGAAGAGGCGCGCAAGCGACTTTCCCGCTGGGTGGACCTGGCCGAAGAACGGTTGGGCGGTACAGGCATCAAATGCTTTGTCACTGGCGGTAACGATGACGAATGGGATGTGTTATCAGTCATGAAACGTGAAGGCGCAAAGTCCTTAATCGCCTGCGAAAACGAAATGGTGATGGTGGACGACGACCATTCGATGATCTCGGTCGGCATCAGCACGCCGACCCCGTGGAATACGCCGCGCGAGACCAGCGAGGAGGAACTCGGCAGGATGATCGAAGAGATGGCAGCGAAAGTGCCAGACATGAACAAGGCCATTTTCAATTTCCATGACCCGCCAAAAGAGTCCACGCTGGATACCTGCCCGATGCTGGATTGGACGAAGGACCCGCCCGAACAGATCGTCCAGGGTGGGCAACCCGTCATGTATGGCGCAGGCAGCCAATCGGTCCGTTCTGCGATCGAAAAATACAAGCCGATGCTGGGGCTGCATGGCCACATCCACGAGTCGCAATCCGTGGCAAAGATCGGGCGCACAACCTGTATCAATCCGGGCAGTGAGTACGGAGAAGGGATCTTGCGCGGCTGCCTGGTCGTTTTCGTTGACGGGGAGATCCAGGGCTCCCAAATGACGAGCGGTTAGGTTTTTGGGATGTGTTTTCAAAAGGAGGCGCCATGGAGTGATGTGAAAATGTCAGGGTTCTTTCATCCGTAATGTTTCAATCTTTCAATCCAAAGGAGAAGAAGGAATGACTACTGCTACAGCAAAACCAGAAGTTTTCACCCGAAAAGCCTCCGGGCTTGTACGTGTCATGTCTCCGTTCTCGGCCTTCGTCTACAACATCCTGACGATGGGACTGATCTTCCCGTGGACGTACCTGTGGGCGCCCGGCGCGTTGCCGGGCGGCAAACTGGTGTGGGGCATTTTGCTGGCGATGGTGATCGAAATCCCGATCGCCCTTGTGTACGTCTGGCTGTCCACCGCGCTGCCGCGCTCGGGCGGCGACTATGTGTTCCAAAGCCGCGTGTTCGGCGGCGGGACGGCGTTCACCGTTGTGATGTCTGGTTACGTGATCTGGATCCTGCAATGGGTGGCGCTCTCGGGTTGGTTGCTTTCTTACCTGGGATTTGCGCCGCTCTTCCTCGGACTGGGCGCGACGACAGGAAGCGCGGCCATGTCTGGACTTGGGATCTGGTTCACCACCTCGACGGGCATCATCGTCACGAGCATTTTGAACGCCTTCGTGGCCGCCCTCATCCTCATCAGCGGATTCAAGAACTACGTCCGCTTCCAAACCGTGATGATCATCGGCACCATCCTCGCCTTCCTGACCATGCTGGTGGTGCTGTTCACGGGCAACCCGGCCACCTCGATGGCGCGCATTGACTCGTTCGCGCTGGCGATCAGCGGCGTGGAGAATTTCGTGCAGACCGCGATTGACGCCTCCGTCGCCGCGGGCATTGACCTGAACCCGCCCTTCAGCCTGATGGCGACCTTGCTCGTCGCGCCCATCGCCTGGACCTCGCTCCAATGGGCGACCTACTCCGCCCAGCAGAACGGCGAGATCAAGAACGCGCGCTCGTTCCAGAGCCAGATGTTCATCATCGTAGGTTCGTTAATTGTCACAGGTCTGTTGCTGGCCGCGCTCGCCTGGGCGCTGGAGAAAGCCGTCGGCACGGAATTCCTCTATGTCGCGGGAGCAGGCTACTGGTCCGGCGTGGGCGAAGCGACGATTGCAGGCTTCTGGCTGTGGCCGAACATCATCGCGGTGGCGCTTACAGCCAGCCCGCTGGTGGTCATCATCATCGGCCTCGGCTATATCCTCAATTCGCACCAGATCGTGCATAACTGCTACATCGGCATGACGCGCGTGATGGTGGCCATGTCGCTCGACCGCCTGCTCCCCGAATGGGTCAGCAAAGTGGACGAGAAACGCCACACGCCTGCCAACGCGCACTGGGCCTACTTCATCGCCAGCATCCCCGTCATCCTGCTCTACAATCTCTATCCTGGCTGGGTCGGCCTGACCCTCGGCGTGACCTTCGCCTGCGGCTACGTGTTCGTCATCACCTGCCTGGCGGGCGCGTTGTTGCCCTATCGCGCCAAGGATGTGTACGAGGCCTCCCCGGGCGCCAAGTACACCCTCGGCGGCATTCCGCTCGTGACCATCCTCGGCGTGCTCGGCTTCATCCTCGGCGCTGTCATGCTGGTGATGTTCATGTTCGACGCGCGCCTGGGCCTGACCAGCCCGCTCGCGTACGGAATCGTGTTCGGCGTGCTGGCCGTTTCGGCGGTCTGGTACTTCCTTGCCAAGAATATGCAGAAGTCCAGGGGTATCAACGTGGACTACGCCTTCAAGGAGATCCCGCCTGAATAGTTGGTAAATGGTAATGGGTGGTCAGTGTCGCAAGGCGCTGACCACCGTTTGGAAAAGTGACAACCATGTAGTGGCGACTTTAGTCGCTTGGAATGAGGACGACTTAAGTCGTCACTTCGTGGGAATTGTTGGAGAGTGAAACATGGCAATCATTGACGATGTCGTTGCAAAGATAAAAGACTGGAACGGCAAAAGCGTTTCGGTTCAGCCGCTTTCAGGTGGGTTGACGAATACCAACTACAAAGTAGATGTGGACGGGACGCCATACTTCGTGCGCGTGCCTGGCGAAAGCACGGAGTTGCTGGCCGTTGATCGCAACAACGAATACTACAACTCGAAAGCCGCGGCGGAAGCCAATGTCGGCCCGCAGGTTTTGTACCACCTGCCCGAATACAACGTGATGGTGCTGGAATTCATCGAAGGGAAAACCATGTCGAAGGATGCGTTGCAAGCGCCGGGCATGCCGACGCGCATGGCGCAGTCCATTAAACGACTCCATGCCGGCCCGCGCTTCTTGACGGACTTCAACATGTTCCGCCTCACGGAGTATTATCTCAAGATTTGCGCTGACCGCTCGATCCCCATCCCCGACGGGTACCTCGAACGGATGCCAATTGTGGAACAGATCGAAAAAGCCATGGCGGTCAAGCCCTTGCCGACCGTCCCTTGTAACAACGACCTGCTGGCGGAGAATTACATTGACGATGGCAAGTCCCTGCGTTTGATCGATTACGAATATAGCGGGAACAATGATCCGTGTTTCGAACTGGGTAATACCTGCCAGGAAATGCAATTCGACGAAGCGCGCATCCAGGAAGTGTGCGCCGCCTATTTCGGCAGCGTTTCGGCCAGCATGATCGCGCGCATGAAATTGAACATGATCATGTCGGATGTGGGCTGGGGGCTTTGGGCCGCGATCCAGGAGAAAATCTCGAAGATAGAGTACGATTTCTGGGGCTGGGCAACCGAAAGGTGGGGTAGAGCGGTGGAGAAAATGGATTCGGGCGACTTTGCCGCCTGGTTGGCGGAAGTCCAGGCATAGGGCATGGTCGATCGCCGCCCTCCATGCGGCGACCAGGCTTGGGGCAAAGCCCGAGGTAGTCCTGCGCCATGATGGCCGCTATCAGTTGGCGGGCGAAGTGATCCAAAAAATACGATGCAACCGAACCGCCCACGATTTTGGTGAAGGCCGGGAAGTCCAATCCGATGTCGGCGATGGCGTAGTCATACGCCTCTTTGATGATGGCTGGAAGGTTTTGCCTGGGTGGGCTTAAAGTAAAAAACCTGTGCGAAAAAATGCAAAGTGACGCTTTACAAAAAATGCCATATTTTGTAAAATAGACTTATGTCAACCTACCCTCGCTATCTCTTCCCTGCCCTGAAAGACGCCCTGACGGACAATCGCGCGGTGGTGATAACGGGCATGCGCCGCGTCGGAAAGACCACCTCCCTGCGCTGGCTGTTGGATCAAGTCGCGACGGAAAATAAAATCTACCTCGACCTGGAACGTCTCGATCAGCGCGCGGTGTTCCAGGAGAGCAATTACGACCTGGTGATCAACTTCCTCCGCAATCGCGGCCTGGACTCGACCCAGCCGATGACCGTGGCGTTGGATGAAATACAATATGTCCCGAACCTGCCGAGCGTGGTCAAGTACCTGATGGACAATTACCAGATCAAGTTTTTGCTGACGGGGTCGAGTTCGTTCTATCTCAAAAATTACTTTACCGAATCCCTGGCGGGACGGAAGATCGTCTTCGAGATGTTCCCGCTGGCGTTTGGCGAATTTTTGGGATTCCGCGGAATTCCCTTTCAGCCGCGCGAACAATTTGCAGACATGCGTTTCGACCCGTATGAGTTCGAACGGCTGAAAGACCATTATGAGGATTTCCTGCTATACGGCGGGTTGCCGAGCGTTGTGTTGGAGGAGCGTCCCTCGGTTCGCAAGGATCTCTTGAACGATATTTTCTCGTCCTACATCAACATTGACGTGCGTACGCTGGCGGATTTCCAAAAAATGGGCGAGTTACAGCAACTCCTGCGCGTGCTGGCCTTGCGGATCGGAAACAAAGTGGACATGACGAAACTTGCCTCGGTGGTGGGAATCTCGCGCCCGACGCTGTCGCAATTCCTCGAATTTCTGGAGAAGACCTACGTGATCGCCCGCGTCCCAGCCTTTGCGGGTGGGGACAAACCCGCCTCCCTCGGAAAGAAACTTTATTTTCGAGACAATGGGATCGCGGGTATTCTGGCGCAGGTCAGTGAAGGGGCGTTGTTCGAAAATGCGATTCACAACCAATTGGCTCGCTTTGGCGAGTTGTCTTATCTTTCAAAGGGAAGCGAATATGAAGTGGATTTTGTTTTGAAAGAAAAGAATCCCGTCGCATTCGAAGTGAAATACCATCCCACCTTCTCGGATGGCGAAAAGTTGAATCGGATCGCCGAGAAACATGGGATCAAACAAAAGTGGCTGGTAGGAAAGTATGCCACCCCAGGGTTTCAAGACTTTTTGTGGGGAGGATCGATTCTTTGAGGCGCGTTTTCGTGATGGCAACATGATTTTCGCTGCGCGGCTATGCTATTCACAAAAGCATAGTTTCTGCTTATAATAAAAGCATATATGGAAGACTTCTTTTTTGAAAAGCACAATCCCTGGTGGTTCGATCTCGGAAGCCTTGAAGCCGACAAGGTTTTGGCGGAATTCGACGCGCAAAAATACCAGTTTCGGCATCCCTACCTGGATGAGTTTTCCCACCAGGATGGCGTCATTATCATCCGAGGGCCGCGCCGCATCGGCAAGACCACCCTGCTCAAATTGCTGGTCAGGGAACTGCTTTTGAAACAAAACGTCAGCCCCAAAAACGTCCTGTACTTTCCCTGTGACCGTATCGAGAATTTCAACGAACTCTATGACTTGATTCTCAATTACCTGGGACTCGGCCTGCCTGGAAGGAAATACCTGTTCCTCGATGAAATTTCCTTTGTACGGGAATGGCAGCGAGCCGTCAAATCTCTTTGGGATAGCGGCGACCTGAACCAGGTCACCGTGATATTGACCGGCTCCAACGCCCTGGACTTGATCGCTTCGGGAGAAAGATTGCCCGGCCGCCGCGGCAGCCTCGACCAGGTGGATATTGACTACTTCCCCCTGCGCTTCGACCAGTTTGCCTCGATGGTCGGAAGCGGCGTGGATACTCAAAAACTCCTCCATGATTATTTGATGACGGGCGGGTTTCTTCATGCCATCAATGAGTTCTACGGCAGGAATTTCATCTCCAATTATCTCTATGACACCTACCTGACCTGGATCGAGGGCGATATCTACAAAGCCGGGAAATCCGAACGGCTGATGTATCCCGTGTTGGGAGAGATCCTTTCGCACCTGGGCGGCACGATCAGTTGGTATAAGATCGCCAAAAACGCCGGGCTGGGATCCCATTCGACGGTCGAAAGTTACCTGGATATTTTCCAAAAATTATTCGTTGCTTTCCCCTTGAATTTCTATTCCGTTGACCAGAAGAAGGTGTTTGTCAACAAGAACAAGAAAATCTACTTCATTGATCCTGTGGTTCTGCAAGCCATAAAATGCAAAGTGGACGGGTTCACGGATCGCTTTTTCGATTATTCATCATCCTTCACCTTTGACCAGGAATTTCTCCCCGGCCTGATCGAAAATGTCGTTGCCGCCCACCTCCACCAGGCTGGCGGACGCCTCGCCTTTGGCAGGTTTCAGGACAAGGAAGTGGATTTCGTTCTCTCCAGGGCAGGGAAGGATCATTATTTCGAGGTCAAATACCAGAACTCCATCAAACTGACCGATTTCGCCTATTGGCAGAAAGATGAACCCTTGACGGTCATCACAAAGAATTTTAGCCTTGCAAAGAATAATCTTGTTTTTGTGAAGGCAGAGGAATTTCTGGGCGCGCCGCCTTCCACGTGGATTGGGGAATGATAAAAAAGAAGATGAGTTGCGTTCATGACCTTGCCGCAGGCACAGGTGAGCAGGGGCTTCAGCCCCGCTTTTCTGGCTTTGGCAGGTGAACAAGCGGGGAAATCTGGACGGAAAAATGTAAAGTGACGCTTTACAAAAAATGCCATATTTTGTAAAGTAAATTATTCCTTGCCATACCTTCCCTGCCCTATACGACGTTTGGTGAAGAATACTTCACCACTTGCCTGGCTCAGATTTCCTCTTTCTTTGTATAATCAACCCATGACCACAAAATCCCTCGTCACCGACATTCAGCAGATTTTACACACCGCGCGTGCGAGATCCTACGCGGCGGTCAACTTTGCGATGGTGGAAGCCTACTGGCAGATCGGCAGGCGCATTGTCGAGGAGGAACAACAAGGCAAGGGGCGTGCGGAATATGGGAAGCAGTTGCTTATGTCCCTTTCTCAGTCATTGACAAACGAACTTGGTAAGGGTTTCTCCATTTCAAATCTATGGAACTTTCGTCAGTTTTACTCGACTTTTCCCGACGAGAAGATTCTCTACACACTGTGTAGAGAATTGACTTGGAGCCACTGCCGCTTAATTATGCGCGTGGAAAACCCCAAGGCGCGGGAATATTACCTGAAAGAGGCTTCCGAACAAGGCTGGAGCGTCCGTGTTCTCGAACGCAACATCCACACCCTTTACTACGAACGCTTGCTTTCCTCGCAGGACAAAAAATCCGCGCTGGCAACCGAATCGCAATTCGAGAAACACAGTCCCGCTGATTTCATCAAAGACCCGTTCGTGCTGGAGTTTTTGGGACTCTCCGAAGACCCTTCCGTTTCCGAAGAGGAGATGGAAACGGCCATCATCACCAAACTCCAGAAGTTTCTTTTGGAACTCGGCAAGGGATTTTCGTTTGTGGGCAGGCAGGTGCGCGTCAGCACAGAGACTTCCCATTTCTACATCGATCTCGTTTTCTACAACTTCATCCTCAAGTGTTTTGTGCTGATCGACTTGAAGGTGGACAAGTTGGTTCATCAGGACATCGGGCAAATGGACATGTATATCCGCCTGTACGATGACCTCAAACGCACGGAGGGGGATAATCCCACCATCGGCATCATCCTTTGCACGAACAAGGATGAGACCATCGCGAAGTATTCGGTGCTGAAAGATAGCGAGCAGATATTTGCTTCCAAGTATCGTCTGGTTTTGCCAAGCGAGGAGGAATTGCAGGCAGAACTCGAACGCGAAAAACGGTCGTTCCTGCGCGAACGCGCGGGCGAATATCAGGCATAGTTTCCACGGAGATTCCCATGATCCTATTCAACCCCAACACCCCCTCCCGCTTCTACCCCGACGAAACTTCTCGTCAAATCATGCTCAAAACCATCGCCTTCTTTGAATCCAAAGGCAAAGGCCGCGTCAAAGAAGACGACCGCAAGCGCGTCTGGTATGCGGATTTCCTAGAATTCCAGAAAAAAGAAAAACTCTTCGCCACGCTCCTCACCCCAACTCCTTACGGCGGCACGGACTCCCGCTGGGACACCTGGCGCAACTGCGAGTTCAATGAGATCCTCGGATTCTATGGGCTGGCGTATTGGTACACGTGGCAAGTATCCATTCTTGGCTTGGGACCGATCTGGATGAGTCCCAATGAAGAACTTAAACGAAAAGCCGCGCAGTTATTGCAGGATGGCGAAGTTTTCGCCTTCGGTCTCTCGGAACGCGAACACGGCGCGGACATCTACTCGACGGGCATGACGCTCACCCCCCAACCCGACGGCACGTACCTCGCCAATGGCGAGAAATATTACATCGGCAATGGCAACGTCGCGCCGATGGTCTCCACCTTCGGCAAGTTCGCCGACACGGGCGAGTACGTTTTCTTCGCGGCCGATTACCGTCACCGCAACTACAACCTGATCAAGAACGTCACCGACAGCCAATCCTACGTCGCCAACTTCGCCCTCACCGACTACCCCGTCACCGAAGCGGACATCCTCCACCGCGACCAGGACGCCTGGGACGCGGCGCTGAACACGGTCAACATCGGGAAGTACAACCTGGGTTGGGCGTCGATCGGGATCTGCACCCACGCCTTTTACGAGGCGATCCATCACGCTTCGCACCGACGCCTGTATGGAATGGCCGTCACTGACTTTCCCCACGTGCGCGGCATGTTCACCGACGCCTATGCCCGCCTCGTGGCGATGAAACTCTTCGCCCTGCGCGCCGCCGACTACATGCGCGTCGCTTCGCCCGACGACCGCCGCTACCTGCTCTACAATCCGACCGTCAAGATGAAAGTGACCACCCAGGGCGAGGAAGTCATCAACCTGCTGTGGGACGTGATCGCCGCCAAAGGTTTCGAGCGCGACATGTACTTTGAGATGGCCGCGCGCGACATCCGCGCGTTGCCCAAACTCGAAGGGACGGTTCACGTCAACATCGCGCTGATCGTCAAGTTCATGGCGAATTACTTTTTCTTCCCTGGCGAGTATCCGCCCGTGCTGACACGCAGCGAGGCCGCGGACGACGACTTCCTCTTCAATCAGGGACCCGCCAAGGGACTCGGCAAAATCCAATTCCACGACTACAACCTGGCCTACGGACTCTACGACCTGCCCAACATCCGTCTCTTCCGCGAACAGATCGAGGCGCTGAAAACCTTTCTCGCAACCGCGACCCCGTCCGAGGTCCAGCAAAAGGACACGGATTTCCTCCTCGCGTTGGGCGAACTCTTCACGCTCGTGG
>JBMOMO010000065.1:0-14706 GCA_049324135.1 Chloroflexota bacterium
CCATGTTGATGTATAATCCCAGGCAGAAAGAATTGGAGGCAGTATGGCAAACACGGTTTTATCCACAAACGAGGCGCAGTTGGTTCGTTCTGCCAGGAAGATCGTTTCTCCTTTGATCCGTGAAGGCGTATTCGATAATTTCGAGCGCGCCCTATCTGCCTTGTTGCTGGACTATATTGATCGCCAGATTGCTCTGTATAAGGGCAAGAATGACGAGTGGGAGAAGCAGTACAAGCAGGATTTCGATTCGTTTTCCGCCTCGCTCAAGAACGCCGCTGCGCCTGGGCAAGAGGATATTTGGATGGATTGGGAAACGGCGTTGGTTTTTCTTCGCAAATGGCAGGTTGTCCGCGCGCAAGTGATCGAACATGTCCCTGCTTGACGACCTGCTGGCGCGGATGCGCGCCGCGCCCGGAATAAGCGACATCCAGGTTGTCGAGAATGAAGCCGTGGATGATGAAACGTTTGTTTTCAAAGTCCACGCTTTGATTCATCCCCATTCCCTGCAAATCCGTTTTTTATCTGACAAGAATCTCAACCGGTATTCGTTTCAACTTTACAGCGACCGTCCGTTTTTGAGGTGGGACAACGCTCCGCATTATCCTGACTTACCCAATTCCCCTCATCACTTTCACGACCAGGATGGGAATATTTCTCCCTCCGAGTTGACCGGAGATCTGTTGCGCGATTTTGACCTTGTGATGGTCGCAGTCAAGAAATTTATGGGATAACTTCCTTCCTTTTCCCGTTTCACCTCCACCCACCATTCCCCGCCAGGATTCTGACCCCCAAAAAAATCGAATCTCATCTGTGTTTATCTGATTTATCTGTGGTCGTCTGCGTACAAAAACGACGCTGTTGCAACTTTCAAGCAGGCGAGGAAGATCGCGCTGCTGTCATATACGATGTCTTACATGATACAATGGCGGCGACACAGAAAGGAACATGATTATGACCCGTTACGCCCTCAATCTCCCCATCGACCTGAAACGCGAAGCCGAAGAGGTGGCGAAGAAACAGGGTATCTCCCTCAACCAGTTCATCATGTGGTCGGTCTCCGAAAAGGTCGCCACCATGCGCAGCCAACTGGACGATCCGCGCTTTCCGCTCATCACCTATCGGCGCGGCGGTTTTGGGGATTGGAGTCCCGTCATCCGTGGAACCGCAATCCATGTAAAAGCAATTGCATCGTGGGTAAAGTTTGGCGAAACTCCAGAATCGGTCGCTAAAAACTACGACCTTGATATAAAACAAGTCCAAGAAGCGCAGGCTTTTTATGAGGCGCATAAAGCCGAGATTGACGCAGACCTTCAGGAAGAAGAGGATTTGGAAGAGCAGCATAAAAAAGAAACGAAAAAATCCAGGGCGAGGAAAAATGTCAAAGCCAAAACTTCATCTAGATGAGGACGCTTCCTGGGATGCCCTTTATCAGTCGCTAAAATCAAATGGTCACGACGTTACGCGCACGCCTAATGAATGGATAACGAAAAGAGCGAGCGATGAAGAGCAATTACAAAAAGCCAGCGAACAGGGACGTTCCATTTTTTCATACAATGCAAAGCACTTTCTTCAAATTGCCCAACATAGCCCCAGACATAAGGGCATCATCGTCTCGAAGCGAAAACCATTTTCGGTGGTTTTAAAAGCCCTAATCCGCTTCTTCCGCGAATCCTCCGCCGAGGAAATGGAAAACCAGGTCCGCTGGCTGGGCGATTGGGCAGAGGAAGATTGATGCACCGCACGAAAACGACCCTGATCGCGCTGGCAGGCCTCCTGCTGCTGGCGCTCCTCCTGTTGCAAATCCCGTCCGTCAACTCCGCGCTCAGTTGGCGCTACGAGAAATTCACCATCTACCTCAAGAACGCCGTGAACCCGCCCGGCCCGCCCCCCACTCCCCTGCCGGTCACCCAGACTTCCGAAGTCTTCGCGCAGCACCCCGAAGGGGCGGAGACTTCGGAAGTCCCTACCCCCACCGCTACGCCGCCGCCGGTCACGCCCACGCCTACGCGCGCGCCCCTGCCCTCGCAGGCTGCGCTTCCCAGCCCGCCTTTCGAGCAGCAGACCCCCAACAACTGCGGGCCGGCCACGCTTTCGATGGCCCTGCACCTGTACGGCTGGGAAGGCGACCAGGCCGGGATCGCCGACCAGGTCAAGCCGGTGCTGCAAGACCGCAACGTCAACCCCGAAGAACTGGCCTGGTACGTGCGCAACTTTGCCGGCTGGCTGGCGGTGGAATACCGCGTCGCCGGCGACCTGGAGACCCTCAAGCGGCTGCTGGCCGCCAACTACCCGGTCATCGTCGAGAGCGTCACCTCGCTCGACCCCAATGACGCCCTCGGTCCTACTGACGACCTGTGGGCCGCCCACTACCTGTTGCTGACCGGCTACGATGATGCCGCCCGTACTTTCACCATCCAGGATTCCTATCACGGCGCGGACCTGTCGATTTCCTACGAGCAACTCCAGGCCGAGTGGGAAGCGTTCAACAATCTCTACATGGTGCTCTACTTCCCGCAGGACGCAGCCGAACTCCAGTCCCTGCTGGGCGCGGACTGGGACGCCGACGCCAACCGCCAACGCGCCCTCGAACTGGCCCAGGTTGCCACACAGGCCGATCCAGAAAATGCCTTCGCCTGGTTCAACCTGGGCAGCAACCAGGTCTACTTCGAGCGTTACGACCTGGCCGCCCTAGCCTACGACCAGGCGCGCCAGATCGGCCTGCCCTTGCGCATGTTCCGCTACCAGTTCGGGCCCTTCATCGCCTACTTCCACGCCAACCGCAACGACGACCTGCTGGCGCTCACCGACTACGCGCGCGGCGTCACCGAAATGTCCGAGGAGGCCTGGCTGTGGTACGGCTGGGCGCTCTACCGCCAGGGCGATTTCAAGGGCGCGGAAAAGGCCTGGAACAAGGCGCTTTCGATCAACGACGCCGCGTACGTGGACGCCCGCGCCGCCCTGCCCTACGTGACCCCATGAAGACCATTCGACTTTTCCTCCTGGCGGCCATACTTTTGACCTCTTGTGCGCCTGCGACCACGCCCGCGCCTCTTACCCCGCCGGGGCCTGCCTCCGTTACCCCGGCCCTCCCTACCCTGACGGCCCTCCCGCCCACCTCCACGCCGGAAGCATTCCTGCCAACCGAAACGCCCTCCGCCCTGCGCGTCTCCCCCACTGACGGGATGCCGCAGGTCTACATCCCGGCCGGGAGGCTGCGCATGGGCGGGCTGGACGTGCACGCCGACCGCAAGGACGAACTGCCCGTCCACGTGGTCACGCTGGGCGCCTTCTGGCTTGACCAGTTGGAAGTCACCAACGCCATGTACCTGCTGTGCGTGCAGGCCGGCGCTTGCATCCCGCCCGCCGACTGGGCCTCGGATCGCCGCCCATCCTACTTCAACACCGAAGAATTCAAGGATTACCCGGTCGTCCACGTCACCTGGGAGCAGGCGGGGGACTACTGCGCCTGGGCCGGTCGCCGCCTGCCCACCGAAGCCGAATGGGAGCGCGCCGCGCGCGGCGACGACTTCCGCAACTTCCCCTGGGGCGACGAGCCTCCCAGCGCGGTCTACGCCAACTTCGACCGCCTGCTGCGCGATACCAGCCGCGTCGGCTCGTACCCGGCCGGCGCCAGTCCCTTTGGCGCGCTGGACATGGCTGGCAACGTCTGGGAATGGGTGTCGGATTACTATGCTATCGAATACTACAAGGAATCGCCCGGCGTGAACCCGCTTGGGCCGGCGGTCAGCAGCGCGAACCTGCGGGTCATCCGCGGCGGCTCGTTCCAGGATGAATGGGTGGACCTGCGCGTCTCGAAGCGGGGAGCAGAACTGGGTCCCGACCCCGATGCGCGTTACAGCGCCCCCGACCGCGCCGGGAAGCACTCGTCCAAGATCGGCTTCCGCTGCGCAGAGGGGACTGATTATTTGCAATAATTCTCGATGTCATTGCGAGACGCTGGTGTTCTTCCAGCGGCGAAGCAATCTCCCCAAAACAGCCAGATCTTGTGTCGACAGGGGACCGCTTCGTCCCCAAAGGGGATGCTATCGCAAAGCGCGCTCCTCGCAGTGACACCGGTGTTACGTAGCGCGGAATTCATTCCGCAACCAAAAGCGAAATAAATTTCGCGCTACAAATCTTCGCGGTTGTGAATGTCCTGGCGAATGTCCAGGATAGATTCTCAAGAGCAATACTATAATGTCTAATCTTCCTGGAAACTATACCCCCCCGGCCAGGTCTGGATCAGGTTCGTCTCCCCGGCTTCTTCCTCTAACTTCTTGCGCAAACGATAGACCATGTTCTTGAGCAGCGCCTGGTCGTTTTCACGTTGCGTACCCCACACGGTTTGGATGATGTCTTCGCTCTTGAATACGTAACCTGGCCTGCTCATCAGCAGGTGCAGCAGGCGGAACTCCAGGTTCGTCAAGCGCACTTCCTGGCCTGTGCTGCCGACCGCCGAGCGGTGCGAAGGGTCGAGGCGCAACTTGTTCGTGCGGCGCGGCGACATGGGTTCGCTCCACGAGCGGCGCGACCAGGCGGCGATCTTTGCCAGGAAGATGGCCGGGCTGATGGGTTTGACCATACACTCGTCCACGCCCGCCTCGTAGGCCTCGAGGATCTCGGCCTCGTTGTTGGCGGGCAGGAAGAGCAGGATCGGGCTGCCGCTCAGGGCGCGGAATTTCTTGCACAGCGCGATCCGTTCCCCGTGCGAAGCGTTGACGTCGATGATGATCAGGTCGGGGATGTCCTCCACGGCGCGCCCCATGGCGCGCTGGACGGAGGTTTCCAGGATCGCCACCAATCCCTTTTCCCGGATCATGTAGCCCCAGATGGGGGCCGTATCGGTCTGGTCGCAGACGACGAATACGCGCAGGGCAGCCTGGGCGGAAGAGGTAGGGTCATTTGCAAGCATATGGATGCCTTTTCGTAGTAGATTGTATGCCCTGATTATATCCAAAAAGGTCTCAAAAAGTCATAAAATAGTACCGATATATTACCAATGGGTGATACAGGAATCCCGCCCTGGCGCGTATACTGGGGTTGAAATTCAGTAGACGCGAATTCGCTTCTTCGGATTGCTCAATCTGCTGGAGCATTCGTGAGGTATTGAAACTAGAATCTCTGGAGGATCACCATGAAAAAATTATTCCCTGTTTTGCTGGCCATTGCCTTGTTGGGCAGCGCCTGCCAGTTGGGAGGCGGGCAAGCGCAGCCGACCGCCATTGTGCTGCCCACCACCGCTCCCACCCTGACGCCCATTCCACTCAATCCCACCGCCGCGCCGGCGGGCGGCAATGTGCAGGCCGGATCCGAGCGCGCCTCTTCCGCAGACGGCATGATCCAGGTCTACATCCCGCAAGGCGCGTTCCAGATGGGCGGCCTGGATACGCGCGCCTCGTCGGATGAAAAACCCGTCCACAAGGTCGACCTTAAGGGATATTGGATGGACAAGGTGGAAGTCACCAACGCCATGTTCATGCTGTGCGTCTCGGCTGGCGTCTGTTCCCCGCCGGTCATCAAATCGGAGACGCGCAACGCGTACTTCAATAACCCGGAATTCAACGACTTCCCGGTCGTGAACGTGCCCTGGGAT
This sequence comes from Chloroflexota bacterium, assembly GCA_049324135.1. Classification (GTDB taxonomy): domain Bacteria; phylum Chloroflexota; class Anaerolineae; order Anaerolineales; family Villigracilaceae; genus JAABUE01. Next base: position 5,594 of record JBMOMO010000065.1, read on the forward strand.
AGCGCCCGGCAGTATTGCGAGTGGGCCGGCCGCCGCCTGCCGACCGAAGCGGAATGGGAATATGCCGCGCGCGGCAACACGGTCAACACCTACCCGTGGGGCGAGCAAAAGCCGGACAGCACGCGCGCCAATTTCAATTACATGTTTGGCGATACCAACCGCGTCGGCAGTTACACGGCTGGCGCCAGCCCGTTCGGCATCCTGGACATGGCTGGGAACGTCAACGAATGGGTCAATGACTATTACGACGCCGAATATTATGCCAATGGGCCGGCCAACAACCCCACCGGGCCCCTGGCGCGTTCCGCTCATTTCAACCGCGGCGTGCGCGGCGGTTCCTTTGCGGACGCCGAAGTGGATATCCGCACCTCCAATCGCGCTTCGGTGCTGGGTCCGAACTTCGACGCCGCGTTTGGCAGCAAGGAATACACCGGAGACTACTCGCCTCGCATTGGCTTCCGCTGCGTATCGGACAATTAGCGTCAAGTTGCAAGGTTCCTGCCGCCGGCTTCCACCGGCGGCTTTTTTTAATTGACGCATCCATTTTCCTGTGGTATTATCCCGCCACAATTCCATAGCCCCAATCGGCGCTCTTATCCAGAGAGGCGGAGGGACCGGCCCTGTGAAGCCTCAGCAACCTGGGTTAGTCGCATAGTCCGATAGTCGAATAGTCACGAAGTCAATTGGTTGCGACGGTGTGACCATCTGACCATTAGACGATCAGACTAACCTGAGGTGCTAATTCCGGCAGATAGATATTTCTGGAAGATGAGAGGGCAGCCAGTTTATGACAAGACTTGCCCTTTCCGTGTTTAGCCTGGAGGGGCAATTTCATTTCCCAAAGAGGTGTAACGAATATGAGCACTACCTTCATGACTTCGCCAAAACTGATGTTCACATCTGAATCAGTGACGGAAGGTCACCCGGACAAGATGTGCGACCAGATCAGCGACGCGGTGCTGGATGCCTGCCTGGAGCAGGACCCGTATTCCCGCGTGGCCTGCGAGACGGCTACCAAGACTGGTTACGTCATGTTGCTGGGCGAGATCACGACCCAGGCTTTCGTCAATTTCGATGAACTCGTCCGCAAGGTGGTTGTGGAGATCGGCTACGACCGCGCCAAGAAAGGCTTCGACGGCAACACTTGCGGCGTGCTGTCTGCTATCGCCAGCCAAAGCCCGGATATCGACATGGGCGTAAGCAAGTCGCTGGAGGCCAAAGGCGGCGACGAGGTAGAACTGGACGCCATTGGCGCCGGCGACCAGGGTATGATGTTCGGCTTTGCCTGCAACGAAACTCCCACCCTGATGCCCATGCCGATCTACCTGGCGCACAAACTGACCCGCCGCCTGAGTGAAGTGCGCAAGAACGGCGCGCTCGAATGGCTGCGCCCAGACGGCAAGAGCCAGGTCACGGTCGAATATGCTTACGGGAAACCCAAGCGCATCGATACGGTGCTGATCTCCACCCAGCACGCGCCTGATATTTCCCAGGAAGACATCCGCAAGGCCATCATCGAGCATGTCATCATGCCGTCGCTGCCCGCCGATATGGTGGACAAAGACCTGAAGATCTACGTCAACCCCACCGGGCGCTTCGTCATCGGCGGGCCGCAGGGCGACGCGGGCGTGACCGGCCGCAAGATCATTGTGGACACCTACGGCGGCATGGGCCGTCACGGCGGCGGCGCATTCTCTGGCAAGGACCCCACAAAAGTGGACCGCTCGGCCGCCTACGCTGCGCGCTGGGCCGCCAAGAACGTGGTGGCGGCCGGCCTGGCTGAGCGTTGCGAGATCCAGGTGGCTTACGCCATTGGCGTGGCGCACCCGCTCTCGGTCAATGTGGAGACCTTCGGCACCGGTAAGATCGCGGACGACAAGATCGCGGAACTGGTGCTCCAGCACTTCGACCTGCGCCCCGGCGCGATCATCCGCGACCTGGACTTGCGCCGCCCGATCTACCGGCAGACCGCCGCCTACGGGCACTTTGGCCGCGACGATATCCAGTTCCCCTGGGAGCGCACGGACAAGGCCGAGGCGTTGAAGAAGGCGGCCGGGCTGTAAACGTAAAACTTGATGCGCAATTCGTAACGCGTGAAATACGAAAGCGCCTCTGCATGGCAGGGGCGCTTTTTTGTCAGCGGGATCGATTTCGGGGTATAATGTGGTCGCATAAGGAACCACAATTAGAGGCTGCTATGATAGAAGAAATCGGCATCCGTGAACTGAAGACGCGCGCTTCGGAAGTGGTGCGCGCCGTGAAGGAAAATCGCGCCCGCTATGTCATCACCCAGCGCGGCAAGCCGGCGGCGTTGCTCGTCCCAATGGATGCAGACATCCAAAAGGAAGAATCCGATGAAGTATGGGAACGGCTGGAGAAACTGGGTGAGGAAATTGCCAAAGGTTGGCAGAGCGAGAAAAGCGCCGTGGAGATTCTTTCGGAGATGCGTCGGTGAATTCACCTGTCACCATTGACGCCAGTGTCTTTGTGAGCGCCTTCACGCCGTCAGAAGCCGCGCATCAGGTCAGCAAGGAGTTCATGCGCGAAATCCAGGCGGCGGGAGCGCCGATCATTGTTCCGACCCTTGTCATTCCAGAAATTGCGGCTGCCATCGGCCGGGGCCAGGGGAAACCGGACCTTGGCTTTTCGTTTGCGATGGGTGTCGGTCAGCTTCCCAATGTGATTCTCGTTGATATTGACAAGAGTCTTGCAGAGACAGCCGCCGAGATCGCCGCAACCCACCGCCTGCGCGGCAGTGACGCAGTTTACGCTGCGGTGGCGTTGCGTTTTGGGACGAACCTGGTTACACTGGACCGCGAACAGCAGGAGCGCTTGAAAAACGTCCTGCCGGTCGGCAGCCCGTAGGGGACTCATTAATTACATCGCTGATTTGCTAGCGCTATTGTATTGCTCTTGAGAATCTATCCTGGACATTCGCCAGGACATTCACGATCGCGAAAATTCTGTAACGTGCGCATTGTACCGCCAGGCTCCGCCAAGTGCTATAAAGTGATATGGCAAGGCCGACCATGCCACTTCGTACCATTTCATACCATTTCATGGCACAAGTGACACAGGCAGGTCGGCGGTACATTTGGTTGCGGAATGAATTCCGCGCTACGAAATGGTATGGTCGGCTTTGGCGGTATTACCTGATTTCTACAGTATAACTCCCGGCTTCATTTGTGAATCTTGTCGTCCCGCTTACCACCAGGGTGACGCTCTGCACGTCGCCGCCGATGGTGATGGGGATTTCTGCTGTCTGGTCGGGGGTTAACGGGATCATCTCCACAGTGTTGGAGGCGCCTTCTTTAACGAGGGCAAGCCGGAAGGTCTGTGGAAGCGCGTTCTGGACGCGGACGAAGCCCTCGGCGGCCCACCCGCCGTCGTCCGTCTCGAAGTCGCTGGAATAGTTCACCGCCTCCACGCGCACATCGTCGATCAACATGCCCTCGCCGTTGACGGCCGCGTCGGTGACGTATTCGAAGCGCACGGAGATTTTCTTGCCGGCATAGGCCGAAAGGTCAATGGTCTCCTCGATCCAGCCGTCGGTCTTGTTGTTGTAGCCCCAGCCATAGGCGTTGCCGGATGGGTCGTCCTCTTCCGGTATCCCGGAGGGGGTGGTGATGATCTGCCAACGCTGGCCGTCTTCGGAGATTTCGAAGTACAGGTAGTCGTAGTCCTCTTCCAGGTCGTACCAGGCGCGGAAGGCGAAGTGGATCGGGGCGCTGACGCCGGTGAAATCGAATTCGCGCGTCAGGGTCATGTTCGATTCGTCGCCTTTGTTGGACCAGAAGGCATAGTCGCCGGAATAAGGCTGCTCGGGCAGCAGGCCGGTGATGGTGGAGCCTTCGAAGCGCAGGGTGAAGTTGCCCTGGCAGTTGACCTGGAGGTAGTCCACGCCGTATTGCTTGACCGTGCGTCCCATCACTTCAGACGGGCATTCGTAGACTGTTTCGGTGGCGGAGGTCTGCGGCGCGCCGGGATAGTTGGTATAGGTATAGCGCCCGTCGCCGATCTGCCCGTCGCGCAGGTAGTTGGCCAGCACCCAGTCCATGAAGAAGTCGTCGGCGGTGATGGCCTGGCCGGTGCGTGGGTCGCGGGCGTCGATCTGTTGCAGTACATTGTCGATGCTCTCCAGGCCGTTGCCAGAGTCCTTGACCAGCAATTGGGTGGCCTGCTCGCCGAAGCGGTCTAGGAAGTAGGTGACGAACAAGAAACTGGAGCCGTAATGCACGCCGAAATCCGGCGAGGAAGGCCCCGGCCAGGTGTTCAGTTGCAGGTCGGGGTTGGTGGAATACAGCCAGTCTTTGCCGCCCACGTTATATCCGTTCAGGAAGACCGCCAGTTCAGAGAAGCCCTCGTTGATCCAGGAGGTCTCATTGCGGTCCTGGTACCAGTGGATCATGTGCTGGAACTCGTGCGCCAGCACGCCGTAGGTGTACTCTTCGTCCAGGAAGGTGTTATCGGCGTTGAACACGAACATTTCGTGGGCATTGGAGTATTCGTGCGCCAGCGGGTGGGTCTCATCGGCCGAGGAGAAATATCCCGCGATGTTACCGCCGATGCCGCGCGCGTAAAGGATGTAGATATGTTCATCGCCGTCGATGCCTGGGTTCCACTCGCTGCCGAAGAACTCCCGGTTGGTGGGGTACATCTGCAACTCGAAGGTATCCACCAGGGCGTACATATCGCTGTCATCGTACTCTACGCCGTCTTCCACCCAAAAGTAGGCGTGCGGCGTCACGTACCGCAGCGTAGCGTCGACGCGGAAGTTCTCGTTGGTTGCCACGTTGGTGACCCAGAACTCATCCTGTTCCCCTTCCCGGCGCGGCGCGGGCGGGGGGGACATGCTTTCGGGGATGTTGCAGACATCATTCAGGCGGCAGGACAGGTCTTTCGGATCGTTTTCCGGGACGATGGTCTGCTTCAGCGTTTCCAGCGTGTCCAACGGGACGTCTTCTATCGGCGGGCGCGTGACTACGACCACCGGCGTAGGCGTCGCCGGTTCGAAGGGGGAGGGAATATTGGGATTGGAAGGGATCTGTTTGCCGATTTCGTACACGGCCACGCCTGCCGCTGCCAGGATGAGCGCGCAGCAACACAGCAGCACGAGGATGACGCCGATCACGATGCCAACAGTATTCTTCGATTTATCCATAAGCGGCCTTCCTGTTCACGAAAATCTCACGATCGTTTTGCTTTTGACAGTTTGCCCGCAGTCCAACCTGCGGGCAAACGAATTTATACGCTATGGGACGAGTTAGCCTAGACCTCGGCCGGTTGCCTGGCATTCGCAACCACTTGCCCGGTCACGAACACCAGTTTGTTTTCTTTCTCGTCCACGTCCACTTGCACGGTGGCGCCGTCCTTGAACTTGCCGCCCAGCAGTTCCACCGAGAGCGGGCTTTCGACGTATTTCTGGATGGCGCGGCGCAGCGGGCGGGCCCCAAAGGCCGGGTCGTAGCCCTCCTTGGCCAGCCAGGAGCGCGCAGCGTCGCTCAGTTGCACCACGATGTTGTAATCGCTCAGGCGCTCCTGTACTTCTTTCATCTGCAAGTTGACGATATACTCCATCTCTTCCAGGGAGAGCGGCGAGAACATGATGATCTCGTCTATGCGGTTGAGGAATTCGGGGCGGAACGTCCCTTTGAGCGCCTTTTCGATCTTGTCGTGCGCCTGGCGTTCCTCGTCGGTGGCCTTTTGCTGGAGGAAGCCCAGCGTGCCGCCTTTTCGGACATACTCGGTGCCCAGGTTGGAGGTCATAATGAGAACCGTGTTGCGGAAGTCCACCACGTTGCCCTGGCCGTCGGTCATGCGGCCATCGTCCAGGATCTGCAAGAGCGAGTTCCACACTTCCGGGTGCGCCTTTTCGATCTCGTCGAACAACAGGACGCGGTATGGGCGGCGGCGGACGGCTTCGGTCAACTGGCCGCCTTCCTCGTAGCCCACGTATCCGGGCGGCGCGCCGAACAGGCGGGATACCGTGTGCTGCTCCCGGTATTCGGACATATCTATCCGCACCAGGGCGTCCTCGTCATCGAACATGAACCAGGCCAGCGCCTTGGCCAGTTCGGTCTTGCCCACGCCTGACGGGCCGATAAAGATGAAGGAACCGATGGGGCGGGCGGGGTCTTTCAGGCCGGAGCGCGCGCGCCGGATGGCGTCCGAAATGGCGTGGATGGCTTCTTCCTGCCCGATGATGCGCTCGTGCAGGCGCTCTTCCATGTGTAGCAGTTTTTCGGCCTCGCTCTCCATCATCTGGCTGAGCGGGATGCCGGTCCATTGGTGCACCACTTCGGCGATGTCGTCCACGTCCACCACTTCGTCGAGTTGATGTTCCACTTCCCAGTGATCGCGTTTGACGCGATACTCTTCTTCCAGGCGCAGGCGTTCGGCTTTCTTCTGCGCGGCGCGCTCGTAATCGCGCTCCAGGCCGGCCTGTTCCTCCTCGGCGCGCAGTTTTTCGATCTCGGTCTTCATCGTTTTGAGATCGTCGGGCATGGAGTACAGCGCCACGCGTAGTTTGGCGGCCGCCTCGTCCATCAGGTCAATCGCCTTGTCGGGCAGGTGCCGGTCGGTGACGTAGCGGTCTGCCAGGCGCGCGGCGGCCACCAGCGCCTCGTCCGCAAAATGGACCTTGTGGTGCGCCTCGTAACGGTCGCGCAGGCCGTGCAGCATCTGGATCGTATCGTCAACGCTCGGCTCTTCGACATAGATGGGCGCAAAGCGGCGCTCCAGCGCGGCGTCTTTCTCGATATGCTTGTGATACTCGTCCAGCGTGGTCGCGCCGATACATTGCAGTTCACCGCGCGCCAGGGCCGGCTTCAGCATGTTGGACGCATCCATGGCCCCCTGGGCTGCTCCCGCTCCGACGACCGTGTGCAACTCGTCGATCATCAGGATGATCTCGCCCTGCGCGCGCTGCACTTCCTCGATGGCCGATTTCAGGCGCTCTTCGAACTCGCCGCGGAAGCGGCTCCCGGCGATCATGCCGCCCAGGTCGAGCGCCACTACCCTCTTTCCGGCCAGGATTTCGGGGATGTCGTTGTTGGCGATCTTCTGCGCCAGCCCCTCCACGATGGCCGTCTTACCGACGCCCGCTTCGCCGATCAACACCGGGTTGTTCTTGGTGCGGCGCGAAAGGATCTGGATCAGGCGCAGGATCTCGGTATCCCGGCCAATGACCGGGTCGAGTTTGCCTTCGCGCGCCATCAAGGTCAGGTCGCGCGAGTATTTCTCCAGCGTGCGGTAGCGCGCCTCGGCCTGCGGGTCGGTGACGCGCTGTCCGCCGCGCTGCGCCTGCACCGCTTCGTAGACGCGCTCGCGCGTCAACCCGGCGGATTCGAGGATACGGGCGGCGGGGGTGTTGCGCTCGGTCAGGATGGCCAGGAAGATGTGTTCGGTGGAGATGTATTCGTCTTTCAGGCGGTTGGCTTCTTCGTTGGCCAGGTCGATGATGCGCTTGACGCGCGGTGTGATGAAGATCTGCCCTGTGCCGCCGCCAAAGATGTTGGCCTTGGGACTGGCGCGCAGCGTGGCGTCCAGCCGTTCGGTGATGGCGGCTGCGCTGACGTTGAGTTTTTCCAAAATCTGGGGGATCACCCCGCCGGGCTGCTCGATCAGCGCCATCAGGATGTGCTCGGTATCGATCTGGTTATGGCCGTAACGCTGGATAATCTCGGCAGCGCGTTGGGCGGCCTCTTGCGCCCTCTCGGTAAAGCGGTCGAATCGCATCATAAGATGTAGTCCTTTCGCAATCTCACATGCTGGCGATTATAACAAAGGTGGATAGGCGAATTGCATACGTGGTATAAGAGTTGTATTAGATTCAATTACGCCAAAAGGAGCAGTCCATGGCAAAGATCCTGTATATCGAAGACATCCCGGATAACGCAACGCTGGCGCAAAAACTACTCACCCATCTCGGATATGAGTTCCTCTGGGCAAAAAACGCCGAGGAAGGGTTGGCAATGGCTTTGGAGAGTCGACCAGACCTGATCCTGCTCGACCTGGGCCTGCCGGACGTGGATGGGCAGACCCTATCCATCTGGTTGCGAGGCGAGCCGGTCCTCGAAAAAACCCCCATCATCGCGCTGACTGCCTGGCCGGAAGAAGTGGCCCGCCAGACGGTCGCTTCCTACGGGTTGAACGGGTATCTGTGCAAACCCTTCAAACTGGATAGTCTCAAGAGAATCATCCACGCCAACCTGGGCGCCTGAATCATTATGGCTATTGAAATCATTCCAGCCAGCCGCTTCACTGTCCAGGAACTCGTTGACCTATACAACCAGACGCGCGTTGACTACCTGATTCCTATGCCTATGAATGCAGAGCGCCTGGCGGAATACATCCACCTCTTCGACGTCGATCTCAGCCTGTCCTGTGTGGCCCGCGCTGGCGAGGGTCAGGTGTTAGGCTTGAGTATGCTGGGGGCGCGCCCGCCCTGGGCGTGGATCACGCGCCTGGGGGTAATCCCTGCGAATCGTCGCAGCGGCGCCGGGGACGCTTTGATGGATTCCATGCTGGCTTGTGCGCAGGCCTTGGGGATGAAAGAGACCCACCTGGAAGTGATCAGGAACAATGTACCTGCGCACAGGCTCTTTCTAAAAAAAGATTTCAAAGAAGCGACCGAATACCTGGTCTTGCGCCGCGCCCCTCGCCCTGTCCCAGAACCGGTACACTGCTGCACCACCTGGCTGGACCGCGACGCCGCCCTGGGCGCTTTGGAAGCATATCCGCGCCACCTGACCTGGATCACCGCGCTCGCTTCGATGCGCAATGCGCCGGACCTTTCGGGCCTGCGGGTAGAACTTTCGAATGGCAGTTCTGGATGGCTGGTCTTTCGCTGCCATAAATTCTCCCTCAGTCATCTGGTCTTTCATACCGAACAAGGTTCGCCGGTAAAGGTCGGGATTCAACTCTTGGTGAACTTGTACAGCCGTTACCCCCGTCACGACACATATGCCGAGAACATCCAGGTCGAAGACCCGCACCTGCCGGCTTTGTTTGGCATGGGCTTTTTCGACAATTTCAGGCGTATCGAGATGCGCCGGAAGATGTGAACTACTGGCGAATGTAGACTGGTTGAAGAACGCCGCGCTACAACTGTT
>JBMOMO010000065.1:14806-24293 GCA_049324135.1 Chloroflexota bacterium
ACCAATCCTTTCAGGTAGGCTCCTTCGGGGAAATTGAGCGCCACTGGATGGTCGGGCGCCTGCGTCAGCGTTTCCACGATCTGCGCCTGCGCGCCGGCATCCAGCGCGGCGGAGGCCACGATCTTCTGGAATAGCGCCGCGTCCACACCGCCCGAACACGAGAACGTGACCAGCAGCCCGCCCGGTCGCAGCAATAGGAAGCCCAGCCGGTTGATGTCCTTGTAACCGCGCGCGGCCTTTTCGGCCTGCGCCGCCGTGGGCGCGAATTTGGGCGGATCGAGGACGACCAGGTCGAAGGAGCGACCCTCGTCGCGGAACTTCCTCAGCGCTAGGAAGACGTCCGCTTCGATCCATTCCAGACGAGCGGCCTGCTGGCCGTTCAGGGAGGCGTTCTCCCGCCCCAGCGCCAACGCCTCCGCCGAAGCGTCCACCGCCGTGACGGACCTGGCCCCGCCCGCCAGCGCGTTGAGCGCGAACCCGCCCGTGTAGCAGAAGCAATCCAACGCCTCGCGGCCCGCGGACAGTTGCCGCACGCGCAGGCGGTTCTGGCGCTGGTCGAGGTAGAAGCCGGTCTTGTGGCCGCCAGCCAGGTTGACGGAAAATTCCAGCCCGTGTTCCTGGATGATGAGCGGTATGGGGGGAGGCGCGCCGCGCAAGGGAGCGATGACCAGCGGCAGCCCTTCCAACGCGCGCACATCGGCGTCGGAACGCTCGAAGATGGTTTGCAGGCCGGTCTCTTCGAGAAGGAGGTCGGCCAGGGTCTCCTTCCAGGCTTCGCAGCCGGCCGTCAGCGATTGCAGGACGAGCGTATCGCCGTAGCGGTCCACGACCAGGCCGGGGAGATTGTCCGATTCGGCGTGGACAAGGCGCAATGCGTCCGTGCCAGGCGTCAGGTTCCAGGCGTCGCGCGCGTGGATGGCGGATCGAATCCGCTTGCGAAAGAAATCGGCGTCTACGGTCTCGTCCTCGAACGTCCAGACGCGCGCGCGGATTTGGGAGGTTGGGGAGTAGGCGGCGCGGGCCAGGAAGTCGCCCTTGAACGAGAGCAGGTCCACGGTCGCGCCCGAGGCGGGTTTTCCATCTACATGCTGGATGGCGCCCGAAAAAATCCACGGGTGGCGGCGTAGCAGCGACTTTTCGCGACCGGGTTTGAGCGCCAGGCTAGCCATCGAATCTCATCATCCAGCGTTCAGGGTACTCGAGCGGCGCCCAGCCGAACTGACGGTACAGGCCGTGCGCATCGTCGGTGGCCAGCATCCAGCGGCGCACATCGCGCAGGTCTGGGTGGTTGTGGACGGTTGCCATCAGCCATTTGCCCAGCCCCCGCCCGCGATAGTCCTCGTGGAGGATGACATCGCACAGGTAGGCAAAGATAGTGTAATCGGTGATGACGCGCGCCAGGCCGATCTGGCGGTCGCCGTCGTACAACCCAAAAGCGAGCGAGTGGGACAGGGCGCGTTCGGTCTGCTCGCGCGTGCGGGCATTGGCCCAATAGGAGCGCGACAGGAGATCGGCGATGGCGTCCATGTCCAGGCGGGACGGGTCGGTGCTGATAGTGAATTGGTCGAGGTGGGTTTCCAGGATTTGGGGCATGGGGGAAGTCTATCATGAAACATGGTAATATTAGCCCCTGTAAAGGACTGAGACCATAGATGAAAAGCCGTATGTCGCGAAGGGATTTTTTGAAACTGGCTGGGTTATTACCGATCGGTGCGGCTTCATCGGGTTTGGTGGAGAATTTGGATCGTTCGCTCCAGGCGCAGGGCAAACCGCAGAATGTGCTTGTGGTTGTGTTCGACGCCTTATCGGCCTGCAACGTGTCCTTGTATGGATACCAGCGCGATACGATGCCGAACCTGGGCAGGTTGGCCGAAAGAGCAATTGTATATCACAATCATTATGCCAACGGGAACTATACTACCCCGGGAACAGCCTCTCTCTTGACTGGTACGCTTCCATGGACACATCGGGCCTTTCAAGGGAATACAACGACAGAAGAATCATTTGTTGACAGGAATATGTTCCCTGCCTTTCAAGGCTATCATCGTCTGGCGTATTCGCACAATCCGTGGGCAAATACGCTGCTTACCCAATTTGGAAAGCATGTGGATGATTTGATCCCAGAGAACAGGCTTTTTTTAAGAAACGACATTATTATCCCGACACTTTATAATAACGATAAAGATATTGCGACGCTAAGTTGGGTTCGTACTATGAAAAGGAGAACGGAAGGGTATTCATATTCGCTTTTACTGTCGCATCTTTACGCGCTGTATGACAAAAAACTTGAAGCAAAGTATGCGGGTTTGAAATTGCAATATCCCGATGGATTTCCTGGCCTTAGCGCCGACAATTATTTTTTGTTAGAGGATGCCATTGATTGGCTTGGTAACAAACTGGCGAACCAACCCCAGCCGTTTCTGGGCTACTTTCATTTCCTGCCGCCTCATGCCCCATACAAGCCACATATTAATTTCTGGGGGCGCTTTGAAAACGATGACTGGGTACCCGCATTTAAACCCATTGATCTTTTTTTTACAGACATGGAGGATTTATCTCCTATCCGTGGCTCTTATGATGAGTTCATCCTCTATGTTGACTGGCAATTTGGGAGGTTTTTCGACCGATTAGACCAATCAGGGTTGTTGGAGAATACATGGATTATCCTTACATCCGATCACGGGCAGATGTTCGAACGCGGAATTTGGGGACATGGTTCTCCAGTCCTATACGATCCTGTGGTCCGTGTTCCTCTGGTCATTTTCGAGCCAGGACGGAAGGCGCGCCTGGATATTCATATTCCAACCAGTTCTGTGGATGTGCTCCCAACCTTGTTGCATGTAACCGGGCAAAAGCCGGTTGGATGGAGCGAAGGAGTGGTATTGCCCCCCTTCACGCCTGAGGAATATGACCCGCAAAAAAGCCACTATATTGTGCAGGCTCGGGATACGGCATTGCAAGCGCCGCTCACGACTGCTACGATTGCCCTCATCAAAGGAACATACAAACTCATGTACTTCTTTGGATACAAGGAATTAGGCGCTGAAGAGCGGATTGAACTTTACGATTTCCAACAGGATCCGGAAGAATTGAATAATCTGTATCCATCCAAACGGGAGATAGGTGCGGTATTACTCAACGAAATCAAAACTAAATTGGCAGAGGTAAATGAACCTTACGTGGGATAAATGAAATATGACCCGACTAGACTTTCCCTCACAAGTAGACTTGCAACAAGAAATCTCGGCCTGGGCGCATGACCTGCGTTCGCCTTTCAATCACGTGATCGGCTTTTCCAAACTCGTATTGAATGGCCAGAGCGGCCCAGTGACCGATGAGCAGAAAAAAGACCTGACCATCGTCTATCGCAGCGCCTTGCGCACCCTGTCGCTGGTCAACAACCTGATCGAGATCGCCCGCTTGCAGCGCGGCGAGAAGCATGCCAGCCGCGCGCCGGTGAACCTGTCCGCATTGTTGGATGGGATCATTGCCCAGTGGCGCAATAACCACCCAGGCATCGAGATGCCCATCGCGGTGCTCCTGCCGGAATCGGTTCCGCCTGCCGCGCTGGACAAACAGCAGATGGGGTGGATTCTGGGCGGGTTTTTCTCCTACCTGGCCGCTTATGCTGCCGGGACAGGTCATTTGAGCCTGGAAGTATCCAAGGAGCAGGAGTCGCTGCTGTTCGACTTGCGCCTGGGGAGCATTACCAAGATTGGTCACGACAAGATCATGCAAGAGATGTTTGGTGTGATTTGCAGGGCATACGTGGAGTTGCAGGGCGGTGAAATCCGACTGGGCGAAGCGGAAGAGGAACAAGTCACCATCCAATTTACCATCCCTGCGGGCGTTTCGTGAAAAAGACCAGTTTCTATGCTCCCGAGTTGGACAGCCTGCGCTTCCTGGCTTTCCTGTTGGTGCTGATCCATCATTCCCAATACTATGAAGCCATCCCGCTTTGGGGGACCATCTCCAAGTACGGCTGGATGGGGGTGGACCTGTTCCTGTGCCTGTCCGCTTTCCTGTTTGCCCGGTTGCTGTTCGTCGAGTACCAGGAGAAAGGCGATATCCATGTCGGCTATTTCTACCTGCGGCGTGGGTTGCGCATCTGGCCGTTGTACCTGTTCTTCTTCGGTTTGATGCTGGCGCTTTCCATCGGGGAAAATGGCTGGAACCCGTATCTCCTGAAGCGTTCCCTGGGCATGTTGACCTTTACCGATAACCTGTTTTCCATGTCCCTGGGATACAACGTGGCGCTGCTATACTCCGCCCACCTGTGGACGATTTCCTACGAAGAGCAGTTCTACCTGGTCATCCCGTGGGCGCTGCGGGCGCTCTACCGCATGAAGAAAAGCGCCGCCCTTTCTACGCTGGGCGCAATCATGCTGGCGGGGATGCTGGCGCGGGCGGCGTTCATCTACTTCGACGTCAGTCATCCCGCCATCTGGGTCTTTCCCTTTACGCATTTCGAATCTATTTTTGGCGGCCTGATCGTTGGGCTGGGATTGTTCGACGCGCAACTCAAGAAGATTCCGGCCTGGTTCCTGTTCCTGGCGGGCGCGCTGGCGCTGTGGGGCGTGACGGAACTCCCCAATGTCAACGCTGTCCAGTGGAAACTGATGCTCACGTATCCCCTGGTCGGCCTGGGCATGGCGCTCATCCTTTCGTCCGTCATGCAGGGTGGGCTTTGGCCGCTCTCGCTCCTGTTCCGCAACAAAATCCTGGGCTACCTGGGCAAGATCTCCTACGGCCTGTATGTCTATCACCTGGCAGGCTTGGACCTGGCCTTCGAGTGGACCGACGCCCTGGTCTCGCCGGAGCGCCTGCTGGTCTACCCGCTGGCAGGGACGGCGCTTGGGTTGGTTGTCACGGTGCTCTTTTCAGTCACTTCCTACGAACTGCTGGAGAAACCCTTCCTGCGCCTCAAGGAACGCTTTGCCTTCATCCAGACGAGACCGGTCTGAGCGCGGCGGGATGGGGGATTCTTCCCTGCGCTTCCTCCCGAAGCCTCGGCCTGCTCCTGACCATCGGCGACAGCCCCTGATTGTTGCGCCAACAGTTGCAGGTGAAATTGGCAACCGTGTGGGGGACTGGCGCGTATTGCGGGGGCGTGGGAGTGGAGAGGGGAGGGTGGAGGGATGGGCGCGTTCCAGGGAAATATTGCGCAGCAATACGATATAATTGCAAATGTATCGAATACAATCATGCTTGTATCTGATACAACAATAAACGTATCGTATCCACCAATAATTGTTTGATATACAATATAGAATGTATTTGATACAATGAGCAATGTATCAAATACATTTATATATGTATCTTATACATCTATAAATGTATCGCATACATCAGCCAGTGTAAGATATAATTTCGAAAAATCCAGGCAACTTCCTCCCTGGAAGATTTGGAACCATCGAAAATGCCAAAAAGGAGAGAAACATGGCTAAGAATCAGACAATCCGCATCCGCCCTGCCCTGCTGCAAGCCGACCTGGACGCCTGCACCGCCCTGCAAACGATGCGCGATTACGCGCCCGCTAACGCCGCCTACGCCAAAGCCGCCGTGCAGGACAAACTCGAGGCGCTGAGGAGCGCGCAGAGGGCCGAAGTCAACGCCCAGAACGCGCTGGCCGCCGCGCGCGACGCCGCCACTGCCGCCGAATGGGAGTTCCACAACATGCTGCTGGGCGTCAAGACCCAGGTGGCAGCGCAATACGGCCAGGACTCCGATCAAGTCCAGGCGCTGGGCTTGAAGAAGAAGTCCGAGCGCAAGGCGCCCGGGCGCAAGGTGAAACCGTCTGCGTGAGAGGAGGGAGAGCCTGCCCGGGGATGGAGCCGGTTCGCAGGATGTGGCAGGGTTTTCTTAAAGAAGACGCTGGCGTCTCCCCGTTGCGTCCTGCCGGGATTTGATGTATCCTCAGCCTGTGAAACCCCCAAAAGACCAGGAGGTATGAAATGCTCATCGTCCACGTCCACGTAAATGTCAAACCTGCGCTCGTCGAGGCGTTCAAGCAGGCGACGGTCGAGAACGCCAGGAACAGCGTGCGGGAACCCGGCGTTGCGCGCTTCGATGTCATCCAGCAGCAAGATGACCCAACAAAGTTTATCCTTGTCGAAGTCTACAAGACCGCCGAAGCCCCCGCTGCGCACAAAGCCAGCGCGCATTATGCCGCCTGGCGCGATACGGTCGAAGGGATGATGGCCGAGCCGCGCCGCTCTGTCAAGTACGGCAATCTCTTTCCCGAGGATGCGGGTTGGTGATGGAGGCGACGGATGCCCGCTTTTGAATTTGCCACGGCTGGCAGGATCATCTTTGGGGCGGGAAAACTGACCGGGTTACGGGAGCAACTAGAAGGGCGGGCGAAGCGTCTGCTGCTGGCACGGGGCAGGTCGCCGGACGCCGTCCCGCGCGTAAGGGACATCCTGTCTGCGGCCGGCGTCCAAATTGTCGAATTCGAAGTGCATGGCGAGCCGAGCGTGGAGGCGGTTCGCGAGGGGGTGAAACGCGCTGCCGGTTGTGACATGGTGATCGGGCTGGGCGGCGGCAGCGCCCTGGATGCGGGCAAGGCGATTGCCGCGCTGGCGACCAACCCCGGCGACGTGCTGGATTACCTGGAGGTGATCGGTCGCGGGCAGGTCTTGTCGCAGCCGCCGCTGCCTTATATCGCCATCCCGACCACTGCCGGCACCGGCGCGGAAGTGACGCGCAACGCGGTGATCGAGTCGCCGGGGCATGGGGTGAAGGTCAGCCTGCGAAGTTCGTTGATGCTGCCGCGCGCGGCGCTGGTCGACCCGGAGTTGACCTACAGCCTGCCGCCGGCGGTCACGGCCAGTTCGGGGCTGGACGCCCTGACGCAGTTGATCGAGCCGTTCGTTTCGATCAAGGCCAACCCGCTGACGGATGCGGTCTGCCGCGAAGGCATCCGTCACGCGGCGCGGTCGTTGCGGCGCGCATACCAAAATGGCGCGGACCACGCTGCGCGGGAGGGCATGGCGCTGGCGAGTTTGTTCTCCGGGCTGGCCATGGCTAACGCCGCGCTTGGCATGGTACACGGATTTGCCGGCCCGTTGGGCGGGATGCTCCACGCGCCGCATGGGGCCGTCTGCGCTTGCTTACTTCCGCTGGTGATGGAGGCCAACCTCAAAGCCTTGCAAGAGCGCGAACCGGCGCATCCCGCGCTGGCGCGTTACGCCGAAGTGGCGCAGATTCTGACCGGCGAGGCGGCTGCAACGGCCCCGGATGGCGTGGCCTGGGTGGGCGACCTGGTGGAGGCGCTGGGCATCCCGCCCTTGTCGGCATACGGGCTGGGCGCTGCGGATATCCCCTCGGCGGTGGGGAAGGCGATGAAAGCCAGTAGTACGCGCGGCAACCCCATCCCGTTGACCGAGGCGGAGTTGGCCGGCGTTTTAGAGCGGGCGATGTAGAGGCGATGGATTCGTGTTTTATCCTTGATTTCGCACCGTATGTGGTGCTATAATGATGTCATATTGAAATGCGCGCCGTCATTGATACCAATGTCATCTTCGAAGGCCTGACCAAGCAAGGCGGCGCGCCAGGCCTGATCATCGACGCTTGGTTTGCAGACCTGTTCCAGCCATGTGTATCCGATGCACTGGCTTATGAGTATTTGGATGTGCTGTCCAGGAAACTATCCGAACCAAGATGGAAACGTATCGCGCCGGTATACGCAGCCTTGATCGAAAAAGCGGAGTTTATAAACATTCATTACGTGTGGAGACCTTCCTCCCCTGACCCGGCCGATGAACATTTAATCGACTGCGCGCTGAATGCGGGCGCAGTCCTCGTGACATCCAACATCAAGGATTTCGAGAAGGCTCGAACGTTCCTGGGCGTGAACGTTATGAAACCCGTGGAGTTTGTCCTTAGACTGGCAGAGTAAGGAGCGAAAAGATGAGCCGTTTGACTTTGCGTTTGCCCGACAGCCTGCACCGCCAACTGGAAGAACTAGCCGATCATGAAGCCGTGTCGCTGAATCAATATATCGTCTATGCGTTGACGCGCCAAACGACCCTGGCCTATACGGTCCAGGCTGTTCCGGAAAGAGTTATTGCCGAGCAGCGCGCCGCTTATGCTGCCCTGCTCCAAAACCTTGGGAAGGCGAGTTTCCAACACATCCAGGAAACCCTGGCCGAGCGCGAAAACGTTCCCCCTGAGGAGGGACTCTTGCCCGAAGCCGTTGACCGCCTCAGGCGGCGCGTGAAGGGAAAGTAGGGTTGTCTACAAAAACTTCCGGATGATTTCTTTTGCCCCGCTTGACTTTTCCTTTCACAAAACGCCTGCGCTATCTAAAAGATAATATCGAGGGTGACCATGTAATAAAAATTATGCAAAAGCCCTATTGCATACCATAAAGCGTTTCAGGGGCAATATCCACACCGTTGGGCCACTGAATTGTATCGCTCTCGCAGTTAAAGGAAACCTGCTTGAAATAATCTAAATCCTTCAAAGGCGCAAATACCTGTCTTTGTTCGGACATGATTTTTTCTTTGAAATCAATCACTTTCTCGGTGTTATCATTAAAACGAATCCAGACTTGATAATCTTTTACGTATTTCGCGTCCACTACCCAAACCATGTCAACCTCCTACTCTAACGGCGCGATCTTTGAATATTCGCCTGTTGTTTGCAGGCTGTTCCAGTTTTGTAGCAGTTCGGCGCGATGTTCATTCGCCCATTCCAGAACCATGGATAAAGCGCGTCGTGAAAGACCGCCTTCCATCAATTTGAGTTCGTTGATGGAAATTATGGCCCGCTCCTCGTTGTATTTCACGTGAAAATGCGGCGGATTATGTTCGTCAAAGTACATGAAGATAATAATTCCAAAGAAACGGCTAATCTCAGGCATGGAATTTTCCTTTCCATGATGATTATACAATAAACAAGCCTTCCAAACCACTTCAGGCGGCGCGTGAAGGGAAAGTAGGAAGTCGTCCTGGCGTACCAGCGCTCACTTTCTTAACTTTTTCTCGATCTCCATCGCTGCGAACACCAACATCCCCGCCCCCAGCGCAATCGCCAAATCTATCGCGCCCAAGGGCAGCACGCCGAAGAATCCGCCCAGGAAGGGGATGTAAATGACAGCCAGTTGCAGGGCAACCACCAACACGGCAATAGCGGCCAGCATCGGGTTGCTGAACAAACCCATCTTGAACAATGACTCCTTGCTCGACCTGCTCGCCAGCGCCTGGAAGACCTGCGCGAAGGCCAGGAAGGTGAACACCATCGTCTGCCATTCTGCGCGCCCGCTGAAGAAGTACCACGCCCCCAGCCCCAGCGCCAGCGCGCCGATCAGCCCGCCCACCCAGGTTACTTGCACCCATCCGCCGCGCGAGAACACGCTTTCTTTGGGTGAGTAGGGCGGACGTTTCATTGCATCCCGTTCGGGGCCTTCCACGCCCATGCCCAGCCCCAGCAGGCCGTCGGTCAGCAGGTTGAGCCACAGCAGTTGCAGCGGCAGCAGCGGGAT
>JBMOMO010000066.1:0-24245 GCA_049324135.1 Chloroflexota bacterium
CACATCTCAAACGACTCGCGCCACTGCGACAATCCCTGCACAACCCTGCCTGTCCGCGAGATTTCATCCAATATTGAAGAAGAATTGGAATCAATGCCTTGCTCGCTGAAATCAAAGTACGGACTGCGCCACGAATCCAAAACGGGACGGCGCTTCCAATTGTCCACAGGCAGCGAAAGCAGATTCATCAATGCGGCGACGGCGGGATTTTCGATCAGCGGTTGTCCGCCCACGATATGCAGGGGAATCCCAAACTCGGCGGCGACTTCTTCGAGAAAGGCGCGGTACGGTTCCAGGTCACGCGCCAGGATGGCGACGTCGCCCAACTTCATCCCATCGCGCACGACCCGCACCTTCACCCACCGCAGCGCCGCGCGGACTTCCAACGCGCGGGTTTGGGCTTCAATAAATTCGATTTCAGATTTACGATTTTCGATTTTCGATTGATGACTAGGGATTGGAGATTGGAGATTTTCGAACAGGGTTGACTCAACTGACGCAACGCTCGAAGAAAGCATGGACGATGAATCCATTGCCTCGGGTTGGATGTTAAGAGCAGAAGTGAGGGCAGTCTGCGCGCGGTGGAAACGATGGTGCGCGGGGCGCGTCGGATTTTGCAGGTCGCCCGTCAGCGTGATGAGGGTCTCTTTGGCGCGGGTGGATAGAAGGGAGAGGACCGCCAGTTGCGTGGGATTGAACTCGTCGAAGCCAGAGACGGCCAGGAGACGGGTATCCGCCCCGAGCGTTGAATCCGATTCGAGCGCAATCGCCGCCAGCCAGCCACGTCCTTCGTTGTCCGCCCAATTTTGTTTTTGCAGCCAATCCTGGTAGGCCGCGTAAACGCGGGCAATCTCCTCCAGCCGCGCTTCCATCCCTTTGACGGAATCCGAAAAATGGTCGGGAAAGATGCGGGCGCGTTTGAGTTCTTCAATCGTGTTGCGAAGCAGAGAGATGAACCCGGGCTTGTCGCGCAACGCCGCAAAGTGAGTCATTGTGCCGCGCTCGCACAGGTCATCCACGATGGAGCGCAACAGGCGAATCCGCACGGGGTCGGGGAGGAGCGGGATGGGTTGCTTGGCGCGGATCAGCAGTTCGGCATACAGCGTGTGAAAGGTGTGGACGTCCACCCCCAGCGCCCCGCCCGACTCGGACAGTCTTCTGCGAAAATTATGCGCCTGAATGGAGTTGGGAACGACGACGATGACGGGCGCAAACGGCTCCTCCGCCAGCAGTTGTCGAATGCGCTGGATGAGGCGCTCGGTCTTGCCGTGTCCTGCGGGGGCGAGGAGGAGGCGGGTCATTTCGGATGGAGGAGTCTTTCGAGCGTCTCGATGAAACGCCGAAAATAAGGCAGCCGTTCTTTGAGCGTGTTGGGATTCGCGGCTTCCAAAACTTGAAAAGAACGCTTCCCCTTTTTGTATGCCCGATTGCCGCAATTACGTGTTGCATGTTCCAATGCCCCTTGCACCCGATGACGGTCATACTGTTCCAGGTTTATTTCGGGAAGCAAAGCGTTTTCCTGCAATTCCGCGCCGAACGCAGAACGTAACGCAGCGCGGTCTGCCATAAGCCAGGTCTCCATGCAAGTTACCATCAATTGGGCTTGATCTTCGGAAACTGTTTTGGGAACATCCCATTTATCGCGTCCCCTGAGGTGATCCCACTTTGTAGTGTTTGACGAAATTGGGTCTTCACTGTCTACCAATAAGATGGGGTAATAGGAAGTATCCATGCTCTCAATTGCGTTTTTGAAATCATCGAACGCCGCCCCTCGCCCGCCACATGAAACAATTCTTGGCATTCTTCCTTTAAAGCCAGACTTTTCAATAAGTTTTCGAAACCCAATTTGGCATCGGACTAGCAATTCCTTATCGTCGCCTCCGCCTTCAACGTATATTTTTACATTCACTAGCGCACTCCCCCCAATTCGCCCCGCAACCATAACGTGCCCAAGCGATATTTATCCAACCACGCTTTTAATCTCTGCGGATCAAGCCGCTGAACAGTAGATTGCCCGTCATGCTTTTCACAGACTAATACAGATTCTGGCGTCTCCGTCAAACCATCTACCAAGATATCAGAATGCGTAGTAACGATTAGTTGTGTGCGTTCCGACATCGCTATCATCAAATCTGCCAGTTTTGGAAGAATATTCGGATGTAATCCCAATTCAGGTTCTTCAATACAAACTAATGGAGGAGGCTCAGGATCGCAGAGAATGGCAAGTAGACATAGATACCGTAAAGTGCCGTCTGAAAGCCGCGTAGCGGGAATGGTGAAATCGCCTTCGGTGAAGAAGACCTGCACCGTGCCGCCTTCCACGCTGACATCGAAATCATCCAGCCCTTCGTACAAATCGCGCAGGGCGGCTAGTAAAGCGTTCTTGGCTTTCGGGTTTCGACGCAGGCGATTCAAGAACAAACCCAAATTGGAAAAATCTTCTTCCAGGCGATCGTTCCGCATGTCCGCTTTTTGTGGTTCGCGGAAAATGGCTTTTCGTCCAAATGCCCATTCGCGGTAAATGCGGATTTTTTCATAGACGCTTGCAAGATAGGAAATTTCAGGATAGGTCTCAGGGTCGCGGCGTTGAACAAGAATGGAAACATCGGGCTGGACGTTTTCCTGAGACAACCCCCGTTGTTCTTCTTTCACGTTCAGGACGGGACGCCCATGCTGATAGTGATAGTAGAAATAGGGCTTGTCTTTGCCCGAATACGGTTTTTCGTTTTCGATACGCTCATCTTCCAATCGAAAAGCCTGCTGTTCGGAGCGAAACGATAAAACATGGCGCAACGGTTGGCTTCCCAAAGGATTGTAAATTACCGCATCAACGACAGCCGCGCTCTTCGCGTCGCCTTTCCAAATCCACTCACTCACGCCGCCGCCCGCCCGCACTGTTTCCCGCAATCCGTTTGCAGTGGAACGCAGTAATACAATCGCCTCAATCAGGTTGGATTTTCCAGAACCGTTCGCGCCAATCAGGACATTGAGAGAACTCAAGTCAATCCTGGAACCTTCCGCCCCATAGGAGAGGATGTTCCTCAATGTCAGCGAGTGGATGAGATGGATTTGGTTCATTGGCGGTTGCTCCTTACCCCATTTTAACCGTTTGTTCCTTCGTCAACGCGACCAATTCCTTGACCGACTCCAGCAACATCTCCCCCGTCTTCGCGGACAGGGGAACCGCCTCTTCTCCCGCTTCACTCTTCGAGTACTCCGCGGGCGGGGCGGTGAGGTCGCGGACTTGGGAGAGTTTTTGCGCTAATTCTGGGGTGAGATGATTCTTATCCACGAGTTCGGCTTGGACGAGGCGCGGGGAGGGGAGGTCGGAGGAAGGGTCGCGGTCGGTGTGGAGGGCGAGGAGGGAGGTGAGACCCCAGCCGAGGGCTTCACGCAGGGGGCGCGTCATCTCTTCGGGGAAGTCGCCTTTGAGCAGCAGGTCGGCGAGGGCGAGGCGCTTTTCGGCGAAGGCTAAACCTTCGTTAGCGCGTTTGCGGCGGATGGAGGGCAGGTCGGGTTTGTGCGCGGGCGCGGAGATTTTTTCGGCGCGGTAGGCAACGTCTGCGGGCGCGGGTTCGGCGGCGAGGGCGGGGACGAAGGAGGCGAGCGAGTGGAATCCTTCGGAGTCCATCAGGTGAAGTTGCGGGATGTTCTCGGTGAAGTATTCGGTGAGGAGCGATTCGACGGCGGGACGCAAATCGGCGGGCGCGCCTGAAACGACGACGATGACTCCTTCGCCCGTCGCGCCAGGCATGTAGGGCGCTTTGCGGACGAGTTGGATTCGGTTCGGGACGCGGTCAAGCAGCAGGTCGGTGAACCCGCTCAAGGTCGGGAGGGAAGCGAGACTATAGTCTGCGGACGGAATCTCAGGCTCACCCTGCGGGTACTCCGCGGGCGTGGATTCAGTCGGAGCGAGGGCGAGTTCCACTTCAGCGGGAGTCTTCAACAAGTCGCCCAATTTTTGAAGCAGGCTTTGTCCCATGTCGGCAAATTTGATGGAGGTCGGAGATTCGTCGGTGCCGAAGACGGCCGCGAAAACATTTTTCTTGGCGGAGAGGGTGTCGAGCATGCGCTCTTCAATGGTGCCTTTGGCGACGAGGTTGATGACCTGCACGGAGGATTTTTGCCCGTGACGATGGGCGCGGGCGATGCGCTGTTCGAGGACGGCGGGATTCCAGGGCAGGTCGAGGTTGATGACGAGCGAGGCGGCTTGCAGGTTGAGACCCACGCCGCCCGCGTCGGTGGAAAGGAAGATGCGGCAATCGGGGTCGTCGAAAAATTTTTCGATGAGCGCGCCGCGTTTGGCGGAGGGGACCGCGCCCGTCAGTTTGACGTAGCCGAGTCCGATGCGCTGGAGGATGGGTTCGGTGAGTTCGAGCATGTTCGCCCATTGACTGAAGACGACGGCTTTATGTCCATTGCTGGCAATTTCTTCAGTGAGAATTTCTTCGAACTCGGTGAGTTTGGGCGCGGTCTTTTCGCTATCCTTGATTTCGATTTCTTTGTCGTGGAGCGCGAGGGCGTTGCAGATGAGACGCATTTTGACGAGGCTCATCAGCAAGATTTCGTGTTCCTTCGGTGTGAGTGGACGACGCCTGACTTTGGAGAGAAGTTGGGCGACGTGTTCCTGAAACTCTCTGTACGCGCTCCACTGCGGGTCGGTCATCTCGACGAAGAAGTTGTTGTCCACGCGCTCGGGCAGGTCTTTGAGAACTTCGTCGCGGGTGCGGCGCAGCACATACGGCTTGATGAGGGCGCGCAGTTCGTCAATGTTTTTGTAGCCGAGCACTTTGTAGGTGCCGCTCTCGCGTTTTTCGAGTTCGTAGAAACGGTCGTTGAAATGCCAGAGTGGTCCCAGGATGCGCGGATCAAGAAATTGGAAGATGCTGTACAGTTCGTCAATGCGGTTTTCGAGCGGCGTGCCAGTGAGGACGAAGGCGTAACGGCTCGGAAGTGACTTGACCATCATGGCGGTCTTGGCGCGCCAGTTCTTGATGCGCTGCGCTTCGTCGAGGGTGATGAGGTCGGGGCGCAGTTTGAGCAGTTCGTCCATGTCGAAGCGGACGAGTTCGTAGTTGATGATTTTGAAAAAGGAGGGGTCGCGGTACAGGTCGCGGCGGGCTTCGAGGTTGCCTTCGACGACGGTGACGGAGAGCGAGGTGAAGCGTCGAATCTCACGCGCCCATTGATGTTTGAGCGAGGCGGGGCAGATGACCACCGCTGTTTGAATGTCGCGCATTTCTTTGAGGAGGGCGGCGGCGGCGATGGCTTGGATGGTTTTGCCCAACCCCATGTCATCCGCGAGCATGGCGCGGCGACCGAAGGCGAGGTGCATGGCACCTTCTTCTTGATACGGATAAAGTTTGGTGGAGAGAACGTCGAAAGTGCGGCGTCCGCTTTTGACCTGGTCGAGGAACCATTCCTTTTGCTGTTGGACTTCTTCGCGGTCTTGCAAGAGGGCGAGATGCTCAACAACGGCATCGGTCACGCGGACAAGGGAGCGGTCGCGGGCGGGGAGCGACCCGATGTCCTCCAACAGCGCGGGCAGCGCATCAAGCGGCGCACCGAACAAAATTCCCGAATCTTCAAAATAGAGGGAGAGCAAGTCTTTGACGCGGGCGCTTTCGGGAATTGGCAACGTCACGCGCACGGTGATGTCCATGCCGTGATGGAGGTAGACCTGCGCGCCGCGCGGTTTTTCTGCGGCGAGTTTTTTGAGTTTCTCCCCGTGTTCCTTTTCGAGATAGATCAACACGCCTTCGATGTGTTTGCAGGTGCCGATCAGGTTGCCTTTGTAATCGGGGCAGGTGCAGGAGTTTTGCAGTTCGTCCAGCGAACGGATTTCGACGCGGTAGGATTTTTTGGAGACCGAACTGACTTCAAAGAGGCTGAAAACGGGATGACTGCCTTTGTTGGCAATTTTGAGAATTTCGGTGCGGGCGCGCTCGCGGCGGCGCTCGATTTGTTCCTGGATGTCTGTGGTCATGGGGGGACTCCGAAAATTGTGAAGGATAATCTTTGCAAATTATACATTGGAATTGCTATTCAATCCCTCTTGCAATTCTTCCAAAAACGATTATAATGATGATTGATAATGATTGTTTAAGATTGATTATGACAACTTTTGACGTCCTGTCCAGTTATGAGCGCCAGCGTGAACTGACCCGTCTTGTCGAGCGCACGGGGCGGCTCTCTGTTGCGCAGATCTGCGAGCAGTTCGGCATCAGTGAAGCGACCGCCCGCCGTGATCTGGAGGCGCTGTCAGAGCAGGGCCTGATCCAGCGTGTGCATGGCGGCGCGATCCTGGTCCGCCAGGCAGCGCCGGAAGAACCAATCCTGCGTCGCAGCCGCGAGCGGGAAGACGAGAAAGAGCGCATTGGCCGCGCTACTGCGGCTTTGATCCAGGACGGGGAGACGATATTCCTGGGCTCCGGTACAACCGTATTACAGGCTGCCCAGCATCTTGTCACGCGGACGATTACGGTCATTACCAATTCCCTGCCGGTAATCAACCTGATGTCCGAAAGGGAAAATATCTCGTTGATCGCCCTGGGCGGGGTGTTGCGCGATAGCGAACTGTCGTTTATTGGGCATATCACCGAGCAGGCATTATCCGAAGTACGCGTCGACAAGGTCGTGATAGGGATTCGCGCCATCAGCCTGGAACAAGGCCTGACCAATGATTACCTGCCCGAAACGCTGACCGATCGCGCCATCTTGAAAGCCGGGCGCGAAATTATCATCCTGGCCGACCATACGAAATGTGGGGTAATCGCCCCGGCATTCCTCGCTCCGTTGGCGGCCATGCACGCGCTCGTTACAGATAGTGGAGCGGATGCGGAGTTCATCGAAACGCTGCGAGCGCAGGATATTAACGTCATCGTTGCCTAGGCGATGCGCTTATGCTATTGGCCGATCTTCGCCTGGCATTTTGAAGAAGATGTATTCCGGGAACATCAGGCGCATTCTGGATATGGAGCCATAATGTCTTTCGAAAAATTTGCAACCTACTATGAGATCAAATCACAACCCGAAGCCTGGGCGCAGGCGCTGGACTTGATCCGCGCAGTCTCTTTGCCGCGCGCTGCAGATTACGACCAGGTCGTTTTCACGGGCTGCGGCTCGACCTACTATCTCTCGTTGGCGGCGGCGGCCTTGTACCAGGAGTTGACGGGTCGCGCGGCGCGGGCTGTTCCGGGCGGGGAGTTGTTGTTGAACCCGCAAACTGTGGCGCAAATTGGTCGCGTAGCATCCCCGAATGGGGACAATTTGCGCTACCTGCTCGTTGCCATCAGCCGCTCTGGGACGACCACCGAGACGGTGAAAGCCGTCGAGAAATTCAAAGCCGAAAAGCGCGGCGATGTCGTTGTCATCAGCAATTACGATGAAATCCTTTCGCGTTTGGCGGATTTCGACATTATCCTTGACAAAGGACAGGAAGAATCCGTTGCGCAGACGCGCTCGTTTGCCTCGATGTATGTGGCGGCGACGGGATTTGCTGCGCGCATGGCGGGCCAGGCGGATTTGTTGGCTTCCATGTCTGCCCTGCCTGGAATCGGGCAACGCCTCATGCGGGACTTCGAGCCGGCTGCCCGTCAAACCGGCGACAACCTTGCCTTCGACCGCTTCTACTTCCTCGGCAGCGGCATCCGTTATGGACTGGCTTGCGAGGTCAACCTGAAAATGAAAGAAATGACGCTTACGCATAGCGAGCCGTTCCACTTCCTGGAATTCCGTCACGGACCGATGAGCATGGTCAACGAGAATACTGTCGTCGTGGGGTTGGTATCGGAGTCGAATTCCAGCCACGAGAAAGCCGTCCTGAATGAGATGCAAGCCCTGGGTGGGAAGATCGTGGCCCTGGGCGAATCGGGCGTGGACTTTGCTTTCGAGTCTGGTATCCCAGAGAGCGTGCGCGGCGTCCTGTATCTGCCAGTTTTGCAACTGATGGCGTTCTATCGCTCGCTGGCAAAAGGCTTGAATCCTGATCGGCCAAACAATCTGGTATCCGTGATCAAATTAGATTTATAAGGAGGTGGCTGCCGCAAATACTGACATAATTTCTAAGGAAGATAAATCAGGTTGAAATAAGGAGAAAAAAATGAACAAGAAATTGCCGTTTGCATTGAGTTTGCTTGTAATTGCTTCTATCCTGTTGGGCGCCTGTGGAGGAACTGAGCCTGCTCCTGCTGCGCAACCGGAAGCCCCTGCAGAAACTGAGGCGCCAGCAGAAGCAGAAACTTCGCCCGAACCGTTCACCTTGACAGTTTGGTATTGGGGTGAGCAGGAAGCGCCGGGGATGAAGGATTTTATGGAGAATGCGGTCCAAATTTACATGCAAGAAAACCCGCACATCACTGTCAATGCGGTGCTCCAGGAATCAGATTCTCTTTATCCCGCATTCCGCGCTGCTGCGGAGGCCAAAGAAGGACCAGATATTCAATTCTTCTGGGGTGGAGTTTTCACCTTGGAGGATGCCTGGCTGGGCAATTTGGCTCCCGTTAGCGACTATTGGAGCGCAGAAGAACTGGCGAACATTCCGGCCGGTCAACGCGCCGAGACCTTCTGGGATGGCAAGCAGTGGGGCGTACCTTTCTACCAAATTGGCACGTTCTGGGCTTACAACAAGAAAATGTTTGCCGAAGCAGGCTTGGATCCTGAAAAGCCACCGGAAACCTGGGACGAGTGGCTAGGCGCTTGCGATTCCTTGCGCGCTGCCGGTTTTACCCCGATTGGAACCGGGTTCAAAGATGGCTGGTTGGGCGGCTGGATGGTCAGTTACCTGGGACAGCAAAATTTCAACAGCATTGACGACCTGATGGCTGCTGTACGCGGGGAGAAAAGCCTGACCGATCCAATGTACGCTGAGTGGTGGGTGCGTTGGAAAGAATTGGTAGACCATAAATGCTTCAATGATGACATCATGTCCCTTGACCTTTACCAGGGGCAGGCCCTCTTCGAGCAGGAAATGGCTGCCATGACCAATCACGTTCAACCCTATATTGCTGTATTGGAACGAAAGATGGGCAAAGATGTGGTCGGTATCATGCGCACCCCGGTTTATGGCACTGGGAAATACAGTAACGCCATTGGCATCCCGGTTCAAAGTCTGGCGATTACGTCCTTCTCGCCTCACAAAGAAGAAGCGGCCGACTTCCTACGCTTCCTGCACCGTGAAGACATCATGAAATTGATGTATGAGAAAGCAGGAGCCGTGACGCCCGATTCGCGCTTCAATCCCGAGTGGTTCAACACCAATTCGGATGCCGCCATCAACAAGTGGACCAATGAATATCCGCTGTTCTGGTACCAGTATTACTACCCACCCATCTGGGAATCCGAGGGCGCCATTGCTCTTGGACAGTTACTGGTAGCAGGCGAACTCACGCCCGAAGAGGCTGCTGCCAAGTGGCAGGAAATTGCAGAAAAGAATCGTCGCGAGAACCCAGAGCAACTTGAAAATTACACCAAATGGATTCTCCCCCCTGAAATGTTTGGGGAGTAAGCGACCTGTATCCTTTAGCGGGGCTGTCCAAAGGCATGGTTTTTGGACAGCCCCAATTTCCAACCACTACCATCAATAGCCTATTCTCCCGCACTCGTATTTGAAGCGAGGCCTACTTTATGCACCGGTCCTTCCAGTCGAGATATATCGCTTATCTTTATCTTTCCCCTGCGTTGATCCTGATTGCCTTGGTCTTTGTTTATCCAGTCATTGACCTTTTCAAGCGCAGCCTCACTAAAGTGGTTGACGGAGTAACCATCTGGACAGGCCTGGTTGCCTATCAAAATGCTTTGCGTGACCCGATCTTTTGGACCTCATTTTCCAACAATCTGCGCTTATTTATTTCGGTTCCTATCCTGGTCGTGCTTTCCCTGGTATTTGCTTCCCTTATCTTCGAACGGATCCGCGGATGGCGCTTCTACCGCTCCCTGGCGTTTATCCCCTATGTCCTGGCAATCCCGGTAGTGGGAATCGTCTTCAGTTATATCCTGCAAGCGAACGGCGTGTTCAATTTCATCCTGCGCTCCACCGGTCTGGGATTTCTGGCCCGGGAATGGTTGGGGTCATCGGTTACCGCGATTTGGGCCATTATGTTTGTAGTGATCTGGAAAGAGTTGGGTTTTGGGATCGTGCTTTTTTTGGCAAGGATGAGTTCGATTTCTGAAGATTTGTATGACGCAGCCAAACTGGATGGCGCCGGTTGGTGGCAACAAATGCTCTATGTGACCATTCCCCAAATGACCACAGTAATTGAGTTTTACATCATCGTTAACATGATTACCATGCTCAGTTGGGTATTTGCTTATGTCCTGGTGATGACCAAAGGCGGTCCGGGAAACAGTACCTGGGTGATGGAATATTTTATTTACCAAAAGGCTTTCCCTTATAGTCAGATGCAGATCGCCTCTGCGGCTGCGGTTTTGTTGCTCATCTTTGCCCTGTTCCTGATGTTCTTGCAGGCCAAGCTGCGCCGCCAGGCGGAAGGTGTGGAGGTGTAACATGAAAATAGCCAATCCTATCAATATTCAGCGCCTGAAGCGGTTACCCGGTGCACTGGTAAAACAGTTTGCTCTCATTTTTTTGTCCGTTCTTACCCTGTTCCCGCTTTATTTCATGGCGACCAACTCGTTTAAAGTGCAAAATGAATTCTTTAAGAATTTGCTTGGCTTGCCTCAAAACCCGATTCTAGAAAATTTCACGAAAATTCTCCAGCACCCCAATTTGGGACGTTGGTTTACCAATAGCATTTTGCTGACAGCCGGTTCGGTTTTGGCCTGCACTGTTATCGCCATCC
This sequence comes from Chloroflexota bacterium, assembly GCA_049324135.1. Lineage (GTDB taxonomy): Bacteria > Chloroflexota > Anaerolineae > Anaerolineales > Villigracilaceae > JAABUE01. The sequence goes on from JBMOMO010000066.1 coordinate 10,800, forward strand.
TGGCGGCTTATGCGTTCGCCCAGATGCGCTTCCCCGGGCGCGACACACTCTTCAACCTGATTACTCCTTTAATGGTAATTCCACCCATCGTTATGGTAATTCCTATGTTTGTGCTTTTCCGTCAATTGGATTTGGTGAACAACCTCGGTGGTCCGTTAATTATCTATGCTGGGCTTATGTTACCTTTTACGATCTATCTGTTGCGCAATTTCTTTGTGACTATTCCCAGCGAAATCCAGGATGCCGCCTTGATTGATGGTTGCACTGAGTTCCAGGTTCTGACGAAAATATTTTTGCCGCTTTCGAGGCCGGCGCTGGTCACTTCGGTCATCGTCAATGCCGTTTGGGTGTGGAACGAGTTGTTGATTGCCCTGGTGTTCTTACAAACCGAGGAATTGCGCACATTGATCGTCGGCATCACAACGACTTTGCAGAAACGATTTACATTGGATGTTCCCTCTTTAATGGCCGGTTTGACGGTGGCAACCATTCCAATGATCATCTTATATATCATCGGCCAGAACGCGCTCGTGCGCGGCCTGACCGCCGGGTATGAGAAGTGAGTGTATTGAAAGGATCAAAGAATATGTCTGAAACAACAAGGAAATATGTAGCAGACATAAAAAAGCATATTCTTGAAGGTATCATGCCTTTCTGGGATAGTCGCTGCCTGGACAATGAATATGGCGGCTATATCACTTGCTTTGACAGGCAGGGGAATATTACCGACACAAATAAGTACATCTGGTTTCAAGGAAGGCAACTATATACCTATTCCCTACTGTACAACAAGATCGAAAAGAGGCAACAATGGCTTGATCTTGCCGGCGCAGGCTATGATTTCCTCTTGCGCCATGCCCATGCCGGAGACGGAAGATGGAACTTTGCTCTCACGCGTGAAGGCCAGGTCATCACTGGTACAAATTCCATCTATTCAGATTACCATGTTGCCCAGGGACTGGCAGAGTATTTGCTTATAACCGGATGTTCGGACGAAAAGGGTATGGAAGTCCTGGAGGCCACCTTTTCCACTATCGAGAAAAACACGATGGATCCGGACTTCAAGGATGTCTTCGAGAATACCTGGAGCCCAACCTTGATCTGGCACGATATGCACTTGACGGCGCTCAATACCGCTTTTATTGCAGGGCAGGCATTGGGTCGAGCTCGGGTCAGTGCTTTTGAAGATTACTGCCTGGATAAGATCCTCAACTGGTTTATGAGGAACGAGAAAAGACTCGTTTTAGAGGCAGTTACTCGCGAAAACATGATCGATACGTCGCCAGTTGGTTCTTTCATCAACCCCGGTCACTCTCTTGAGTCTATGTGGTTTTGCCTCGAAACGGGCAGGCTACATGAAGACCAGGCTGTCATCCAAAAGGCTTTGCAGGGCGTGGACTGGGCCTATCGGGTAGGCTGGGACAGCCTCTACGGAGGCATTTTCGCTTATTTGAACGCTGAAGGGACCACACCCGAACCGTTCGACTGGCATCGGGAAACAAATACTATGTGGGATGATAAGATTTGGTGGGTTAACTGTGAGGCATTGTGCTGTTTTGCTGTCTCGTATGCCGCCTCGCTGGATAAGAAATACCTGGATATGTTCGAAAAGCAGCATGACTTCTGCATGAAGCACTTTTACGACCCGGAATATGGGGAATGGTATGAGCGGTTATACAGGGATGGCGCAGTCAAAGTTTCGGACAAAGGCACTCAGTGGAAATGCGCATTTCACCTGGTTCGTTCGCTTGTTCAAGTAATTATCGCTTTTGACAGGATTCCAAAATAACCGTGACGGCAACAAGTTTTCGGTCCTGGTATTTCTGTAGATGATAAATTGATAGGACATAAGGAAATTGGAAATGAATTTTCTCGAACGCATCAATGCTACGCTACATAACGAAATGCCCGATCGGGTCCCCCTTGCTTCTTACGACAACCTCATCCCGAGAGGGTCTTTTGAACGCGAATTGCGCAATCGTGGCATGGGGTTGTGCAAGCGGATAGCGACCATTTCGGCGTCCATGCCAAACGTATCCATCGAACAGCGTCCAGATGGGGATGCCACCTTGACTATTTATCACACGCCTGAAGGCAATGTGCAAACGCGCAGCCTGACGGGGTTGGGCAGGATCAATGATGCCCAAGTGGTGGAAGTAGAAGGCATGATTAAGGACATAAAAGATTATGACCCTGTGATTTTCATGTTGGAAGATACGGTCTTTCACGTAGATAACAGCATCTACTTCGATACTGTGCGCGACCTGGGATCGGACGGCATTGCAAGAGATTGGGCCTTGGATTTCGAGGCCGCTCCCTACGGCGCGATCCGCAGATATTTCGGAGAAATCAGTGGCCTGGATCGCTGGATTTACGCACAGACAGATCATCCTGATCACTTTGCGGCATTATTGGAAGCGCAGACTCGCAGGGACGAAAGGCGATTGGCTTTGGTGGCAGATTCGCCAGCAGAGTTTCTTGGTTTAGGTTGGGTTGAAGGCATCTGGGGGCCAGCGCAATTCAAGAAATACGAACTGCCTTTTTATCAAAAGTGGGTTTCCTATTTGCAGTCTAGAGGCAAGATTTGCGCGCTCCATTGCGATGCCACCAAGAGTATGAAAGCCTATCAACATTTGATTGCGCAAGTTGGGTTTAAAGTTGTCGAGGCGTTCACCCCTCCTCCTGTGGGAGAAGTTTCCCTGGCAGAGGTTCGTCAGGCTTGGGGCAAAGATACTGTGATTTGGATGAATTTCCCTGAAACGATTTTTTACTCGGGGTATGAGGCAACCAAACAATTTACGATTGATCTATTGCGTAGTGATGCGCCCGGTAACTCGCTAATCGTCGGTTTCACGGAAATGGGACTATGGGGTGCAGTGGACGATAAAACTGAGAAAATATTCAAAACAGGCACCCTGGCAATCATGGATGCAATTGATGAATGTGGGAAAGTGCCGATTAGCCTATGACCATGGATAGTTCCAAGCAATACGATATCCTCACCTTTGGCGACATGTGCGTTGACCTGGTTGTGACTGGCAATGATGTAACCCCGCAATTTGGTCAGATCGAAAAACTGGTCGGGAATTATGAATTGGAGATGGGAGGCTCTTGCAATATCTTTGCCTGCCAGGCCGCCAAATTGGGTCTGCGCGTAGGAGTGATTGGCAGGGTTGGGGATGATGATTTCGGCAGGCTGGTCTTACGCCGGTTGGTTGAGAGTGGGGTTGATGTTCAGCACGTGATAGTAGACCCGGCATTGAAAACAGGTTTGGGTATTGCGCTTTGCCAGGGGAGTGATCGGGCTATTTTGACTTACCTTGGTTCCCTTAACGCTATTTTCCCGGATGACATCAATGATGATTTACTAAGGTCGGCCCGTCACCTGCATCATGGAAGTTATTTCCTCCAAACGAACCTCTCTCCAGCCATTCCAGATATTTTTGCGCGGGCGCGGTCTTTCGGTTTGAGTACATCCTTGGATACGAACTGGGACCCGGAAGAAAAATGGGATGGTACTATAGGGCATACCATCTTGCTGACCGACATATTTATGCCCAATGAGCAGGAAGCCAGGTTTATTAGCCGCACTTCGAATGTAGAGGAGGCGATCCGCAAATTTCAAGAAATGGGAGTTGCCCTGATCACCGTCAAACTAGGCGAACAAGGAGCGTTGGCTGTCTCGAAGGAGGGACGCTATAAGTGCGTCTTGTCACCCAGCACTGGCGGGGATAGCATCGGTACGGGCGATAGTTTTGACGCCGGTTTCCTGGTTGGATGGCTGCGGGGTCTGCCTCTTGAGCAGTGTCTGAAAATTGCCAGCCATTGTGGCAGGGAGGTTGCTGCTCATATAGGTGGAATACGCGGCCAACCAAATTGGCCGACTGTCGCAAGATTAGTCGGTATCGGGCTTTGTGGTTGATATGATAAAAATTTGGAGTGGCCATGGTTACGCTTGATTCCCGTCATAGGCTTCTTAGGGCTATGGCTCATCAGGATGTTGATTATATCCCTTGTAGTTTTATGAGTTTTTCGATCCTGCGTAATAGACACAAACAGGATCGCTATGCGGCCGCGATAGCCGAAAAGGAAATGGGACTGGACCCAATGCTTTTCATTCCATCTCTCTCCCGCTGGCAGCGCCGCGATCACCCTGACTTGCGAGGCCTTCCAGTCCGTTTTCATCCTGATGTTAAAACGAAAACCTGGCGGGAAGGTGATTTGTTCACAGGGAGATTGTTCAAGGAATATGAAACCCCGGCTGGAAAACTGAGCACAAGTATACGCCTCTCACGCGATTGGCCGCATGGAGAATTTATCCCCTTCATTGATGATTATCAAATTCCACGCGCCGAGAAACCTTTGGTGACATCTCCGAATGATCTGGATGCGTTACAGTACCTCTTGGTTCCACCCCAGGAGCAAGACATTCGAGCCTTTGAAGAAGAATCAGCAATAGCCAGATCTTTTGCCGGGAAGAATGGAGTATTACTGTCCGGCGGGTGGGGGGTTGGTATGGATATGGCTAACTGGCTGTGTGGCATGCAAAATTTGATGGGGTTTATGTTCAAGCAACCACAATTTGTCAGTCAAATTCTTGAAAAGATCCACCAGTGGAATATGCAACGGATGAAAATCGTGCTTGCTGCTGGCGTTGATCTATACATCAGGCGTGCGTGGTATGAAGGGTGTGATTTTGTGATCCCTAAGTTTTATCAACATGAGATTTTGCCTCGCCTGAAAGCGGAGGCGGCGTTGGCCCATGAATATGGTGTCAAATTTGGTTACATTTGCTCCAGTGGCACCAAACCGATGCTGGATTACTATAAAGAAGCCGGTATCGATGTGTTGATTGGCATTGATCCGGTTCAGGGTACATATACAGACATGCCATTGATGAAAGAAAAAATTGGGAAGGATGTTTGCTTGTGGGGTGGCGTCTCAGCGGCCATAACGGTTGAGCGTGGCAGCGAAATAGATATCCGTTCGGCGGTGCGTCAATCTATTGAGACGCTGGGGCCTACCGGAATGATTTTATCGCCTGTGGACAATTTTACTGTGGATGAACCGCGAACATGGGCGAATATTGACACCTTTATCGATGAATGGAAATTGCAACGGTCGTGTTGATGTTTGGACAGAATCTTGGATCGCTGATTTTGATAAAGGAGGTGATTTCCTCTTACACACTTTGAAATATTGCCAAGCAACAATGGCGAGCGGCGGGGTGCGTCCCAACCGATAGCCGTGTTCCCTGTCTGGCACGCGCATGAGCGTGGTGTCGCGGCTATCCCATTCATTTCTCGGAGGAGAAAATGAACAAACTTTTGGTGTTACTCGCTGTGTCTGCCTTGTTGCTGTCCGCGTGCGGCGGCGGCGCGGAGCCTGCCCAGCCTTCTGGCGGCGAAGAACCTGCTGCCGGTGAGAAGGTCACTATTCGTGTGTGGACCCACCAGAACGATTCCTTCAACGCTGGTTATGAAGCGTTGGCGACAGAATATATGGGCATGCACCCAGAGGTGGAGATCGTTTTCGAGACCTTCGATTACGATACCTATATCCAAACCCTGCAAACTGCCCTGCCGGCTAAGACCGAAGCCGATGTCCTGCAAATGTTCGGCTCGTGGGTCTGCTCGTATGCGGAGGGCGGCAACCTGGCTGAAATGCCTGCCAGTGTAAGTACATTGGATGACGCCAAAGCCAAACTGCTGGGCGCACCCGCTGGCGGGTACATTTGTGATGGCAAACTGTACGGCGCGCCGCAGGAGTTCAACATCGAGTACGGCGCGGTACTTTTCAATACAGCCATCGCAGAGGAAGTGGGCGCCACCAATTACTCCGATGGTTGGGCGGATTGGGACGAAGTCATCGAAGATGGGAAGAAGATGGCTGTTGCGCAAGACGGCGTGATGACCCGCGCGGGGTTGAATTTCACTGGCTCGGACGGCATCGCAACCATGTTTCATTCTCTCTACCTGCAATATGGCGGACAATACCTGAAGGATGGCGTGTATACGGTCGATACGCCCGAGGGTATCAAGACGCTCGAACTGATGCGGCGCCTGGTGGACGAGGGCCTGGTGGACCCGGTTCTGTATAACGATGAAGAGAACTGGGTTGGCGACTCCTACTTTGCCGAGACCAGCGCCATAGGGTTGGTCGGCCCATGGGCCATCCCCGAATACAGCGGGGATTACGCAGAAGTGGCTGCGGCGACCGTCTACCAGCCGCTGCCGAGCGTAGGATCCGCCCCTGTTTTTGCGGCAGCCTCCGGCTGGGGGTTGACCGTTTCCGTCAACAGCAAGGCGCAGGAAACTGCCTGGGACTTCGTCAAGTTCGTCACCCTGGATGCAAGCAATGCCGTCGAATGGAACCTGGCTTCCGGCACGCTGCCCGCCCTGAAGGAAAACATCAGCGGCGCAAATGCGGAAGCGCTGGTGGCCGAGTTCCCATACTTCGAGCCTTTCCTGGGAATCCTGGAATACGGCCAGTACGAGGGCCAGTTCGCCGACCGTGATTTCGTCTGGTATGAGGTAACATATCCCACCGTGTTGAACTTCCTGCAAGGCAACGCCACGCTGGAAGAGACTCTCCAAACCATCGAGAGCGAAGTGCAAGGTTCGTTCCAGTAATTCCACATTGGTTTGACGGCTTCGAGGGCGTTACGCCCTCGAAGCCGCGCAGGAGACTCGAATGACCATCTCGCCTCATAACAACATATTGCGGTGTTTCTTCCGCGGGCGCAACTCGGCTGAAAAGCAATTCCTTGCCGGCGCGCTTTCCCCGCTGGTCCTGTACATGGCCTTTTGGACGCTGTTCCCCCTGTTGTGGGGGATTGCGCTGGCGTTTTTCGATTACAGTCCACGACAAACGGGCGATTTCCTGGGGTTTGGCGAAGGCAATCCCTTTGTTGGCTTGCAACACTTCGAAAATATGCTGGATTTCACTCCCAATGCGCCTTTGGAAGTACAGCAGTTCCACATCGGCGTCAAGGTCACGCTTTTGTTTGCGGCGCTGGTCGTGCCGCTCAATTTGTTGATCACATTGCCGCTGGCATTCCTGATCGAATCGGTCAACGATAAAGTCAAAGGCATTTTCCGAACGATCTTCTTCCTGCCGGTGTTGGCGCCTTCTGTGGGAGTGGCGATCATGTGGGGCTTCATCTTCCACCCCCAGCGCGGCCTGTTGAACGCCATCATCGGCTTGTTTACCGGGAAACTGGTCGGCATCGCCTGGCTGCGGGACTCAAGCCTGACGGTGTGGGGGATTCCGGTTGCTTTGTTCGCAATCATTGTGGCTTATCTCTGGCAGGACATGGGCTACAACCTGGTCATTTTCATTGCCGCCCTGCAAGGGATTCCCGAAAGCATCAAGGATGCGGCCAGGATCGACGGCGCGAACTGGCGGCAGATGTTTGCGCGCATTATCGTCCCGCTTCTCATGCCGACCATTTTGCTGACCGCCATTTTGACGATGATCTCCGCCTTCCAGGTTTTCGACATCGTCCAGGTTATGACGGACGGCGGCCCGGATGACCAGACCCAGGCGCTCCTGCTGAACATCTACAACTATGCCTTTCGGTACCAGAAAATGGGATGGGCGGCGGCGGTTTCCATCGTGATGTTCCTGCTGGTATTCAGTATCTCGCTTGTGCAAACACGCCTGTTGCGCGCGGAATGGGAGTACTGACATGGCCGCTTCAACTTTTACACGTCGCCGCGTAAGGGTTCGCCTCAACCTGGCTTACTTTGTGCTCATCCCGGCCAGCCTGGTGGCCCTGCTGCCATTTGCCTGGATGATCCTGAGTTCGTTCAAGACCCTGAAAGAGATCCGCCAGGTCCCGCCAACGTTCCTCCCCCAGGAGTTTACGTTGGACAACTACGAAAAAGTGCTGACCGACCCCGACCTGCCGCTGGGAGTCTTCTACCGTAATTCAGCGATCATTGCGTTGGCGAATGTCGTCCAGGTGTTGTTTACCAGTTCCTTGTTCGGGTATATCTTCGCCAAGTTCGAGTTCAGGGGCAAGAAGGCGCTTTTCTGGTTCATCCTTTCGCTGATGATGATGCCCCACCAGATGACCATGATCCCCGGCTATCTCATCCTGGCGAAACTTGGATTGATCAACAACCTGCTGGGACTGATCATCCCGTCCGCCATAGACGCCTTTGGGATCTTCCTCTTCCGCCAGTTCGCGCTTTCGATCCCTGGCGAATTGCTGGATGCGGCCCGCGTGGATGGGGCGGGCGAGTTCTACATTTACCGCCGTATCGTCCTGCCACAATTGGGCCCGGCGCTGGCAACCTTTGGCATGTTGACGTTCATGTTCAACTGGAACGCCTATCTCTGGCCCCTCATCGTATTGACGGAGAAGAACGTCCGTACCCTTCCGATCATCCTGACCTGGTTCTCGAACCAGCAGGTGGACAAGACCAACCTGACCATGGCCGCCTCCGTGCTGGTCATCTTGCCGGTGTTGTTCGTTTTCCTGCTCGTCCAGAAGTGGATCGTGAAGGGCATCACCCTGAGCGGTTTGAAAGGATGAATCCGATGACCAAGATCACCTTCATCGGCGCGGGCAGCCTGGGTTTTACGGGCGAACTCGTGCGCGATATTCTCACCTTTCCGTTGTTGCAGGATGCAACCATCTCCCTGATGGACATCGACCCCGAACGCCTCGAATGGGCCAGGAGGGGCGTGGAAAAACTGGTCGCAGCCGGGCGTCACCCCGCGAAAGTGGAAGCAACCCTGGACAGGGTCGAAGCGATGCGCGGCGCGGATGTCGTCCTCACCACCATCCTGGCCGGGTCCACCCAAGTCTGGCGGCATGACATCGAAATCCCCAAGAAATACGGCGTGGACATCAACGTGGGCGACACGCGCGGGCCGAGCGGTATCTTCCGCTTCCTGCGCACCATCAACCCGATGATGGACATCGTGCGCGACATGGAACGGGTCTGCCCGGACGCCGTGCTGCTCAACTACACCAACCCGATGGCCATGTTGGTCTCGGCCATCCAGAAGCAGACTTTCATCTCTACCACCGGCCTGTGCCATTCCGTGCAAGGGACGGCCATGATGCTGGCCGACTGGATCGGCGCGCCGTATGACGAAATTGATTTCGTCTGCGCCGGCATCAACCACCAGGCCTGGTATCTCGATTACAAGTGGAAGGGCGTGGACGCTTACCCGTTAATCCACAAGGCCGTCGTCGAATGCCCCGAAGTGTATAATGCCGAGCCGGTGCGCAACGAAATGTACCTGGCGCTGGGCTATTACGTCACCGAGTCGAGCGGGCACAACTCCGAGTACAACTGGTGGTTCCGCAAGCGCCCCGACCTGATCGAGAAATACTGCACGCATGGCACGAACTGGAATCCGGGCGAGTACGCTTACATCCTGAAAGAGTACCAGCACAACGAGACCACCTGGAAAGAGCAGGTCAAGGCCGAACTGGCCCGCCCGCTCGCAGCCGAAGACCTGGAGCGCGGCCAGGAATATGCCGCCTACATCATCAACGCCCTGCGGGGCGGCGAACCGTTCAAGTTCAACGGCAACCTCCAGAACACGCACCTCATCACCAACCTGCCCGAAGGCGCTTGCGTGGAAGTCCCTGTGCTGGTGGACCGCGCCGGTTTCCACCCCATGCACGTCGGCGCGCTGCCGCCGGAATGCGCCTTACTCACCGGACTCTCCAGCGGCATCGAGGAACTGGCCATCCAGGCCTCGCTGGCGGGCGACCCGACCCTGGTCTATCGCGCCATCTGCCACGACCCGCTGACCGCATCTGTGTTATCGTTGGCAGAGATCAAGGAGATGACCAATGAACTCTTCGCCATCCACAAGGATTACCTGCCGCAGTTCAACCATCATGCCATTTAGGATTCTCATCCTCGCCCTCTTTCTTCTTTCCTCTTTCCTCCTTGGATGTACCCCCGCCTCGGACTCGCCGACGCCTGATCCTGCTTCGACAGGGATGCCCACCCTCATGCCGTCCACCTCCCAACCCGCAACCGATTGGTGGCGTCCCGCCGCTGGTCTCACCTGGCAATGGCAACTGACCGGCAAACTCGACCTCGACTTGCAAACCGACGTGATCGACATCGACCTGGACGTAGACCAGTCTGTGGTAGACCATTACCACAACAAAGGCGCGAAAGTGATCTGCTACATCAGCGTCGGTTCCTACGAGGATTGGCGCGCCGACGCAGATCAGTTCCCGGAAGAGGTGTTGGGCAGGGATTACGAAGGCTGGAGCGGCGAAAAGTGGCTCGACATCCGCCGCATCGACCTGCTGGCGCCCATCATGCTGGCGCGCCTGGACGAATGCGCCGCCAAGGGCTTCGACGGCGTGGAACCCGACAACATGGAAATCTACACCAACCGCACAGGTTTCCCCTTGACCTACGACGACCAGTTGCGCTATGCCCTCTGGCTGGCTGACGAAGCCCACAAACGCGGCCTGGCCATCGGGCAGAAGAACGCCTCCGACCAGGTCAAAGACCTGGTGGACGTGTACGACTTTGCCGTCACCGAAGACTATTTCTACTACCGCGAGGCTGAATCCATGCTGCCCTATATCCAGGCAGGCAAACCCGTCTTTGCCGCCGAATACACCGACCTGCCCGGCGACTTCGAAAAATTCTGCCGCCAGTCGAAAGAACTCGGCTTCAGTACCATCCTCAAACACCGCGACCTGGACGCCTGGCTGCAAACCTGCCCATAATTCCCCTCTCCCTCGGGGAGAGGGGCTAGGGGTGAGGGCAAACCTGATACCTGGACCCTGAAATATGAAACCTATCACCATCGGAAAACTGCGCGGACTGCAACAAATCGCCTCGCCGCGCGGCACCTTCACTGCGCTGGCGCTCGACCACCGCCAGAACCTGCGCAAAGCCAACCCCGCCTTTGTCAATGACGCAGAACTTTCCCGGTTCAAACTTGATGTTGTTTCTGCCCTGGCCAGGGAAGCGACCGCCGTCCTGCTCGACCCCGAAGTCTCTGCGGCGCAAGCCGTTGCCGCAGGCGTCATTCCCAACCATGTCGGTTTGGTGGTGGCGGTGGAGTCCACCGGCTACACAGGCGACGCCACCGCCCGCCGCGCGCAGATCATCCCTGGCTGGAGCGTGGAAAAAGCCAAACGCATGGGCGCCAGCGCGGTCAAATTGCTGGTCTATTACCATCCTGATTCGCCCACTGCCCGCGAGATCGAAGACTTCACCGCGCAGGTCGCGGAAGATTGTCGCAAACATGACCTGGCGCTTATGCTCGAACCGCTCTCCTACGCGCTCGACGAGGACAAAAAACTTTCCTCCGAAGAAAAACGCCAGGTTGTCGTCGAGACCGCCCGCAGACTCACCCCGCTCGATGTGGACATCCTCAAAGCCGAATTCCCCCTGGACGTGGCCGATGTGGATGAATCCGAATGGGCGCTGGCCTGCGCCGAAATTTCGGCTGCATCCACTGTCCCGTGGATCCTGCTCTCGGCTGCGGTGGATTATGAAGCCTTTGTGCGGCAGGTTACGATAGCCTGCAACGCGGGCGCAAGCGGGATCGCGGTCGGGCGCGCTGTTTGGAAGGAAGCCGTCACGATGGAACGCGAAGAACGCGGTATGTTTTTGAAAACCACCGCCCGTGAGCGCCTTTCCCGCCTCACATCCCTCTGCGCTGCCCTCGCCCGCCCCTTCACCGACTTCTACCAAACAGAAGCCCCTTTCGACTGGCACAAAACTTACTGACCTTCGACCGTTGACTTTCGACTATTTGACTATGAGACCATTCGACTTGTTGGTCGCTGGCGAGATCAACCCCGACTTGATCCTGTCTGGGGATGTCATCCCTGCATTCGGTCAGGTGGAAAAACTGGTCGAGTCCGCTGCGCTGACCATCGGTTCATCCTCCGCCATTTTTGCCTGCGGCGCGGCGCGGCTGGGGCTGCGCGTCGGGTTCATCGGCCATTGCGGTGATGATACCTTCGGGCGTTTCATGCTGGCGGAGATGCGCAAGCGGGATGTGGACGTGAGCAACGTCCTCCTGCACAAGGACGGGCAGACCGGCCTCAGCGTGATCCTGAACACCGGTTCGGACCGCGCGATCCTGACTCACATGGGGCTGATCGCCGCGCTACGGGCCTCGGACCTCCCTGACAGCCTGCTCCGCCAATCCCGCCACCTGCATGTCGCCTCTTATTTCCTCCAGACTGCCCTCCAACCCGATCTGCCCGCCCTCTTCCAACGCGCGCGGGCGTTTGGATTAAGCACCTCACTGGACACCAATTACGACCCCTCCGAAGGATGGCTTGGCTTCGATCAGTTGTTGGCGGTCACGAACGTCTTCCTGCCGAACGAGAGGGAAGCGGTATCGCTTGCCAGGGAAGGGGATGTCAGTTTGGCGGCAAGCAGGCTGGGGTCCCGGGTAGAAGCGCTGGCGGTCAAATTGGGAGCGGATGGCGCGCTGGGAGTCCAGGGAGGCCAGACGGTCAGGGTTGCATCCATTCCCGTCGAGGTCGTCGATACGGTGGGGGCCGGCGATTCATTCGACGCCGGGTTCTTGTATGGTTATCTGAACAGTTGGGAGTTGGAAAAGTCTTTGCAACTGGCCTGCGCTTGCGGCGCGATCTCTACGCAGAAACCGGGCGGGACCAACGGCCAGCCCACCCTGGACGAGGCAATGAAGTATGTTCCTTGATGAGATCGTGGCTGCGCAGAAACGAGGAGAGGCGAAGGGGATTCCTTCGATCTGTTCAGCGCATCCGTGGGTCCTGAAGGTTGCCATGCAGACTTCCGAAGTCTCTGAGACTTCGGAAGTCTTACTCATTGAAGCCACCTGCAATCAGGTCAATCAATTCGGCGGGTACACGGGCATGACGCCAAAAGATTTCGTCGCCTACGTGCGCGGGCTTGCGGAAGAAGTTGGTTTTCCAGTTGAGAACATCATCCTCGGCGGCGACCATTTGGGGCCCAACGTCTGGCAGGGCGAACCAGCCGAAGCCGCGATGCAAAAAGCGGAAGTGCTGATCCGTGAGTATGTGCAGGCGGGCTTCACAAAAATCCATCTCGATTGCAGCATGAAGTTGGCAGACGACCTGCCAGGCGCGTTGGATGTGGAATTGATCGCGAAGCGCGCCGCACAATTGGCAAAGGTCGCAGAATCCGTAGGGACTGGGCTTGCCCCAGTCCAATCATCTGCCCCGGTCCAATTGCCGCGTTACATCATCGGCACGGAGGTCCCTATTCCCGGCGGCGCAACAGGGCATGAGGAAGGCGTCAGCGTGACAAAGGTCGAGGACGCGCGGCAGACCCTCGAAGTCACGCGCGAGGCATTCTATCACGCGGGGTTGCAATCCGCCTGGGAGCGGGTCATTGCGCTGGTCGTCCAGCCGGGCGTGGAATTTGGCGATGATTTTGTCTTGCCGTACCAGCCCGAACCTGCGCGGGCGTTGTCGGAATT
>JBMOMO010000067.1:0-14509 GCA_049324135.1 Chloroflexota bacterium
GGGTAAATCAACGCCGATGATTCGATGAATTGACGCCGATGATTCGATGAATTGACGCCGATGATTCGGCAAATCAACGCCGATGATTCGATGAATTGACGCCGATGATTGGGTAAATCAACGCCGATGATTCGATGAATTGACGCCGATGATCGGGTAAATCAATGCCGATGATATCTATTCAGTTGTTCTGGGTAAGCGGGGCTGCCCTAAAGGATGCTTCGCGAAAGCCGCCTGCTCACCTGTGCCTGCCTGTCCCCTGGACTGTCCGTCCACCTGTGCCTGCGGCACGGTGCAGGCAGGACAGACTGGCGGTCAGGCCAGCAAGGTGCAGGTAGTACGTGGAAGTCCGTCTGGCGCAGCGAGTCGGCTTGAGCCGTGAGGTAAGGATTTATCCTGCTGGACGCGGCGAAAGATACAAAAGCGCAAAAATTCCCCACTATTCTCTACACTCTATCCCCTGAATTCCTGGTTATAATCCCCTTCATGCTCCTCCGCTTCCTGCGCGCCCTGGACGTGTTCATCTACCTGCTGATCGGCGTCGCCCTGCTGACCGCCAGCGGTCCCATTGCGGGCGAGCCGGTGGAACGCGCGCGCGCCTATACCCGTCCCATCGAATTCGACTACGTGCGCTGGAGCGCCGAGGCGGCCCTGCTCAAACTGCAAGCCATGTCTGGCGGGCTGCCATACTACCTCCAGCGCGAAGACCGCCTGGACGTGGTCATGCAATACCTGTTCGTCACCGAGCGCTTGTTGGGCGCCGAAGACGCGCTGGCGCGCCTGTACGCCGACCCCGCCATCGCCGACAAAGAATCCGCCTCGGCGCACCTGCGCGCCGAACGCGCGCGCCTCGACCAGCGCCAACGCGCACTGGCGCCGCTGGCCGAAGCCGTCTTGCAAGAGCAGGTAGCGGCGGCGCTGGCCGAAGCCGGGCTGACGCTGGGCGGCCAGCCCCTGCCGCCCGTGCTGTATCATTCCAGCGCCGTGCCGATGGGCCTGGTCATCTCCCCGCGCGAGCGCATCGAACAACTCACCAACATTTCGCTGCAACCGGCCCTGCCCGTAGACCGGCAGGACGCGCTCGAGTCCCAGGTGGACGCCGCGCTGGACGTCTCCAGCCTGGTGGTGCCGATGGGCGGCGTGGGCGTCTATCCCACCATGGTGATGCGCACCACCAACCTGCCCTGGCTGCTGGACACCATCGCCCACGAATGGACGCACAACTACCTGACCCTGCGTCCGCTCGGCTTCCTGTACGACGCCACCCCCGAACTGCGCACCATGAACGAGACCACCGCCTCCATCGTCGGCGGCGAGATCGGGACGCTCATCCTGCAACGCGATTACGCCGATCTGTACGGGCGACCCTTGCGGTCGCCCCTTGTCTCCGCCCCGCCCCTCGCTTCGCCTCCCGGACTTCAAATTGCCTCCGCTTCCCAGCCTTCCCTTCTTCCTCTGCCCTCCGCCGCCTCCGACCCGCCCCCCTTCGACTTCCGCGCCGAAATGCACGAGACGCGCGTCACCGTGGACGCGCTGCTGGCCGAAGGGAAGATCGAAGCGGCCGAAGCCTACATGGAAGAACGCCGCCAGGTCTTCTGGCAGAACGGCTACGCAGTGCGCAAACTCAACCAGGCCTACTTCGCCTTCTACGGCGCGTACGCCGACGCGCCCGGCGGCGCGGCCGGCGAGGACCCGGTCGGCCCGGCGGTGCGCGCCCTGCGCGCGCAGAGCGCCTCGCTGGCCGAGTTCGTCAACCGCATCTCGTGGATGACCTCCTTCGAGCAGTTGCAGGCCGCCATTGATTAGATGATTTGCTGCTTGGGATTGCCAAATCCCAGGCGAATCCAGCAGATTTGTCAATCTGCTGGAGCATTCGACCACAGAGAAACACGATAAATAACAGGTAAATGCGATGGGCACTGATAAACGCGCAAAAGGCTCGAACAGGGCCAAAAGATATTTTCATTCATGGAACAATCTATTTCCACCTGCGTTCATTAAAGTATTACTCTGTGAAAACGATGCCAACCGCGAAGATTTTGTATCGTGGTGTCACTGCGAGGAACGAAGCAGTCTCCTGGCCTGCGAGGGGATTGCTTCGACCGGCAAAAAACGCCGGTCTCGCAATGACATTTGGTTGTGGCTGGAAGTCGCGCTATGAAATCTGTGTATATCTGTGTTCACAACGTACCCTTTGGGTATCTGTGGTTTGTGTATTTCTGTGTATATCTGTGTTCATCGGTGTTCATCAGTGGTTGCGCCCCGGCCAGCCCGGTGGCCGCGCCGACCGCCGCGCCCACCGAAGTGGAGATCGTCATCCCCACCCCGCCGGAGGCCGAACAGCCCACCTGCAACACGCTGACGCTCCAGCCGACGCCGGACCCCGGCGCGGATTCCCGCTTCCCGCCCGTCGGCGCGGACGATTACGCGCGCGGCGCGCAAGAGGCGATTGTCACCATCATCGTCTACGACGACTTCCAGTGCGCCGACTGCAACTACCTGCCGCTCTCGCGCAAACTGCTGGAAGCCCACCCGCAAGACGTGCGCTTCGTCTACCGCTATTACCCGTACACGCAATACTTCGACAAGGCCGAACTGGCCGCGCGCGCCGCCGAAGCCGCCGCCGCGCAGGGCAAATTCTGGGAGATGCACGACCTGCTGTTCGAGCGCCAGGCCGAATGGGTGGAACGTTCCCCGGCCTCCTTCGAGGCGTGGGTCAAAGCCCGGGCGGCGGAACTCGGGCTGGATTCCGCCCGGTTCGAGTCCGATTTCAATAGCGCGGAAACAGTCCGCAAGGTCCAGGAAGACGCGGAAGAGGGCGCGGCCCTGGGCATCCCCGTCCTGCCCTTCCTGCTGCTCAACGGCCAGGTCTACACCGGGTCCACCAATTTCGAGACGCTCGACCAGGTGGTGCGCCTGCTGGCGCTGGGCGCGCGCCAGTTCACGGAATGCCCGCCGGTGGTGATCGATCCCTCCCGGCAATACCTGGCTACGCTGTACACCGAAAAGGGCGAAGTGGCGCTGCAACTGTACGCGGACAAGGCGCCCCTGGCGGTCAATTCGTTCGTCTTCCTGGCGCGCGCGGGTTGGTACGACGGCATTACCTTCCACCGCGTCCTGCCCGGTTTCGTGGCGCAGACCGGCGACCCCAGCGGCACCGGCCAGGGCAACCCCGGCTACTTTTTCCAGGGCGAACTTGACCCGTCGCTGGCTTTCGACAGGCCGGGCGTGCTGGCCATGGCCAATTCCGGGCCGGACACCAACGGCAGCCAGTTCTTCATCACGCTGGGGGCCGCCCCGCACCTGGACGGCCGCTACACCATCTTCGGCCAGGTGCTGCGCGGCCTGGAGGTGTTGGAGGCGCTCACCCCGCGCGACCCGCAGCCGGGCGAGTCCCTGCCGCCGGGCGATGCCTTGCTGCGCGTCACCATCCAGGAGAAATGACATGGACGAAAAACCGGCCGGCGCAGACTGGCGCGCCATCCTGTTGCTGATCTCCAGCCTGGGCGGGGCGCTGCTGGCCTTCACCTCCGCGCTGGCGACGCTGGCGCTCACCCTGTTCGGGCTGGACGAATTCGCCGGCTTGGACGCTTCCCCGCTTTCGACCCTGCTGGCGGGCAGTACGCTGGCTGCGGTTGGATTGCTGTTCCTGCCGGTCGGGTATTACAGCCTGCGACGATTGCGCGGGCTGGGGACTGCGGCGTTCGTCTTGCCCGCGCTTCGCCCCTGGACCTGGGGCCTGCTCCCGTTTCTCTGGCTGCTGGCCGCGACCCTGGCCTCGCTCTTCCACGACGCGCCCGGCGCATTGCTCTACGCGCCCGCGCTGCACTTCCTGGCGGTGGCGCTGCCGCTCTACCTGCTGGCGCGCGCGGCGCTGGCCCGCATCCCGCTTGGCTCGGCGCTGCGCGCCTGGGGCGCGTTGGGCAGCGGCATGTCGCTCAGCCTGGCGGTTGCGCTCACGCTGGAAATCATGGTCATTCTCCTGTTCTTGCTTGTGTTGGGCGTCTACCTGGCGTTCAACCCCGAACAGGTCGGCGCCATCGAGCGCCTGGCGGGGCAGGTCCAGCACGCGCCCAACCTGGAGAGCCTGCTGTATGCGTTTGCGCCGGTGGTCAACCACCCGTTGACGCTCCTGGCGGCTTTGCTGTTCCTGTCCGGGTTTGTGCCGCTGATCGAAGAATTTTCCAAGTCGCTGGGCGTGTGGTTGGTATCAGGACGGCTGACCTCCCCGGCGCAGGGTTTCGCCATGGGCGTCCTGGGCGGCGCGGGTTTTGCGCTGGTAGAAAGTTTATCCGCTTCGATGAACCCGGACGATACCTGGGCCATGACCTTTGCGGCGCGCGCCTTCAGCGGCTTGATGCACGTGCTGGCTTCCGGGCTGACCGGTATGGGGGTGGCCTACGCCCGCCTGGAAAAGCGTTACGCCCGCCTGGCCGGGTTGTTCGTCCTGGGAGTGTTGGTGCACGCCGTCTGGAACGGGGGCGCAGTGCTGACTGCTGTGGGCGGCCTGCGCGTTACCCTGGCGGATCCCGAAATAGACCTGCTTGGCGTGCTGCTGGGGTTGGTTGGGCTGGCGACTATCTTCGTCATGGCGGCGACAATGGCGGTCGGGCTGCTTGTGTTGAACGCGCGTTTGCGGCCCACCTCCCAGGGAGCCGCGCAGCCTGCGGTACAATAGACCCATGCCCTGGAACATCACTTCCACTCATGCGAAGGTTGGCGACCTGGCCCTGCTGGTCGGGTTGCGCCACAAACACTTCATCTTCCCGCTGTCGGAGGATGGAAAATACGAGACCCATCGCGGCATCCTATACCACAACGACCTGATCGGCCGGCCGTGGGGCAGCCAGGTGTACAGTCACCTGGGCGCGCCGTTCTTCATCTTGCAGCCCGCGCTTGCGGACCTGCTCATCAACCTGAAGCGCAACACCCAGATCTTGTATCCCAAAGACATCGGCTTCATCCTGGTGACGATGGGCGTCGGGCCGGGCGTCAAGGTCGTCGAAGCGGGAACAGGTTCCGGGTCCATGACGATCGCGCTGGCGTACGCGGTCGGCGCGGAGGGCAGGGTCATCTCCTACGAGCAGAGGGAGGAGATGCAGCGACTGGCGCGCAAGAACGTGGAGCGCGTCGGTCTTGCTTCGCGCGTGGACTTCAGACTGCGCGACATCCAGGAGGGGGTGGACGAAACCGACGCGGACGCCTTCTTCCTGGACGTGCCAAATCCCTACGATTACATCCCGCAGGTGCGCGCGGCGCTCAAACCGGGCGGCTTCTTCTGCGGGCTGCTGCCCACCGTCAACCAGGTGGAGCAGTTGCTGTACGCCCTGCGGCGCAACGGTTTCGCCTTCCTGGAAGTATGCGAGGTGCTGCTCAGGTATTACAAGCCGGAGCCGTCGCGCCTGCGCCCAACGGACCGCATGGTGGCGCACACCGGTTTCCTGATCTTTGGGCGGCGCATCGAACCCAGCGAAGACCCGCGCGCGAAAGAGTTGCTGGCCGAGCAGGCCCAGGAATGTCCTGGCGATTGCCCAGGATGATAACGGGTAGACCTCGCTGGATCGGAGCGAAGAATGAAACCGAAGATTTCTTGTATTGTGATGCTCTCGTTGTGTTTTCTTTTTACGCAGTCCTGCGGGACAGTCCAATCCGCTCCGTCTCCTGCCGGCCTGCCTCCGTCTCCTGCCGGCCTGCCTCCGTCTCCGACCGGCCTCCCGCTGACTGTTGCGCCGACGGAGGTTCCCGCCACACCAACCGCCGCTCCCCCGCCTGAACCACAAGGGCCGTGTGATAACTTCCTTTACCCGCTCAGGCCGGGCAACACCTGGGTCTACCAGAGCAACGGCGCAAACGGCCTGGCGCGCATGACCTTCCAGGTCACAGGCATCGAAGGCGACTTGGCGCGCATCCACGTCGTGGACGAGGAGAACGGCGTCACCACCGACGATACCGTGCGCTGCGAGCAGGGCGCCATTGTCAACCTGCCGCTGGTCTATCTCAGCCTGTTGCTGTCCGACTACCTGGACGGCGTCCTGAACACCTACCAAAACTCTGGCGTCACCGCCCCCAGCCGGCTGACGTTTACCGAAAATAACTGGGTCTATTCCTGGCAGGTGAAAAAACTGGTCGAGCAGCCGGTCAAGGTCAGCCCGCCCGGAACGGAATTGAGCGGGGGCATTTTGCGCAGCAATGTCATGACGCTGGACTCGCACACCCAGGGGCTGCGCGAAGCGGTCAATGTACCGGCAGGCGCTTTCTCCCAGGCGTTGTTGGTGGACTCGGAACTGACCTCGCCCGTGACAATTGGCGGCAGCGGCGGGGTGTTCAAAGTGCAATACAAGGAGTGGTTCGAGCCGTACGTTGGCCTGCTCAAGATCGAAGCGGTTTCGGGCAGCGTCGATACCACCGGTTTTCCCGTTCCCTTGCCGATCAGCAAGACGCTGGAGTTGGTCGAATACCATTTCGAGCAATGAGATAAGCGTTTCTTTTTGCAGGAGGTAACCATGTTTCGTAGACGGCCCATTGGGCGTCCCTTGCGGCGCGGATTTGTCCCCCAAGTCCCTCCCCTGTTGCAGCGCGCCAACCAGATGCTGGCGAATGGCCGGTACGCGGAGGCGGCCGATGCCTTCGAATCGCTGGCAAACGCCGCCCAGGCGCGCGGCGGTCCGCGCGCTCCGTTGTTCCTCTTGCAGGCCGGGCGCGCGCGCATCCTGGACGGCAAGACCGAGGCCGGGTTGGCGCAGGTCAAGCAGGGACTGTCCCTGCTGGCCGGGCGCGCCGATTGGCCGGGGCTGCATCGCGCCGGGACGCGCGTCCTGGCGGAACTCCGTGAGCGTGGGCTGGTGGGGGAAGCCGCCGAGATCGAGGCCTGGCTCCAGGCCACCCTGCCTGCCATGCCGGCCGGGTTTGCTGGGCGCGGCCCAGCGCAGAAGCCGCAATTGCCCACCCATTGCCCTTCCTGCGGCGGCGCATTGCGCCCGGACGAGGTGGAGTGGCTGGACGAGGTCACCGCGGAGTGCGCGTACTGCGGCAGCCCGGTGCGCTAGGCCATTGGCTGCGCTATGACATTTCCCGAAATCACGGAAGCCCGCATCACCGAAAAGTTGCGCGCAGCCTACGCGGCCAACGATTCTTCGGAAGTCCCCGATCATATGAACTTCGCCCCCGGCGCGGATCCGAAATGCGCGGCCGTTCTGTTGCCGCTGCTGCGGCTGGGGGACGAGTGGCGCTTGCTCTACACGCGCCGCACCGAACGGGTCGAGACCCATAAGGGACAGGTCTCCTTTCCCGGCGGCGCATGTGACCCTGGCGAGCAGCAGCCCGAACAGACCGCCCTGCGCGAAGCCGAGGAAGAAATTGGCCTTCGCCCCCAAGACGTGCGCGTGTTGGGGCGGTTGAATCCCCTGGTCACGATCACCGGCTTCCGGGTGAGTCCGATCGTGGGCGTCATCCCCTGGCCGTATGCGTTCCGGGTGGAAAACGCCGAGGTGGCGCGCGTCTTTACCATGCCGCTCTCCTGGCTGGCAGACCAGAGCAACCGCTGGGAATTTTCCCTGCCGGGCAGGAAATTCGGCTTGATCGTGTACCATCCCTTCGATGGGGAAGTGCTGTGGGGGGCGACCGCCCTGATGACGGATACCTTCTTGAAAACCCTGGAACGGTAAAAAAAGACAGCGGTGCAAACCGCTGTCTTTTTTTACGCAGGGATGAAAGGCTATTGGCCTTCTTCCTCTTCCTTCTTGCCCTTCTCGATGACCTCAGGTTCGGCCGCCTCGCCTTCGACTGCCCCCTCCACTTCTTCTGCGGCCATGGCAGTGGCAACCACGACCATTTCATCGGGTTCGCTGAGCACTTCCACTTTGTCGGAGACCACCAGGTCGCGGACGTATACACCGTCGCCGATTTCTTGCAACCCGGAAATGTCCACAATGATGCGCTCCGGCAGGTCGGTGGGCAGGCATTCGACTTCCAGTTCGTTCAGGCCAGTGACCAGGATGGCGTTGAAGTCCTTGACTGCGGGCGCAACGCCTTCCAGTTGGATGGATACGCTGGCGGCAATTTTCTCGGTCAAAGAGACAGCCAGGAAATCCACGTGCAACAGGCTGTTCTTGATGTAGTTGCGTTGTTTCTCGCGCACCAGGGCCGGGTATTCTTTGCCGTCCAGGTCGAGCGTCACCAGGCTGGACGAAGTGAGTTTCGCCAGGGTGCGCGATGCGGTGTGGGCGTCCAGCACAATACTGATCGGCTGGATGCGCCGTCCATAGATCACCGCAGGCAGTTTCCCTTCCCGGCGCAGGGCGCGCACCTGTTTGCCGACCACATCACGCTTTTCCGCTTTGATTACAACTTTCTCCATCTTTACTCCTCGAGCGCCTCTCACCTTGTAAAGCCGTAGTAACGACTTAAGTCGTTACTACCAACCCAAGATTACCTTCGCTCTTTGAAATGAATTGATTCAACCGGCAACCAGCCGGATGATAACGAATTTATGACCTGCGCCGGAGCAATAGCCGCCCGATGAGCAGGATAAGGCCTGCAACCAGGCCGCTGACGATCCCAGCCAGGAGCGCGCCGCGCGTATCCACCACAGTTTGGACATCGCCTTCGACGCGGTTGCCCAACAGGACGAGCGTTTCGATCCGCTCGCCCCGCACCTCGCGGCCTGCCACCACGCCCGCGTAGGTATTGCCCAGGCTGACGGTCCCCGCCACCACCGCCCCGGCGTGACCCGTCAAGGCGACGTTTTCCGCGCGGATGGCGCCGGCCGCGCTGTTGGTCATTTGCACGTCGCTGGCGTTGACCAATCCCAGGGCCGTTTCGTGGGCTGTCAGGCTGGCCGTGGTGACGTCCAATGCGACGCTCTGATGCAGTCCTACTTCTTCAGCGGTGATCTCTTGGGCGGCGCTCTGGTGCATCCGTACCAGTTCAGCCTCCACCGCTTCGACGCTGCTGGTGGTCAGGTTGGCTACCTGCGGCAGTTCGTCCTTGCTTTCTTCCAGGAGGGGATGTATTTCTGGCATTTCAACTCCGGCAGGCTGTGGCAAAAAGCCCGCCTCCATGCGGAGGCGGAGCGTCAACGGCCTGCATTTTACCATAAAAACGATGAACCGGAAGGGGCGCGCGTCCAATTCGATGAAATCCAAAGGAACGGGACCCTTTCCATGTTATCCTTTGCGAGGCAAGATTATAATATCAGGTGACAAAGGATTTGACTTTATGATAGCAAACTGGTAAGTTAGTGTTCCTGCGTTGTTTTGTTGAGACGCAACGGTCGAATTATGATCATCCCATTCTAAAACCTGCCGGAAAACCATGCTGTTCAACTCATTTCACTTTCTATTATTTTTCCCGGTCGTCACAATTTTATATTTTGTGCTTCCTCACCGCTATCGCTGGCTGCTGATCCTGTCGGCCAGTTGTTATTTCTACATGGCGTTCATCCCGAAATATATCCTCATCCTGGCGGTCACGATTGCGGTAGATTATGCGGCCGGCCTGGGGCTGGAAAGGTTGCATGGCCGGAAGAGGAAATTCTTACTGGTCGCCAGCATCCTGACCAATATCGGCATGTTGGCTTTTTTCAAGTATTTCAACTTTGCCAATGAAAACCTTGCCGCATTGTCGAATTTCATTGGCTGGAATTATCCCATCCAGAATCTCGAAATTATCCTGCCGATTGGCCTGTCGTTCCATACGTTCCAGTCGCTCAGTTACACCATCGAGGTCTATCGCGGGCGACAAAAAGCGGAAAGACACCTGGGCTACCTGGCGTTATATGTGATGTTCTACCCGCAACTGGTGGCAGGCCCCATCGAGCGCCCGCAGAACATCCTCCACCAGCTCCATACAGAGCACAAATTCGATTATGAGCGCGTCACGGACGGCTTGAAATGGATGGCGTGGGGGATGTTCAAAAAGGTTGTGGTTGCTGACCGCATGGCGCTTTTTGTCAACCCGGTCTATGACGCGCCTGGCGAATACAGCGGGCCGGCGCTGGTCATGGCGACCTTGGCCTTTGCCATCCAGATTTATTGTGACTTTTCGGGATATTCGGATATTGCGCTTGGTTCCGCGCAAGTGATGGGAATCAAGTTGATGAAGAATTTCGACCATCCCTACTTTTCCAGGTCTATTTCGGAGTTCTGGAGGCGCTGGCACATATCCCTTTCCACCTGGTTTCGCGACTATGTATATATTCCCCTGGGCGGGAACCGGGTGGCTCGGTCGCGTTGGGTCTTCAACCTGTTGCTCACGTTTACGGTCAGCGGCTTGTGGCACGGCGCGAACTGGACCTTCCTGATATGGGGCGCCTTGCATGGCGTCTATGTTGTGCTTTTTGGGCTGACCGAGAATTTCTGGGACTGGGTTTCGAGGACGATCCGGTTGGACGCATTTCCCAAATTCAAGGATAGTATCGGTATCTTATCTACTTTTATGCTGGTAAGTTTTGCATGGGTCTTCTTCCGGGCGAACAATATCCATGACGCCATTTACATCGTCAGCCATTTCTTCACAGGTTGGAAGGATTATCTCCTGGAAATCGGATCGGCCATTCGAAGTGATGCAGCCAACCTGACGTTGTTCGACCGTTTGTTTCCTCTTTTCGCATTATCATTGAAATGGATACCGAGGGGAACGATCTTCTTTTCCGGGATTGCCCTTCTCATCTTAGCAATCATCGAAGCAAAACAATATCGCGGGGAGTTTATGGTTCAGTTCAATCGTTCGCCGGTATATATCAGGTGGGCTTGCTACGTCGTACTCGTCACGCTCACGCTCATCCTGGGAACGGCATATACAGGTTCTGAGCAAGCATTTATTTACTTTCAATTTTAAGATGACTGCCTGGCAGCCCCAACTGCAACACGAATTCGCGCGCGCCGAAGCGACCCGCGCGCGCGGAAACGAAGGCCAGGCGCGCGTGTGCGCCCGCCGCGCGGCCGGCATTGCCATCCGTGAATACTACACCCGGCTCGGACAGGCCTTCCACACGCCCAGCGCCTATGACCTGTTGACCTTTCTGGGGAATGACCCGCGCATCCCGCCGGACCTCAAGCAGGCGGCCGCATATTTGACCCTGCGCGTCACCGAAGAGTTCAAGTTGCCCGTAGACGTAGACTTGCTGGAAGAGGCGCGCAAACTGTCTGATGGATTGCTCGGCAACGGGGAATAGCCATCATCCGTGTTTTTCCAGGTAATCACTATACCCGCCCTGGTATTCCACCAGGTCTCCTTGTTCGATGACCAGCACCCTTTGTACTGTCCGGTCGAGGAAATAGCGGTCATGTGAAATGACCAGGACTGTACCAACGAAATCCTCCAGCGCTTCTTCCAGCACTTCGGCAGAAGCGATATCAAGGTTGTTGGTCGGCTCGTCGAGCAGCAGGAAGTTTGCGCCGGAAAGGACCAAAAGCGCCAACTGTAACCGGCTACGTTCACCGCCTGAAAGTTCGCTAATCTTTTGCGAGGCCTGCCGGTACGTGAACAGATAGCGCAACAAAAAGGCTGTGGCGTTCGATTCACCCAGCCGCCCCGCATAGCGGACAGCCTCCAGCACGGTCTGGTTGAAATCCAATGTTTCGTGTTCCTGCGCATAGTACCCTACCGTCACGCTGGGTCCGATGATGATTTCGCCGACATCGGGCGGTTCTTTGCCTAAGATCATCCGCACCAGCACCGATTTGCCGGAGCCATTCGGCCCAAGCAGTCCTACTTTCTCTCCACGCCAGACGGTCTCGTTCAGGTTTTTATACATATGGCGCATTCCAAAAGACTTGCTTACGCCGCGTAATTCCAACACCTTATTCGAACCGCGCCAGCCGTTCAGTTTCAGGTCCATGTTGCGGCGCTCCAGGAGCGGCTTGTCAACCCTGTCCATTTTGTCCAGCCGTTTTTGCATAGACTTGGACTTGCGCGCAAAATCCTCGTTATCGTACACTTTGCCCCAAATTGCATAGCGCCTGATGGCCGCCTCCAGGCGCGCGACCTCGTGCTGTTGGGCGCGGAACACCTGCTCCTGGCGCGCCAATTGCGCTTCCTTGTCCGCCACATAGGAGGAGTAATCGCCCTTGAAAAGGGTCAAACGACCGTTTTCCAACTCGGCGATGTGCGTGACCACGCTGTCCAGCAAGTAGCGGTCGTGAGAGATGAGCACGACTGTCCCCTCGTAGGCGCGGATCATGTCCTCCAGATAGGCTTTGCCTGGCAAGTCGAGATGGTTGTCCGGCTCATCCAGCAGCAGGACGTCGGGATGCGCCAGCAACAGGCGCGCCAGCCCGACCAACTTCTTTTGCCCCCCGCTCAACACGGACAAAGGCTTGTTGAGGTCGCCCTCGGCCATTCCCAAGCCGGAGAGGAGATTGCGCACACGGTCGGGGTAAGAGTCCCCGCCCAGGGATTGGTATTCTTCGAGCAGGGAATGTTGGCGGTCGAGTGCTTCCTGCAATTTGCGCTTCTCTTCGTAGACTTTGGGATCGCCCAGGCTGGCCTCGACTTGTTCTAACTGGGCGTGGATTTCGGCTACGCGCGGGTCGCCCTGTAAGGTCGCCTCGAAGGCCGTCAGCGCAGGATCGAGTTCGGGGTGTTGTGGCAGGTATCCCGTAGTGACGAGGCGGGCGCGGGTGACCCGTCCGCCCAGTTCGGGCGCATATTCGTCCATGATGAGTTTGAACAGGGATGATTTTCCGGCCCCGTTGGGGCCTATCAGCCCGATCTTTTGCCCGCGTTGGATTTCCCAATCGAGATTCTCGAAGATACGTTTGGCGCCCAAGACGAGGGTGACATTGGAGAGTTGGATTTGGATCATGGTTTTTTAGACCCACGTCCGGCGGCGCATCCACTGGTACATCAGGATGGGAGTAAGGAGCAGGATGCCCACTACAAAAAGAAACACGGGGCGGGTCATCAATTCCCAAATTGCATCCTCTGACTTAGGCAGGAAAAAATTCATTCCAAAAACAGCAGCGATGAAACTCAGCGGCATGAACAGGGTGGTGATGATGGTGAGGGTCTTCATAACTTCGTTCATGCGGTTGTTCACCACTGAAAGGTAGGTATCCAGCGCGCCGCTGACCAGGTCGCGCAGGGTCTCGTTCAGGTCGTGGAGGCGGACGAGGTGGTCGTAGATGTCGCGGAAGAAGATACGGTCCTTGGCGTCTATCATGCGGTAATCGTCGCGCGCCAGTTTGTTGAGCACCTCGCGTTGGGGCAGCAGGATGCGCCGCATGGCGAGCAGCACACGTTTGAGCGCAAACAGGCGTTCCAGGGTGCGCGGATTGGGGCGGTCGAACACCTCGTCTTCGATCTCGTCGATGGCCTGGTCTACTTTTTCGACCAGGGGCATGTAACCGGCCACCAGGTTGTCGATGATCTTGTAGAGCAGGTGGTCTGCGCCCGCTTGCAGGTTGCGGATGTCGCGGCGGCAGGCGGCCCAGGTTTCATCGAGGGCAGGCAGCGGGTAGTCGTGATGCGTGATGACGAAGTTGGGGCCGAGGAAGATGTCCAATTCGTCTACTTCGGTCTCCCACTCGCTGTGATGGTTTTGGCGCAAGTGCATGTAATTCAAGACGATGTAGAGATAGCTGCCCCAGTCGTCTATTTTGGGGGAGTGGGTTTCCTGCAGGGCGTCGTCGATGGCCAGGGGATGGAACCCGAATTCCTGGAAGATCGGTTCGCAGGTTTCCGGAGGTTCGCCGGAAAAATCCACCCATAACAGGGCTTTGCGGTTCTGAATGGCCGCAGGGAACGCCCCGGGCTGCAAGTCGTCGCGCAATGTTTTGGCGGGGAGAAAGTAAAGCGTGCGGATCATTTTTTTAAGGCCTGGCTGCCAACCAATCCAAAAATTGACGGGCTGTAAGAATTGCAATCCCCCGATACGACTTTAATTCTAATAGATGATTATCACCACTGACAATTGCAGCATTCCCAGCAAGAGCGGCCTCGATAAACTTGTTGTCGCTGGGATCAACATCGATAGCGTGGATCGTTTCAATGGGAATAACAAATTCACCCTTATTCAACAACAATGCTGCAAAGTCATTGAATTCATCTTGCTCTATATGAAATTTCGGACGTTGCAAAACGACGAGATATTCATCGACAATGCTATCTGTGAGAATGAGTATAAATTTTTCATCCTTGAAGGCGCGCAAAATATCTTCCAAGACGCCCCCCAAATAAGCGGAGATGATGATATTGGTATCGAGGACAAAACGCATTAGCGCCCCTCGCGTACTGCGCGAATCTCAGCATCTATATCTGCTTGGGTAATATTCAGTTTTTTTGTTCGAGCGCGAACGCGTTTCCAGGACTTTTCGAAGCGCTCCTCGATGGTCTTTGCATCACCATCCAATCCCAGTTTGAGAAAGCGAATATAAGACAAGACATTTGCCAGACGCGACTCTGGCAAGGCGGCAATTTCACGCAGGATGGTTTGCTCTAAATTTGTCATGGGACACCTCTAACAAAATTATACACTGGTTTGCCGCCTTGCTTGCGATTGTTGTTTTAG
>JBMOMO010000067.1:14609-24177 GCA_049324135.1 Chloroflexota bacterium
AAAAATTAATAATATTTACTTCAACTTGACAAAATCTATTATTATGCTATAATAAAATAAATAAATTTAATTCGCAATTATATTATTGCGCCTTTCCTGGAGATTTCCCGTGTACCCTGCGCTTACCCATTGTCCTGTTTGTAAGAGCGAACTGGTGGTCAGCCGCTTGCATTGCCCATCGTGCGATACAACCATAGAGGGGCGTTTCACGGCCGGCCATTTTTCCAACCTGACCCCGGAGCAGTTGAATTTCATCGTTGCCTTTGTGCGCAACGAGGGCAAATTGAACCGCATGGAAGATGAATTGGGGTTATCTTACCCCACCATCCGCAACCGCCTGCACGAGGTCATCCGCGCGCTTGGCTTCGAGCCTGGCAAGGAAGAGGCGCCGGAGATCGGCCAGGATGAGCGCAACCGCATCCTGGAGGACCTGAACGCGGGCAAGATCACCGCCGAGGCTGCCATGCGCTTGCTGCGCGGCGAGGAGGCGTGACATGTCTACCAGGATCCCGGTCGGCTTTTCGCCGCACATCAAGATCGAAAGCGTGGAGGGCGACCTACGCCTGGTAGGCTGGGACGCAGACGAAATCCTGGTCAAGGGGGACGCCGCCCCTCTCTCCCTCCAGCAGGACGACCAGTTGGTCGTCATCTCCTCCGCAATTGACCTGTCCCTGAACGTGCCCAAGAATGCCAGTGTGCAAATCCTGACGGTGAACGGCGACATGTCGCTGCGTGGTTTGACCGGGACGCTGCAGGTGGACACGGTCAATGGGGATGCTTCGCTGCGCGACATGGGCAGCGTGACCCTGGGCGCGGTCGAATCGGACCTCAGCCTGCGAGGCGCAAAAGGGGATGTCCACGTCTGCAGCATAGGAGGCGACGCCTCGCTGCGTGAGGTAGACGGCAACCTGACGCTCGATTCGGTCTCGGACGACCTGTCGGTGCGCGGCGTAGGCGGGAGGGTGAAAGTGGATGTGGATGAGGACGTGATCGTCCACCTGGAGCCCCGCCCCGGGCAGGAGTATTCGGTCATGGCCGGGGACGACATCATGCTCGTGCTGCCCCTGGATGCAAACGCCACCCTGGACATCAGCGCGGACGACATCAACGTGGATTGGCCCGGAATCGCGGCAGAAGGAGGCGCTTCGCGCGTGGTCACGTTGGGAGACGGCGCGGCCCGGGTCAAACTGGATGCGGGCGGCGACGTGGTGGTGACCAACCGGGCAGACGCCGCCGAATCGGCCGATGAATATGGCAACTTTGCGGGCATGATGTTCGACTGGGACAACTGGGGGCGCGAGGTAGGAGAACGCTGGGGCGGCTTTGGCCGCGACTTGGGGGAGCGCATCTCCCAGCGCGCGCAGGAGGCTGCGCGGCGCGCGGAACGCAAGGCGGGCGCAGTCGCCAGGCGCGTGGAGAGACAGGTGCGTCACGGTTCGCAAGGCATCGTCAATGCCGGCCGCTGGAAGTGGGATTTCCCTGCGGGCAAGCCCGCCAGGCCGTCGGCGCCCGTTTCGGACGAAGAGCGCATGGCGATCTTGAAGATGCTGGCAGAGAAGAAGATCACGGCGGAAGAGGCTGAAAAATTACTTTCTGCGCTGGAAGGAGGCGCTTGATGTCTTCCGAAGAACAGAAACGCATCCTGAAAATGGTCGAGGACGGCAAAATCTCTGCCGAGGAGGCCATGCAGTTGATCCAAGCATTGGGCGAAGGTGAATCGGCCGAGGCGGGGACAGAAACCTTCGAAGCAGCAACAAGCCCAGGCGTGGAAAGAAGCGGGCAGGAGTTCGATGAAGTGAGGGCGCGGGCGCTGCGCTTTGCGTCCATCCCGCTTTGGACCGGCGTTTTCGTCACGCTCTTGTCGTCTTATTGGTTGTTCACGCTGGTGCAGAGGTCGAATTACGGCTTCTGGTTCGTCTGCGCCTGGTTCCCGCTGCTGCTGGGTGTGCTGTTGGTGGCGCTTTCGACAAGTGGGTCGAGCGCGCGCTGGCTGTACGTGAATGTCGAGCAGGCGGCGGGAGATTGGCCGGGGCGTATCACGCTGGGGTTCCCGCTGCCGCTGGGCTTGGCCAGTTGGGCGCTGCGCAATTTCGGCCACTATGCGCGCGGTGTGGATCGGGCGCGCGCGGCAGAGGTTTTGTCGCTGCTGGCGGGCGTAGACTCGCGAGAGCCGATCATCGTGAACGTGGACGAGGGCGGGCGCGGCGAGCGGGTGCAGGTTTATATCGGGTAGCGGAGGCATGAAATGGCGAGCGTCGAAGAACGGATGAAGATCTTGAAAATGATCGAAGAGGGGAAGATCAGTGCGGAAGAGGGAGCCAAACTGCTGGCGGCCTTAGCGGAGGGCCGTCGCAGTTCCCTCGGAACTTCCGCGCCGCGCGGGTCGGGCGCGCCGCGTACGCTGCGTATCCGCGTTACGGATGTGGCCAGCGGGCGCTCGAAGGCTTCGGTGCAGATCCCCCTGGCGCTGGTGGACGCCGGGATGAAGATCGGCGCGCACTTCGCTCCCGAGGTGGAGGGCGTGGACATGTCCAATGTGATGGACGCGCTGCGCTCCGGCGTGACCGGCAAGATCATCGACGTGGTAGACGAGGAGGACGGCGAGCACGTGGAGATTTTCGTCGAGTAGCGCTTTGCTTCTAACCTCCGTCCCAGCACTTTGGCGTGCTAACAACAAAAAATTCCCCCTTTCCGCAAGGAAGGGGGGAACATTTATAGAGATTTGGTCGGTCTATGTCGGCGCCCCCTCCAATTGCGCTTTTGCATGGGCGTAGCCCCTGTCCATGGCGTCGAAATTGTTGGGGATCAATTTCTGGTGCTTGGCGGGTAAGTGCGCCTTGAGCGCCGTCTTGACATCGTCCAACTTCAGTTCGTCGAACCGGGACATCAGCGCGCCCACCATCACCATGTTGAGCAGGCGCCGGTCGCCGGCCGCTTCGGCAATTTCGTTGCCGGGAACATAAAAGACGGTAATGTCTTCGCGCCTGGCTTTGCGATCCACCATCGACTCGTTCACGACCAGGACCCCGCCGGGCTGCACCAACCCTTCGTACTTGTCGAACGAGGGCAGGTTGAGAGCGATTACCGCCGGGGGGTGATGCACCAGCGGCGAACCGATCTCCTCGTCCGCGATCACAACGGTACAATTTGCCGTGCCGCCGCGCATTTCGGGGCCGTAAGACGGGATCCAGGTCACTTCGTGACCGGTATCCATGGCGGCATAGGCCAATACCTGACCGGCGAACAACACGCCTTGTCCGCCAAAACCGGCGATCAGAATTTCTTTTTGCATGATGCTCCTTTGGAGGAGAGAGTAGAGACTAGATGTTAGAGAGCAGTTGACTACTCTCTACTCTCTACACTCTATTTGATCTCCGCTACCTGTGAGGCAACTTTGTAATCGCCCAGCGGGAAAACTGGAACCATGTGCTCCTCCACCCACTTGAGCGCTTCGAGCGGCGAAATACCCCAATTGGTCGGGCAGGTGGACAGGAGTTCCACCATCGAGAAGCCCAATCCGTGCGCTTGCGTCTCGAAGGCCAGGCGAATGGCTTTCTTTGCCTTGCGGATGTTTCCAGGGTCGTGCAGGGAACGGCGTACAACGTACCCGGCCCCGTCCATGTTCGATAGGATCTCTGCCATGCGGATGGGGAAACCTTGCGTCTCCACGTCGCGGCCTAATGGCGAAGAGGTCGTCTTCATGCCGGGCAGGGAAGTAGGCGCCATCTGGCCGCCCGTCATGCCGTAAATGGCGTTATTGATGAAAACGACAGAGATGTTCTCTCCGCGCGCAGCGGCGTGCATGATCTCGGCCATGCCAATGGAAGCCAGGTCGCCGTCGCCCTGGTAGGTGAACACGATGCGGTCCGGCAAGACGCGCTTGATGCCCGTCGCCATTGCCGGGGCGCGCCCGTGCGCCGCCTCCACAAAGTCGCAGTCGAAGTAGTTGTAGGCAAAGACCGAGCAACCTACCGGGGCAACGCCGATGGTGCGCTCGGTCAGGTTCATTTCGTCCAGCACTTCGGCGATCAGGCGATGCGCTACGCCATGTGTGCAGCCAGGACAGTAATGGGTGGGAGATTTGGTAAACGCCTCAGGGCGGCTGTAAACAATATTTTCGGGTTTGACAAGAGTATCCATCACTCACCTCGCTTTGACGGATACGGTCATGCGCTCGAACCAGGCCTGACGCGGATCCGCTTCGATTTTAAGTTCCGAAGTTGCCACCCGTTTAATTTCATTCAAGATCTCATCTGGGAAGGGTACCACGCCCCCTGGTCGGCCGTAGAATTCTACTGGCGCGCGCCCCTTGGTGGCAAGTTGTACGTCGTCGAGCATTTGTCCCATATTCATCTCGACCACCAGGAAGGCTTGCGCGCGTTGTGAGAGTTCGTCCAAGACCGCGTATGGGAATGGGCTGACCGTCACCGGGCGCAGCAGACCGACTTTGACGCCCTGCTGCCGGGCAGCGCGCACCGCCGAGAGCGCCACCCGTCCGGCCGTCCCAAATCCAACTACGACGAAATCAGCGCCGTCCAGGAAATATTCTTTATAGCGTACTTCATTCTCCTGGGCTTCCTTCCAGCGCTTGAACATGCGCAGGTTGGCAACTTCTTCATCGTATGGGTCAATATAGATCGAACTGAGAATGCGGCGTTTGCGCCCTATGGCGCCATTGGTGGCCCATTCCCAGTCCTTGTGTTGTATGGGTTGCAGTTCGGGCAGTTCGGCAGGTTCCATCATCTGGCCGATCGAACCGTCGGCGATGACCATGCACACGGTCCGGTAGCGTTCCGCCAGGTCGAAGGCCAGAACCGTCATGTCAATCGCTTCCTGTACGGTCGAAGGGGCCAGTACGATCGGGTGGTAATCCCCGTGACCGCCGCCATGCACGGCCTGGTTGTAGTCGCCCTGGGCTGGGGCAATGTTACCCAACCCTGGCCCGCCGCGCATTACGTTGACCAAGACGACCGGGATCTCGGTCCCCATGATATAGGAGATGCCCTCCATCATCAATGATACACCGGGGCTGGATGATGTGCTCATCACCCGCGCCCCGGTGCATGCTGCGCCGTAGACCATGTTTATCGCCGCTACCTCGCTTTCGGCCTGTACGAAGGCTCGGCCAAGTTCGGGTAAACGGCGGGAGAGATGTTCGAGTATCTCCGTCTGTGGGGTGATCGGGTAGCCAAAGTAGCCTTCCAGTCCAGCGCGGATTGCGGCTTCGGCAATGGCCTGGTTACCTTTGATGAGTTCGCGCGCCATGCCTGCCTCCTATACCGCCGCCGGGACGGCTTTTGTTATTTCTCGGTAGACCGTAATGGCTGCGTCTGGGCATACCAGTGCGCAGATAGCGCAGCCTGTACAACCATCCTTGTAGATATGGGCCGGATGATAGCCCTTGGGCGTCAATCGCTCCATGTCCAACGCCAACACTCCTTGTGGACAGGCGTTGACACACAATTCACACCCTTTGCAGTAGGTATCAGATACTTCGATCCAACCTTTTGCGGGCATTCAGTTCTCCTTTTCGAGAAGATAATTTGGCTTATCAGCCAATTTTTACCTATTATCACCCCTTTTGCGCTGGGATGGTAGTGCCAAGCGTCATACCCTGAAGTATACATCTTTCCCTTATGGCCGGGCAATCTGTACGTCCGAATACAAGACTTCCAAGGTGATTTTTTCACTGATCTGGTTGCTCGGGGAAGTGACGAATTCCCAGAAAGCGGTCTGGGCGATGGTGGACGGTTGCAGCATGTTCCTGCCAATGTAGATGTCCTGGTGGAGATGCTCGCTCAATCCCTCGACCTGGATCGTGGCGACTCTTTCGGAGACCAGGCGTGATACCACCACCTCTGACACGAAAGCCACTCCCAACCCCTCCTGGACAGCCAGCGCAATCGCTTCCGCGTTGCTGAGGGTAAGGATGGGTTGCAGGTCTTCGATGTGCATTCCTGCCCGCTCCAGCCCTTGCTTGACAACGCCGTACGTCCCGGAGCCTTCTTCCCGCGAGATCAGGCGCGCGCTGGGCAGGTCGTCCAGGTGGGCGACGCCGGTCTTTGCCCAGGGATGGTCCAAGGGCGCGATCAGCACGATCCGGTCTTCGAACAACTTATAGAATTCACAGTCCTTATCGAACTCATGTGTGCTGGCCAGCGCCAGGTGGATCTTTCCCTGTGACAATTGCCTGAGCGCTTCTTGCCGCGAGTGGACCTGGCAGGAAGCCTGCACTTGTGGGTAACGCATGATAAATTTGGAAAGCAGTTTCGGCAAGATGTATTTTCCGGGCGTAGTACTGCAACCGACGTGTAAGAGACCATGCACCTCGCCTTTCAGGTTGACCATTACTTCCTGGGCGTGCATTGCCATGGAGACCATCTTTTCGGCCAGCGGCAGGAGCACGCCCCCTGCTTCCGTCAAGCACAGTCTTCGCCCTGAGCGGACGAACAACTCGGTTCCGAATTGCTGTTCCAGGGCCTGGATGTGTTGGCTTACGCTCGGTTGGGTCATATGCAAGCGTTTGGCTGCCAGGGAAAAATTCAAGGTCTCTGCTGCGATCAGGAAGACGCGTAAACGGTGGGTATCTAACATAACAACTCCTTATAAAGCATACTACATAAGCAACCCTTATATTTATACATAGGAAAATCTTTCTTAGCATGTGATATTTATCACTTTTATTTATGACGCAATGCCCGTTAAACTTGTTAATAAATGTGTAAAGAAGGAGGCAGACGGTAATGCGTAGATTTTGGCCCATTCTTGTTGCTATCCTGGTGCTGTTCTTGGCTGGATGCCAGGCAACAGCGGCAGAAGAGCCGGTCCCAACGGCAACGGAAGTGTTGCCCACAGCAGAGCCCACCGAAGAAGTAGTGGCTGAGGTGGATACTTGCCTTTCCTGCCATACGGACAAAGAGCAATTGGTCGCTACCGCAAAACCCGAAGAAGAGGCCGCAGAATCAGAGTCCAAGGGGGTTGGCTGAGGCGGCGATGTGGCTCCGTTGGAGCCATGGGAGAAAGTGCTCGTTTTGCAGGAAGAGTTCTTCGGCGATGTGCATGGACAGATCGAATGCGCTTTTTGTCACGGCGGCGTACCGCAGGCGCCTGAAAAGGATGCTGCGCACACTGGCTTGATCGCCAATCCCGGCGCAGGCGAGGCGAACATTTGCGAAACCTGCCATGCGGATACGAATCACACCTTCGAGGCCAGCCTGCACGCTACCCAAGAAGGATATTGGACCACACTGGATACTCGTTCCACGCCTGACAACCATGCGGCTTTGGCTACGATGTTTGGAAACCATTGCGCCTCCTGTCACACGACTTGCGGCGACTGTCACATCAGCCAGCCAAATTCGGTCGGCGGCGGCTTTATCAGTGGGCATGTTATTGAAAAGACGCCATCCATGACGCGCAACTGCACCGCCTGCCATGGCAGCCGCGTGGGCAGCGAATACCTGGGCAAACACGAGGATATTCCGGGCGATGTCCACTTCCGCACCGGTCGGATGAATTGTGTGGATTGCCACGCTGGCGCAGACATGCACGATTCTACGAAGGCCTGCACCGAATGCCACAGCACGCCGGAAGAGGCCGCCCTGGTCAGCAGCGCCAACCGTTACGCCGGGGCGCAGATCCCGTCTTGCGAGTCCTGCCACGAAGCGGTTGGGGCAGCCGGCGATTCCAATCCGCAGCACACCCTGCATAAGGACAAACTGTCCTGCCAGGTCTGCCACTCGGTATCTTATACCAGTTGCGATGGCTGCCACGTTGCGATCAGCGAAAAGACCGGCAACCCGTTCTTCGAGACCCAGGCTACTTATATGACTTTCTTCATCGGGCGCAACCCGGACCCGAATTACCACCGCCCGTATGAGTATGTCACTGTGCGGCATATCCCGATTGATGCGCAAAGTTACGCTTTTTATGGCGATAACCTGTTGCCAAACTTCGATGCCCTGCCGACCTGGGCCTATGCAACCCCGCACAATATCCAGCGCAAAACCCCGCAGAATGGATCATGCAACAATTGTCACGGTAATACGGATATTTTCCTGACCTCTGACAAGGTTGCCCCTGCGGAAGTAAATGCCAACCTGAACGTGATCGTTCCTCAAGTTCCCGCTCCGAAATAAGCGGTAATTCTCACAAACCCAAACTAAGGAGAAGAAAGAATGTCCAAAAAGTTGTACCTCCCGCTCGTGTTGCTGATGCTCATCAGCATGTTGTTAGGCGCTTGCGGTTCGCCAGCGCCTGCGGAACCTGTGGTGGAAGAAGCGCCCCCCGCTGCCACCGAAGAAGTGGTGGTCGAAGAGCCTGCGCTAGACCTGGATGCGGCCCTGGCCTCGTTCTGGGCCTCTGTGCCGGCTGACAAAGGCTATGGCTCGGTGAAGGCTGCCAACCTCAGCGAAGAATTGGCTGACAAGCCGCCTTTCCTGGTCGACGTGCGCGAGACTGCCGAGATCGAATCCGCCGGCTATATCGAGGGCGCGGTTCATCTTCCCATCCGCGAACTGCTCCAGAACCTGGACAAATTGCCCGGCCTGGACGAACCCATCGTGATCTACTGCGCTTCCGGCCACCGCGGCGCGTTTGGCATGATGGCGCTCAAGATGTTGGGCTATACCAATGTCCGCAACCTGGCTGGCGGTTTTGGCGCTTGGGCCAAGGCTGAGTTGCCCGTCGTCCAGGGCGCGCCGGCCGCTCCCGAAGCGGTCAGCAGCCCCATCGTCGCGGACGAAGCGTTGTTCACCGTCCTGAACGATTTCCTCGCCAACCTGCCCGAAGGCTTCTACAGCGTCAAGGCCGATGGGCTCAATTCCGAACTGGCCGAAGCGGACGCTCCCGCGCTGATCGATGTCCGCTCCCAGGCTGAATGGGACAAGGATGGCTACATCGAAGGCGCAACCCTGGTCGAATTCCCCACCTTCCTCGACAGCATGGATAAGTTGCCGGCCGACAAAGACGCAAAGATCGTGGTTTACTGCGCTTCCGGTCATCGCGGCGCTATGGCTGAAATGGCCCTGTACCTGATGGGTTATACCAACGTCCGTAACCTGGGCGGCGGTTTTGGCGCGTGGAAATCTGGCGGCTTCCCGGTTGCCGGTGTGGTGGATGTGCCGGCCGTGATGGGTGAGTTTGTCGCATCCCTCAATGGCGACAATCACTACTATAGCATTACCGCGGCCAGCCTGAACGAAATGCTGGCTGGCGACCCGCCCTTCCTGCTGGATGTGCGCGAGACGTCCGAGATCGAAGCCAACGGCTATATCGAAGGCTCCGTCAATATCCCCATCCGCGACCTGCTCAAAAACCTGGATAAGTTGCCTGCGCAAGACCAGAAGATCGTCATCTATTGCGCCTCCGGGCATCGCGGCGCGTTGGGTATGGTAGCCCTGCGTCTCTTGGGCTACACGGACGTGGAAAACCTGGGCGGCGGCATGGGCGGTTGGCTGAAAGCCGAACTTCCTGCCGTTACTGGCAGCCTGCCCGAAGCCCCCGTTGCCGGCGCCGCTCCCGAAGTGGATGCAGCCCTCCTGGCAGCCCTGGATGCGTACCTGGGCGG
>JBMOMO010000068.1:0-24010 GCA_049324135.1 Chloroflexota bacterium
CAGGTGCGCAGCTACATCTCCACTGCTCACAAAAACAGACAGCCTATTCTGTACGCAATCTACTTGGCTTTGACCGGTTCTCCCTTCGCTCCAGCTTTCCTGGCTGCGGAAATGGCTGAGTAGTAACAAATGTAATATGGAAGGAATTCTTTTTTCATTTGTTATTTTCCTGTAACCAAAAGATTTTTTCAATGGAAACATTCAATGCAAGGCTGATGCGCAAGGCTGTTTCGATGGTTGGAATAAAGCGCCCATTTTCTATTGCGATGATCGAGACCCTTGCAACCCCGACCCGCTCGGCAAGTTCAGCCTGTGTCATTCCAAGTTTCGTGCGGATTTCTTTGAGATTGTTTCCGACGTTTTTATGAGCCATGATGTTAAGTATACTTAACATCATGGAAAAAGTCAAGTGCACTTAACATGGTCAACGCCATTTTTGAAGGAGATATTTATGCTGGCAAAACGGATTATTCCCTGCCTCGACATCAAGGATGGGCGCGTGGTGAAAGGCGTGAATTTTGTCAACCTGCGCGACGCGGGCGACCCCGTGGAACAGGCGCGCCTGTATGACAAGCAGGGCGCGGACGAACTCGTCTTTCTCGATATTTCCGCCACGCACGAGGGACGCAAGACCACGCTGGAGTTGGTCAGCCGCGTGGCCGAAACGGTCTTCATGCCGCTGGCCGTCGGCGGCGGAATCCGCGAGGTGGACGACATGCGGAATCTGCTGCTGGCGGGCGCAGACAAGGTCAGCGTCAACTCGGCGGCGGTGCGGCGGCCTGAGTTGCTCTCCAAAGGCGCCAGTCGCTTTGGAGCGCAGTGTATTGTGCTGGCCATCGACGCGCGGCGGCGCGATACATCGGGATGGGAAGTCTATGTCAACGGCGGGCGAATGCCGACTGGCATGGATGCCATCGAGTGGGCGGCGCGCGGCGTGGAGTTGGGCGCGGGCGAAATCCTGCTCACTAGCATGGACGCGGACGGCACGCTGGCGGGCTACAACATCGAACTGACGCGCGCGGTCGCGGAGGCGGTTTCCGTGCCTGTCATCGCTTCGGGCGGCGCGGGGAGGATGTCTCACTTTGCAGAGGTGTTGACCGAGGGCAAAGCCGACGCCGCGCTGGCCGCGTCGCTGTTCCACGATGGGAAGTTGAAGATTGCAGAGTTAAAGAAGGCGTTGCAGGGATGGGGTGTGCCTGTGCGGTTGTAAAGAAGAAAGAGGAAAGATGAAAGAATTGTTGTTGGAAATCAAGTATGACGCCAACGGACTCGTCCCCGCCATCGTGCAGGACGCGGAGACGAACGAAGTGTTGATGCTGGCGTACATGAACGCGGAGTCTTTGCGCCTGACTCTCGAAACGGGCGAGGCGGTCTTCTGGTCACGCAGCCGCGCGAAGTTGTGGCGCAAGGGCGCGACCTCGGGTAACACACAGCGCGTGGTCGAAATCCGCGTGGACTGCGACGCCGATACGCTGTTGGTCAAAGTCCAGCCTGCGGGGCCGGCCTGTCATACGGGAAACCGAACTTGTTTTTATCGCAAAATCTAACCTGTCGTTGCAAGGGTCGAGTAGCCCGTGTTCGTCGGGGCGTATCGAAACCCGAAGCAATCCCCACATCATGGAGAACGAAATGAGCATTCAATGGCTGTTCGATGTCATTCAAGACCGCAAGCAAAACCCGACCGAGAAATCCTACACATCCAGCCTCTTTGCGGAGGGGCTGCCCAAGATCGCGCAGAAGGTCGGCGAGGAAGGGACGGAGGTGGTGGTGGCCGCGCTGGCGCAGGACGACGCGCGCCTGGTCGAAGAAGTGGCCGACCTGGCCTATCACACCCTCGTCCTGCTCGCCGCGCGCGGGCTGACTCCCGCCCACGTCCTCGCCGAACTGGAGAAACGCCACAAATGACCCGCATCATTCTGCTGGACATCGACGGCGTGCTCGTCCAACCTGGCGGATACCGCGCCGCGCTGCGCGCCACCGTCCATCATTTTATCGGTCCTGGTTTCGAGATCCAGGAAGACCTGTTGAACGACATGGAGAAGCGCGGCATCGCCAGCGAATGGGACATGTCCCCGCTCATCATCGCCTCATACTGGGACTTTGTCCTGACTCGACAACTCGTGCCGAATCTCCCCTCAGAGGTTGCATCCGCCGCGCGCGAGATCCGGGCGCGGCGGGGGGTGGACGCGCCGCAGCAATTGTCCGTCCCCGCCTTCGAACTCGTCGCGGGGCAATATCCCGCCGAGAGCGCCTTCCGCGCGGGATGTTTCCCAGCCATCCCGTATGAATTGCGCAAGAACCTGTTGACCGAAACGCGCAGCGTCCACAAGTCACATACGATGCGGACGTTCCAGCACTTCACGCTCGGCAGCAAAAACTTCGCGGATACGTACAATCTGAAAGCGGAGATCGAAACAGAATCGCTCCTGTCGAAGCACGATCAATCCAACGTGGACGATGAGATTCGCGCCGCATTTCATCAAGATGGGAATTGCATTGCCGCGTTCACCGCGCGTCCCTCCCACCCGCCGCGCGAAGTAACCGGCTCGGCGCTCGGCTACGCCCCCGAAGCGGAACTTGCCCTGGAACTGGTCGGCTTGCAGGATATTCCGTTGATCGCTTTCGGGAAGTTGGAATATGTGGCCGCGCAGCACCAACTCGATCCGGCCGCCTTACTGAAGCCTTCCTCGTTCCAGGCATTGGCAGGGACTCTCGCCGCATGGAGCGGCGAAGAATTATCCGCGTTGCAGGCTGCATACGATTGGCGCAGCACGGGCGCGTTGAACGGGCATTTCAGCGAATTGCCCAGGTCATTTGAACTGATTGTGGTGGAGGATACGATGGGCGGCATCCGCTCGGTGCAGGCGGCAGGTGAAATCCTGCGGACAGCCGGGTTCGACGTCGCCGTCCGCGCGCTTGGGTTGACTTCGGGAAGCGCGGCAAAAGCGGCTGCATTCGACCTGGCCGGTGTGCCGCACTATGCAGGTTGGCAGGCGCTGGTGGATGGGGTGGGGCTGTAAACCGGCAATTTTATACCCGGCTTCCGATTTATAATTACCGTCCATGCACCGCAGACTGCTCTCCCTCGCCCGCGATACCCGTCTCTCCCTGGCTTTGACGGTTCTTTCTGGATTCCTGGCTGGCCTGTTGACCATCTGGCAGGCCTGGCTCCTGAGCAACACTGTCAACGGCGTTTTCCTGGCGGGGCAGACCCTTTCCCAGGTCTGGGACCTGCTGCGCCTGATGCTGTTCGTCATCGCGGGGCGCGCCCTGCTGACCTGGCTGAACGAAGTCAGCGCCAACGCCGTAGCCGTGCGCATCAAGACCGACCTGCGCGAACGACTTTTCGCCCACATCCAGGCCCTCGGTCCTGCCTACACCCGCTCGGAGCGCACCGGCGAACTGACGGCCGCCGCCGTGGAAGGCGTCGAGGCCCTGGACGCCTACTTCAGCCAGTACCTGCCGCAACTGGTCATCACAGCGCTCGTTCCACTCTCCATTTTGCTTTTCGTATTCCCACTTGACCTGCTCTCCGGCGTGGTGCTGCTGATCACTGCGCCGCTCATCCCCTTCTTCATGATCCTGATCGGCAAAGGCGCGGAAATCGTCACCAAACGCCAGTACGAGACCCTCAGCCGCCTGTCCGCCCACTTCCTGGACAGCCTGCAAGGCCTGGCCACGCTCAAGATGTTCGGGCAGTCCAAGCCGCACGCGAAGAACATCGAGAAGGTCAGCGAACAATTCCGCGACGCCACCATGCAGGTGTTGCGCGTCACTTTCCTGTCGGCGCTGGCGCTCGAACTGCTGACCACCATCAGCACCGCCGTCATCGCTGTGGAGATCGGCCTGCGCCTGCTGTACGCCCGCATGGACTTCCTGCAGGCGCTGTTCATCCTGGTGCTCGCGCCGGAGTTCTACCTGCCGCTGCGGATGCTCGGCCTGCGCTTCCACGCCGGCATGGACGGCACTGCCGCCGCCCGCCGCATCTACGAAATTTTGGACTTAGAGATTAGGGAGCAAAGAGGAGAGAGTAGT
This sequence comes from Chloroflexota bacterium, assembly GCA_049324135.1. GTDB lineage: Bacteria > Chloroflexota > Anaerolineae > Anaerolineales > Villigracilaceae > JAABUE01. The sequence continues at coordinate 4,036 of JBMOMO010000068.1, forward strand.
GAACAGAGAACAGAGAGCGGTAAAACAACTGGACTAATCTCTAGTATCGAATTATCTAATCTCTCTTTTACTTACCCCAACGAACCATCTCCTGCCCTGCAAGGCGTCAACCTGCGCATCGAAGCCGGGCAGCGCATCGCCCTGGTGGGCAAAACAGGCGCGGGGAAAAGTACGCTGGTCAACCTGCTGCTTGGCTTCATCCAACCCACTGAAGGCAGCATTACCTACAACCAACCATCGTCAATTACGCATTACGAATTGCGCAACAACATTGCCTGGGTCCCCCAGAGACCGTACCTTTTCCACGACAGCATCGCCGCCAACATCCGCCTCGGCAACCCGGATGCGAGCCAGGAACAACTCGAAGCCGCCGCCGAAGCCGCCTACCTGCACGACTTCATCGCTTCCCTGCCCGACGGCTACGAGACCGCCATCGGCGAGGGCGGCGCCCGTCTCAGCGGCGGGCAGGCCCAACGTCTGGCCCTGGCGCGCGCCTTCCTGAAAGACGCCTCCATCCTGATCCTGGACGAACCCACCTCCAGCCTCGATCCCGAGACCGAAGTCCTGCTCGAAGAGTCCACCCGAGAGTTGATGCAGGGCAAGACGGTCATCACCATCGCCCACCGCCTGAACACCATCTTCCAGGCCGACCAGATCATCGTCCTCGACCAAGGCCAAATCATCGAGCAAGGCGCACACCGCGAACTCATCGCGAACGACGGCTTGTATGCGAGCATGGTGAAAACGTACGAGACGAAAGCCAGGGTTAAACCAGTAGACACGTACACATGTACACAAGAAGAACCCGGTCGCCAATCGCCAAGCGCGAATGATCAATTACCAATCGACAATCGACAATCAAAAATCAAAAATCAGCAATCCACCCTCCCCCGCCTGCTCTCCTTCCTCAGCGGTTCCTGGGACTGGGTTGCCCTCTCGGTGCTGCTGGGGGCGCTGACCATCGGCGCTAACGTATCACTCATGGGCGCCTCGGCCTGGCTGATCTCCACCGCCGCGCTGCACCCGTCCATCGCCGATCTGGGCGTCTCTGTGGTCGGCGTGCGCTTCTTCGGAATCAGCCGCGCCGTTTTCCGTTACAGCGAGCGGCTGGTCTCACACAATGTCACCTTCCGGCTGCTGGCGCGTTTGCGCGTCTGGTTCTACCAGAACCTCGAGCCCCTCGCCCCCGCCCGCCTGATGGACTACCGCGCCGGGGATTTGCTCTCCCGTATCGTTGGGGATGTGCAGACGCTGGAGAATTTCTACGTGCGCGTGGTCTCGCCGCCGTTGGTGGCGCTCGTCATCGGGACCGGCGTATCCATCTTTCTCGCCTCTTTCTACCCGCCGCTGGCCGCCGTTTTAATCGGCTTTTTCTTCCTCCTGGGATTTATCCTGCCGCTCTCCTCCCTGCTGCTGGGACGCAAACCCGGTAAAGCCCTTATCGCCCTGCGCTCCGAACTGAACGCCCGCCTGGTGGACGGCATCCAGGGGCTGGCCGACATCCTGGCCTATGGCCGCGCGGGCGACCATGCCGCGCAGATCGCCGTCACCGCGCGCGCGTACGGATCGGCGCAAAAGCGCATGGCGCGCATCAGCGGCTTCCACGGCGGGCTGGCCGCCCTGGTGACCAATTTTAGTCTGTGGCTGGTGGTCTACCTGGCCATCCCGCAGGTGAACAACGGCCATATTCCCGGCCCGATGCTGGCTTCGCTGGCCCTGCTGGCGCTGGCCTCCTTCGAAGCGGTCACCCCGCTGCCGCTGGCCGCGCAGATTTGGGAGAGCGTGCGGGCTGCGGCTGGTCGGTTGTTCGAGATTGTGGATGCGCAACCTGCGGTTGGAGAGAGCAGGGAGAAGAGAGTAGAGAGTAGAGAGCAGAGAGTAGATGGCAGGGAAGAGAGACTACTCCCTACTCTCCAATTCTCTGATCTCTCCTTCTCATACCCAGGTCAAACAATTCCTGCCCTCCAGAATATTTCATTCAACCTGGAGTCTGGCAAGAGCCTCGCCATCGTCGGGCCGAGCGGGGCAGGGAAGTCTACCCTCGTCAGTTTGCTGCTGAGATTTTGGGAGTACAGTTCGGGGGACATCCGCCTGGGTGGGGAATCGCTGCATGGCCTGGAGCAGGACCAGGTCCGGGCGCGATGCGCGGTCGTCTCGCAGGCTTCGCACCTGTTCAACACCAGCGTCCACGAGAATCTGCGGCTGGCGCGTCCCTCCGCATCCCGGGAAGAGATCGAGGCGGCGGCGCGGCAGGCGCAGATCCACGAGTTCATCCTATCGCTGCCAAAGGGCTACCAGACCTACATCGGCGAGCAGGGACTGCGGCTTTCGGGCGGCGAGCGCCAGCGGCTGGCGCTCGCGCGCGCACTGGTGAAGGACGCGCCCATCCTGATCTTGGACGAGCCGACCGCCAACCTGGACCCGCTGACCGAGAAGCAGGCGCTGGATACGCTCTTTGGCGTGATGCGCGGCAAGACGGCGCTGCTGATCACGCACCGGCTGGTGGGGCTCGAAAATGTGGACGAAATCCTGGTGATGGAACACGGGCAGATCGTGGAGCGCGGCGCGCAGGCCGAACTGTTGGCGCGCGGCGGCGCATTCCGCCGCCTGTGGGACCTGCAAAACCGCATCCTGGCAGCCTATTGAAGTCCGCCCGGCCTCATTCCTGCCGTTTCAACCAGGTCCCGATGGACGTGCGCGTGTAACTGTCCAGCGGCAGCCCCAACGCTCCCCTGGGTTCGACCCAGATGTATTGTTGCGCTTCCTCGTTCAGTGCGACCTCGGCGCTGTCCGTCCTGGCGGCAAAATCGAAGAAGATGAAATGCCGCCGCTTCCAGAAGGCCGGGTCGTAGATGAATTGCTGGAAGTTGATGAACTCCAGGTCGTAGACATCCAGCCCGGTCTCTTCTTTTGCTTCGCGGACGGCGGCTTGCTCCAGGCGTTCGCCCAACTCGACGTGCCCGCCCGGGACGACGTATTTGCCCGGCCATTTGTGCGATTCCAGCAGCAGAAGTTTGCCTTGCGGGTCGAAGATGAAAACGCCGACGGTAGGTTCGGGAAATTGTTGTTCGCTCATGCGGCTATTTTACATGGGAATCCGCGCGCCGTTGACCTTCCCGGCTTCGTCCGAACACAGGTACAACATAGCCGAGACGATCTCCGTCGGGGATGTCCCGTTGCCCTGGCCTTGCGCGTCGATGGATTTGACCTGGATGATGTTGGCGGTCAGGTTCGTCCCTTTGAATTCGTCTGCCAGCGTCGATACCAGCGTCTCTTGCGCGGCCTTGCCGGCGGCATAGGGGCCCATCCTGGCGGTGGGCGCGGTCGCAAACGGGGAGGAGACCACGATCACGCGCCCCCAACCCTGCGCTTGCATAGCAGGCGTAAAAGCGCGCGCCAGGTGATAGGTCGTCCAGGCGTGCTGGTCGAGCATGGATTCCAGGTCGTTTGGGCTGGATTCTGCCAGGGTCGCGCCGCCGGTCCAGCCGCCGACCAGGTGGATGAGGGCGTGGACGCGCCCGAATTTGGCGGCCACAGCCTCGGCTGAGTCCCGCAGCGCGGATTCGTCGAGCAGGTCTACGGCTTGGGTCAGGATGCGTTCCGGCGGCAGGGACAGATCGCGCGCCAGCGCGTCCAACTTCGCCTGGTCCCGGCCGAGCAGCGCCAGGGAAGCGCCCCGCTCGGCAAAGGCTTTGGCGGCTTGCCGGCCGGTTGCGCCGGCGGCGCCGGTGATGACGATAACACGGTTGGTAAACATAGCACTCCTTATTGTTGGATGGCGCGCCCGCGCCACTGCGGCCCGCCAAAACGCACCTGCCAGGCGGCGGCGCGCAGGGCGATGACGGTCATCAGCGCCACCGAGAGCGGCATGAGCAGGCTGTCGGGCAGGCGCTGGCGGGTGAGGGCAGCCGACAGGGCGCGCACTGCCACGCCCAGCAGGACGAGCGGCAGGGCGCTGCGCCAGTCCACGAACAACCAGGCCCAGGGCAGGACGAAGGCCAACCAGTGGAAAAGGGTCGAGATGGACAGGAAGAACAGGTTGCCGTGACCGGCGATGATGTTCTTGGCGAATCCGTCGCGGACCTCGGGCCAGTTCCCGTACATGCGGTTGGATACCAGCCCGGTGCCGTCGGCCAGCCGCAGGCGCAGGCCATGCCGTTTTACCAAGCGCGCCAGGCTGACGTCTTCGATGAGCGAGGTCTTGACGGCCTGGTGCCCGTCGATCCTTTCGTAGGCGGCGCGCTCGAACAGCAAGCATTGGCCGTTGGCGGCGGCAAACGCAGCCCAGGGGATGTGGTGGACGGCCGGGATGGGCAGGTAGCCGAGGATAGCCATACCCATCAAGGGGATGACCAGGCGCTCACCCCAGGTGACGGTCTCTTGTGTGGGGAAGACGGCAAGGAGATGCGCGCGGCTTTGCTGGAACTGGCGCACGATTGCCTTGAGCGCGCCGGGATGCCAGCGCACGTCCGCGTCGGTGAAGAGCAGCAGGTCGCCTTTGGCTTGCCGGGAGAGTTGCTGGCAGGCCCAGGATTTGCCGAGCCAGTTTTCGGGCAGGGGCAGGCCGGGAAACAGGAGCAGGCGCGGGTCCGAGTCCGAGGCGCGGCGGACGGCTGCGGCGGTGCCATCGCTGGAGGCGTCGTCCAGCACGATGATCTCGAAATCCGGGTAGTCCTGCGCCAGCAGCCAGCGGATGGTGCGCTCGATGGTTGCCGCTTCGTTCCGCGCTGGGATGAGGATCGAGACCAGGGGCGTTTGTTCGAGCCGGCCAGGGCGGAGACGGGGGTAGGTCAGCGCGTTGAGGATGCTGATGAGCGCCATGCCCAGCAAAGCAAGCGCGACGAAGCCGAGCAGGAGGTTCATGTGCGGAAGCGTTTGCGCAGCCAGGGACGGAACTGCGGCAACTGGCGCAGGTCGGCAGGATGCTTGTAGACGATGAAGGCGGCCTGGAAGAGCGCCACGCCCAGCAGGAGCGGGTCAGGGTGGAAGGCGGCCAGGTAGCCAAGCGCGCACAGGACGGTGAGCAGGGCGGCCCAACCGCTCAGGGTTTGGACGAGGAACCAGAACGTGATAAAAAAGAGCAGGATGGGAGGCACCTCGTAGAGCGTCAGGCCGATCCACGCGCCGAGCATGGTGGCAATGGCCTTGCCGCCCTGGAAACGCAGGAACGGTGAGAAGGCGTGCCCCAGCGTGGGCGCGATGGCTATGAAGAAGACCGGCCAGCCGCGCAGGCCGATAACCTGGTAGGCCAGTCCCACCGGCAGCGCGGCTTTGGTCACGTCCAGCAGCAGGGAGGCCAACCCCACCCGCCAGCCGCCGGCTTTGAAGGCGTTGACCGCGCCAGGGTTGCCGTCGCCCACCGCGCGTACGTCTGCGCCCGCGAACCAGCGGCCAAGCCAGACGGAGAAAGGCAGGCAACCCAGGAAAAAAGAAAGAAGAATGAAGAAAGAAGGGATCATTTTTTGCGGATAGGGGTACGATGCCATGCCCAGGCCAACATCGCGCCCATGCCAAGGAAGCCGCAAACCGCCGGGCCGGGCTGCGCCCAGAAAAGTCCCTGCCCGATGGTTTGTAGCAGCCAGGTGATGGTATACACGGCGGCCAATGGCGCCAGCGGCAGGTCGCGCGGACGCGCCAGGGCGGTGATGATTGCCGAGACCAGCAGCCAGCCCAGGTAGTTGACCAGCGGGATGCCGAAATATTGGCCGGGCGATTCCCAGACCCAGAAACCCCAGGCGGCCATCTGCGGGTCGAGGAACAGGTCCCAGGCGGTGAAGGCGAACGCAGAAAGAATGATGAAAGAGGAAAGAGGACTTTGCTCCCCGGCAATGAGGCGCGCCACGGCCCAACTGGGCGGCAGCATCATCAGCCAGGCCAGCGGGATGAGTAAAGGCACACCCGCCAACTGTGGTTGGAGGACGCCGGTGTAATGATATTTGCCAAACGGGAAACCGGTCTGGCTGCCGAGCAACTCAGCCAGGTAAGCGGAGACAGCCACCAGCGCCAGCAGGGATGCGGTGCGCTTCCAGCCCCAGGCCCCCGCCAGGACGGCCAGCACGGCGACGGCCTGGATCACCACAGTCAGCGACATGCCGGTTCGAAACGCCGCCTGTCCCCACGTCCATAGCAGGATGGGCTGGACGAGCATCGCCAGCGTCCACAGGAAGAGCAGCGCAAGGGAAAGGGGGGGAAAGGCTGGTTTTTTCAACCACGGAAGCCTTATCCTGAATATCTTGTCAATCCTGTTCGACATGGCAGGTAGTACTCGAAAAGACTGCCAGGGATGACTGTGAGGCGTATACCGGCAGCGCAAAGCCTTATCAGCAGATAATCAGCCCTGGGTCATCGAAAAGCCCGTTGATCTGTTCCTCGGTCATGCCTTTCACGATCGGCCGGTCGATTTGCTCGACCAGGTGCGGCTTGCCGCTGAAGTCGATGAAATGTCCCGACTTGGCGGCCTTGGTCTCCAGGTAGAAACGGTTGTGGTCGTTGGGTTCCATGATGTGCGGGATGCGCTCGCTGACGCGGATGCCGTGCTGGGTGAGTTGCTCGATCTTCTTCGGGTTGTTGGTGATCAGCCGCACCGACCTGACCTTGAGCGACATCAACATATGCGCCGCCACAGCGTAATCGCGCTCGTCGTCGCGGAATCCCAGCGCGAGATTTGCCTCCACCGTATCCAGTCCCTGGTCTTGCAGGCTGTAGGCGCGGATCTTGTTGATGAGACCGATACCGCGCCCTTCCTGGCGCAGGTAGAGCAGGATGCCCTTGTCCATCTGGCCGATCATACGCAGGGCGCCCTCCAGTTGGTCGCGGCAATCGCAGCGCAGCGAACCGATCACGTCGCCGGTCAGGCACTCAGAATGCAGGCGCACCGGCACGTCTTCGGCGTCGATGATCTCACCCTTGACGATGGCGACGTGTTCCTTCTCGTCGTGGTTGTTCCAAAATGCCACGATATGGAAATCGCCAAAGCGCGAGGGCAGTTCGGCAATCGCCTCGATGCGCACGCAGACGTGGTCCTTGCCCACGCCTTCGCACTCGTGACAGCAATTTTCCTCGATCAATTCTTCGATTACTTCATGTGTGAATGTTGTCATTTCAACTCCCGTAGGACAATTTGGCAAACTGTCCTACAACTTATAGTGTAACAAGACCCCGCCATCCTCCCACGCCTCGGCGTCCACCAACCTCAATGGGACGGCCTCGCTTCGCGCCAGGCCCGGGCCTGCTACCATTCCCGGGGCGGATTCGCCGCCAAAGATCATCGGCGCAACGTAAACGGTCAATTCGTCCACCAATCCCAGGCGGAGCAGTTCGGAGATAAGTGTACCACCGCCTTCCACCATCAAGCGTTGGATTCCATGCGTTTTCAAGGTTCCCAGGGCAGCCGCCAGGTCTACGCGCGGCGCGTCATGCACGAACACTTCCGCGCCGCATGCGCGCAACCGGGCGACCTGCGCCTCGTCCGTCTGTGGGGTGGTGAAGAGCAAGACCTTCGCCGGGCCGGCCGCCAGGAAAGCGGAAGCAGGCCCCAGGTCGGCGCGCGAGGCGATGCCCACTTTGGCGGGGTTGGGCGGCAGGCCGCGCCGTTCCCGCTCTGCGCGCAGTTCCGCCGATTTCACCGTCAGTTTGGGGTCTTCGTCGCGCAGGGTGTTGCCGCCCACCATGACGGCGTCCGATTCGGCGCGCAGGCGGTCCACCCGTTCCTTATCGCGGGGCGAGGAGATGGCCGCGCCGCGCCGCTCGAAGGTATCCATTTTGCCATCCGCGCTCACGGCAACGTTGATGTGTACGTAGGGTCGAGTCACCATGATTTGAAAGCGTGTATTGCAGGAATCTTACTTTTTATTATCTTTGGAATGGGGGCGCAAGGGTATGTTGCAGATGTCCTCTGTTGGTAGGATAAATGTCAGGTATCGAAATATTTTGTATAGGTTCGATTTTCAAAACTGTAAAGTGGACATCGCAAGTTTCATAGTACAATCCCCAAAACCGAAAAAGGCAAACCCGGCGAAAGCCGGGGACGCAAAGCCAACGGGTCTACCGTCGTTCACATGACCATGATCGCCAGGCCGCCGGAAATAGTTTTCTTGATTTCGCGCGAGTCTGGATTTTTCCAGACTCTTTTTTTTACGGAGATTGTTGCTTGTTTATGACAATTGAACCATCCCTTTTGTTGATCGATGATGATCCCAACCTGCTCATCGGGCTGCGCGCAGTATTGGACCGCGAAGGATACCAGGTGAGAACGGCGAAAAACGGCCGGGAAGGGATTGACCTTGCCCGTGAGGCGGCGCCTGACTTGATCTTGTGTGACCTGATGATGCCCCCGCCGAACGGCTTTGCCGTACTCGATATGCTCGGCCAGGATCCAAAAACTGCGGACATTCCTTTCATCTTCCTTACTGCCCGGGGCGCAGAAACAGACAAGGTGAACGGCCTTCTTTCCGGCGCAGACGACTACATCACGAAGCCGTTCTCCAAGGATGAATTGGTTGCGCGTATCACTGCGGTCCTGCGCCGCAAGCAAAAAGCAAAGGGCGCCTCAGGAGGAACCGACGGGGAAATCGTTTCCCTGCGCGCAGAGATCTCCAGCCTCATGAAGCAGGCGGAAACAAACTGGGATGCGTTCGTGAGCGGCCTGGCGCACATGCTGTCCTTGCGGGATAACGAGACGGAAGCCCACGCCCGCAGGGTAATGGAATTGAGCACACAAATCGCCCTTGCGTTCCATATCGAAGGCGAACAACTTACCTACCTGCGTTGGGGAGCGATCTTACATGACATTGGGAAGGTCGGCATTCCTGATGGGATTTTGCTGAAACCAGATGCGTTGACCGATGAGGAGCGCGCGGTCATGATGCTGCACCCGCAAATCGCGCATCGGATCCTGACACCCTTGGGCCTGCCCGCTGCTGTGTTGGAGATCCCGCTCTCCCACCATGAGCGCTGGGACGGAACCGGCTACCCCGAAAGATTGGCTGGCGAAGACATTCCCTTTGCTGCGCGTATTTTTGCTATCGTAGATGTGTGGGATGCGCTTACCAGCGACCGTCCTTACCGTAAAGCCTGGTCGTATGAAAAAACGTATACGTACATACGCGAACAATCAGGCAAGCATTTTGATCCCCGGGTGGTGGATGTTTTCCTGAATCAAGTGGTCGATAGCATTCCACACACAGCCGGGGAATGAGGCGATATGGCAAATCCTGATAAAACCATCCTGGTGATTGACGATGAATCTTTCCTGCTGGTTGGCATCAAAGCCTTGCTGGAACGCGCCGGGTACAGGGTACTGGTCGCAGAGGAAAGCCCCGCCGGCGTACAGATGGCGCAAGAGCAACATCCAGACTTGATCGTTTGCGATGTAATGATGCCTTGGATGGACGGATTCAAAGTGCGGGAAACCTTGAATGCTGACCCGCAAACCCGCGATATCCCGTTCCTGTTCCTGAGCGCGCGGACCTCCCAGACGGATAAGTTGAAAGGCCTGGACTCAGGGGCAGACGACTACATCACCAAGCCGTTCGACCATCGCGAATTGCTGGCGCGCATTTCTGCCATCCTGAACCGGTACGCAAAGGGACGGGAGGCTGCCCGCTGGGAAATCGACCGGCAGATCGCGCTCTTCCAGCAGGAGATTTCGAACAACATCAGCCACGAATTGCGGACGCCGATGACGCAGATCTTGTTTTCGTTGGATATCATCCTGCGCAATAAATATGATGATCCCGAAGACCTGAAAATGTTCGTCGAGATCGCGCTATCGCAGTCCTACCGGCTGAACAGCATTATCGATGACCTGATTTTCCTGAACGGTTATGACCGCGGAACGGTCAATAGTATGCGGCAGAAGGTAAATATCGAACAAGATTTTCTCGACCCGATCAGGATGCGACAGGAATTTTATGCAGACAAGAATTTGCGCGTGCAGATCAAGGCAGATCCAGGTGTGGTCGTCCATGCGCCCAAGCGTGAATTCCGGCAGGCTGTCGTTCACCTGGTAGACAATGCCTTCAAATTTTCGCCTCCTACGGCCAACATATTGATTGATCTCGAGCCAAATGAGATTGGAGGGTGCGTATTGACCGTGACAGACGACGGCGTCGGTATTCCATCTCACCTGCATGAGGAAGTTTTCAAGAGACATTTCCAGGCCAGCCAGGGCGACACGCGCGCATACAACGGCCTGGGGGTCGGTTTGACCATTGCCCGCGCAGTGGCGCAGGCGCTGGGCGGGAATACGGTCGTTATCCCTGTAGAACGTGGATGCCAGGCGCAAATGACGGTCGCTCCTGGCCCAGTTGATATTCCGTGAAAGGATCAGGACGAATGCAAACAAGAACACATCTTCGAAAAGTGGGCCTGGTGTTTCTCCTACTTTCCCTTTGGCTGAGTGGTTGCGCTTCGCAAGAGGCCCCGCTGCGCATTGCCATCTCTGCCTGGGCGGGCGTGGAGCCGGCCGAACTGGCCGCGCAACTCGGCTATTACGAAAAGCGCGGGGTAGAAGTAGAAATGGTGCGTTTCTCCGCGTACAGCGACTCGATTGAGGCCTTACGGGGAGGCAACGTAGACGCCGGCATGCACACCCTCGACGACGCCATCCGTTATTTTTCAGGGGGACGGGATGTCCGTATCGTTTTGCTGACCGATTACTCCTATGGCGGGGACGGGTTGGCGGCGCGGGCTGGGATCGAAACCCTGGCTGATTTAAACGGATGCAAGGTCGGGGTTGAGATCGGAACCGTTGGGCATCTGTCGCTGTTGAAAATCCTGGAAAAGGCAGACCTGTCCGTAGAGGATGTCGAGATTATCAGCATCCCGGCCTGGGAGATCCAACAGGAGATGCTTGCCGGGGCGATCGACGCGGGCGTTACCTGGGAACCCTACCTGACGAGTTCCGCGGAATTGACCGGCGGGAAGGTGTTGATCACCAGCCGCGACTATCCAGAAACAATCATCACGACCATGACGTTCGACGCCGAAACGATCCGCCAACGCCCTGGGGATGTGGAAAAGGTCGTGGCTGCATATTTCGATGCGGTGAACTATATAAAAGAAAACCCGCAGGATGCCTACCAACGCATGGGCGCGGCGGAAGGCATCAGTGCGGAGGAGTTCGAAGCGCACGTGCAAGGGATCCGCTATCTTGATCACACTGCAAATGCCGGTTTGTTTGGGCTGGACGATCATGGCCGCATCTATGGCAAAACACAGGAGATCGCTCAATTCTTGTTCGACAGCGGCGTGATCAAAACATTGCCTGACGCCAGCCAGTTGCTGGAACCGGTCTTTGTGCGAAATTTGTTTTTGAAATAATGTGAGTTCTTTGCTGCGGCATGAATAGTCCAGGAACAAAACCCGGGAACGCCATTTCCTTACGCGCGAAGTTGCTGCTCCTGTACGCCTTGACCGGCCTGGCGGCGATCCTTGTCACCAGCGTCCTGAGTTTCGTAGGGGCAATACAAGGTATTCGCGCCAGCGCCCCTTCTCGCGCCAGCAGCCTGGCGGATGAACTTGCCTATGGGTTCGAAGTGGTAGCGCCCGAGATCGATATTTTTTCCGTGCAGCGGATGGTCGAAAAGTCGGCCTCCCTGGAAAATGTCGAAATGGTCTTCGTCACGGATCAGGATGGGGTGATCGTTGCGCACAGCAACAAAAGCCTGGTCGGGCAGCAGGGAGACCTGGATCTGATCCGGGGAGTGATCGAAACGGACCAGGTGTACCAGGATGTGATTGACGGGAGATTGCTCCGGTTTATTCGTCCGCTGCATGGGCAGGCTTATACCCCGGAGTTCCACGACACGACCGGTGTGCTATGGATCGAACTGGATTTGTCGCCATCCCTTGCCCAATCAATCCGGGCGGTCGGGAATATTTCGATTGTTAGCGCCATCCTTGTTATATTAACGATAGGCATAGCCTATTCGATAACGAAGGCGAACGTGACAGATCGTTTGCAGGCTTTCAGTCACAGTGTAGCGCTCGTCGAGGCGGGAGATTTGACTGCCAATGTAACTGTCACCAGTTCATTTGGGTCCCAGGATGAAATCAGCACATTGGCGACACATTTCAACAAAATGGTCAGTTCGTTGGACCATCGCATAACCTTCGAAGAGTTGGTCTCATCGCTCTCGATAACATTTTCGAGCCTGTCAAGGACAAAATTGGATACCGCCATCAATGACGCGCTGAGGTTATTGAGTTCGTTTATCGGCGCAGACCGGTCCTATATCTTTCAACTCAGCCATGACGGCCTGCTCCTGGATAATACATATGAGTGGTGTGCGGCTGGTATTTCACCGCAAATGGATAACTTGCAGGGAGTCCCGGTCGAGGCGATTCCCTGGTGGATGGGGAAATTAAAAAAATCCGAGGAAGTGAACATTCCGCGCGTTGCCGATCTGCCGGAGGAGGCCTCCACCGAAAAAGAGATCCTGGAAGCGCAAGATATCCAATCCGTATTGGTCGTGCCGATGATGTCCATCAAAAAACTGGTTGGTTTCATCGGCTTCGATGCCGTTAACGCAGGAAGGTCCTGGAGCAAGGAAGAAGTGCGCTTGTTAAGGATGGCGGCCGACATCATCTCCAACGCCATGGTCCGGATCGACACGCAGAAAGAACTCGAAAGCCAGCGCGACTTCGCCTTGCTGGTCATGAACACGATAGGGCAAGGATTGATTATCACTGATTTGAAAGGCGTCTACGATTATGTCAATCCCGCGTTTGCCAGGATGCTGGGATACTCCCCAGAGGATTTGATAGGCAATTCTACGCTCGATTATGTTCACCCTGGCGATCTGGATATCTACCTCCGCGCCCTCGAACAACGCACACAGGGCTTTTCGACATCCTACGAGATGCGTTTGATCGCCTCTAACGGCAACATCATCCACACCCTGGCCACCGGGTCTCCCCGCCGCACGGACGATCTTGTAACCGGGAGCGTTGTTGTTATCACGGATCTGACAGAGATATTCAAGGCAAAAGAAGCGCTGGCGCAAAGCGAAGCGCGCCTGCGCGCTTTCCTGGATGCCGTCCCTGACCTGATCTTCAGGATGGACCATAAAGGAACCTTCCTGGATTTCAAGGCAATGGATTATGCCGACCTCTATGTCTCTCCTGACAAGATTCTGGGTGCGCCCATAGAAGCGCTGCTCCCTGCTGAGGTTGCCAGACTCGCTTATGACGCCATCGAAAAAGCCCTGCAAACATTTGCCCCCCAAATGTTCGAGTATAAACTTCCTACAGAATCCGGGACAAAGACGTATGAGGCTCGATTCGTCGCCAGCACAAAAGACGAAGTAATTGTAGTGGTTCACGATATCAGCGAACACGTCAGGTTGGAACAGATGAAAACCGATTTTATCAACCGGGCGTCTCACGAGTTGCGCACCCCATTGACGACCGCGTTATTGATGGTCGAACTGTTGGATGGTCAAGATTCAAGGCCAAATGAGTGGGCCGAGTATTGGGATATTCTCAAACAGGAACTGAACCGGGAACGCCTGATCCTCGAAGATGTGCTCATGGTCGGCCGTCTCGAAAGCGGCCGCTACAAAATCGCAGCCGTTCCCCTGTCTGTTCGGCCTCCGCTACAAGGCGCAATCCAAGCCGTGCAACCGCAGGCTGAAATGAAAAACATCAGCATCAACCTGGATATGCCCGACCAAATTCCCGATGTACTCGGATCAGACGAGGCCTTCTCGCATATCTTTATGAACATCCTGTCGAATGCCATTAAGTTTTCCCAACCTGATCGCGAGGTCAATATCCAGGTCCGCGAAGATGATGGTGGAATACGCATACAGGTGGAAGACCAGGGAGTTGGCATCCCATCCGAAGACCTGCCCCATCTTACCTCTCGCTTTTTCAGGGCCACCAACGCAACCGAACAGGAAATCCCCGGCAGCGGGATCGGCCTGTACATTGTCAAGTCAATCGTGGAAGAATTGGGCGGGCAATTGAAGATCGCTTCCCAGTTAAATGTTGGCACAACGGTTTCTATTTGGTTGCCCGCCATCAGGCCTGTACAAGCGTAAAGGCAATCGCGCAATCACGACTCTATCGAACTAACCCAGGAACTCCATCAGCAACTGGTTGACTTCTTCCGCTTCATCGTGCTGTACCCAGTGGGTCGCGTCTTCGAAGAAGACCAGTTTCCCGCTATCGCAATAATCCAAACTGAGGCGCGCCATGCGGTGACTGAGGGCTACGTCCTGCATCCCCCACAAGATCAGCGTCGGGACGTGGACGCGCAAGTCTTTTGGTATGTTCGGGCGGTGGCGCAGCATGGCGCGATACCAGTTGAGCATGGCGGCCATGGCGCCGGGTTGTGACCAGGCTTGTTTGTATTCGGCGATGTCTTCGTTCGAGAAGGTATGGATCTTGCCGCTGCCGCGCAGCACGCGCACCGCGTTGCGCCAGTCATTTTTCCGCAGCAGGTATTCCGGCAGCCAGGGGAGTTGGAAGGCAAACATGTACCACGAGCGGCGCAACTGTTCGGGGTCGCCGCGCCGCAGGAAATTCAGCATCACCGCCGGGTGCGGCACGTTCAGGATGCCCAGTTTGCGCAGGCGTTCTGGATGCGAGAGGGAAAAAGTCCAGGCTACCGCCGCGCCCCAGTCATGCCCGACCAGGTTCACTTTTTCGTAACCGAGCGCGTCAGCCAGGCCGAGCGCATCATTTACGAGCGCATCCAAACGGTAGGACTTGACCCCCGCAGGCTTGTCGCTCAGGTGATATCCGCGCTGGTCTGGGACGATAACGCGGTAGCCCGCCTCGGCCAGCGGTCCGATCTGGCGACGCCAGCCGTACCAGAATTCAGGGAAACCGTGCAAGAGGAAGACCGGCTGTCCATCTGTGGGGCCGGCCATGACAACGTGCAGGTGAATGCCGTTGGTTGCAATGCTGGTATGTTCGAAGCGCAGGCCTGCCTCCTGGGAAGCGCCGGCAATGCGGGATGACGATTGACTCATTCGTTGAACATCTCTCCCACGCTGCGGCCTTCGTGTGCGCGCAGGATCACTTCTCCCAACAGGCGGGCCACGGAAATAATGGTGATTTTGTCCTCCAGATACAACATCTTCTCCGGCGGGATGGGGACAGAATCGGTCGTGATGATCCCCTTTATCGGCAACCCCCCCAGGCGTTGGGAGGCGTTGCGCGACAAGACGGCGTGCATGAACGCCAGGTAGACATCCCGCGCGCCCTTCTCCTTGACCAGGTGTACGGCCTGCGAGATCGAACCGCCGGTGTCTACTTCGTCATCCACAATGACCACATCGCGGTCGTTCACATCGCCGATCAGGGTCAAGGCCTCGGCGTTGGCGTCGTTGGCTAAACGGCGTTTTTCGATGAAAGCGATGGGCGTATCCAGGTCGGCGGCAAAGTTGCGTCCCTTCTTGGCAAAGCCCAGGTCTACCGCTACCACCACCGGGTCTTGCATCCCGGCGCGCAGGTTCTGGTTGATGAAATCGGTCAACATGTGCGAAGCCGTAAGCACATCGCCAGGGACGGAAAAGAAGCCCTGGATCTGCCCGGCATGTGGGTCGAGCGTCATGTAGCGGTCGGCTCCGGCTACTTCGATCATGTCGGCCACCAGGCGCGATGAAATGGGAACGCGCGGCTGGTCCTTCTTGTCCGAGCGGCCATAGGCCAGGTAAGGCGCCACTACCGTGATGCGCGCCGCCGAATCCAGCCGCAAGGTCTGGACCATGATGAGCAACTCCATCAAGTTGCGGTGCACATTCGTCGCCGTCTGCTGGATGACGTACACATCCTGCCCGCGCACGCTGCCATGCAACTTGATGAAGATGTTTTCATTGGGAAAATCGATGATGTCGCATCCGCACAACGGACTCCCCAGATACTCTGAGATTTTTTGCGCCAGTTCTGGCGAACCGCTGCCGGCGTAGAGCTTGATATCCCCATACACTTTCATTTCATGGTGTAAATGTTGTGTCATCACACCTCCTCCCGTGCGTCCCACTCTTCGCGCAAGACGCTCATCATCAAAACATCCTGGTACTTGCCCTGTTTGTAAATTGCCTGCCGCATCCGCCCCTCGTGGACGAAGCCCGCCTTTTCGTAGGCGCGGATGGCGCGCGCGTTTTCGGCATAGACCCGCAACGAAACCCGGTTCAGGTTCAGGGTCCGAAAACCGTGGCGCAAGATCAACCCCACCGTCTCGGTCCCGTAGCCCTGTCCCCAAACCGACTTATCCCCGATCATAATGCCGAACTCCCCGGCGTGGGCAACCCGGTCGAGATCGAAAAATGCGCAATTGCCAACCAGCCTCCAGCCCTCGCCGTCGCGTATCTCGATAGCCAGCGGCCTCTCCTCCTGCGGGCGTTGTTGTACACTGTCGAACCATTTCTCCTCGTCCAGCGTGGACATGGGCAGGTAAAGCGTCAGCCCGGCGGTCACTTCGGGGTCATTGACCCAATCATAGAATTTTGCCACGTCCCCTTTTTCCAGGGCGCGCAATCGCACGCGCTTTCCATAAATCATACTCATTTCGACCATCCATTCACTAAAATTTCGACCGCTTCCACCGGCGCCAGGCTGCGCTGGAAGACCCGCTCCAGCACTTCCTGGTAACGGGATGCGGACACCTGCTCACGGAACCGCGCCAGGAGCGCCTCCCGCAGCAACGCCTCCAACTCGGACCCCAGCCTGCCCTGCTCGCGAGCGGCCCAGTCCCCGCTTTGGCGGAGATGCTCCGCGTGACGGGCGATCTCGGCCGCCAGTTCAGGGACGCCCTCGCCAGTAGTGGCGACCGTCTTCTGGATGGGCGGGATCCAGGAATTGTAAACAGGTTCGCCTGGCGCCTCGACCGTTTCCATCTTCCCGTGGTGCAGGAAGACGCGCCGCGTGGGATGGGCCAGTTCCAGCGCGCTCTTGAGCGCCTTGAGCGTGTTTTCCACGCCCGGGCGGTCAGCCTTGTTGACCGCCAGGATGTCGGCGATCTCCAGGATACCGGCCTTGATGGCCTGGATGTCGTCGCCCATGCCGGGCGCCTCGACCACCAGCGTGGTATGCGCCAGGCGCGCAATATCCACCTCGCTCTGCCCCGCGCCGACCGTTTCGATCATAACCACATCGAAACCCGTCGCGTCGAACACCTGCGCCAACCCGGCCGTGGCCTGCGCCAGCCCGCCCAGCGAACCGCGCGAAGCCATGGAACGGATGAACACGCCCGGGTCGCCTGCCAGGTCGCGCATGCGCACGCGGTCGCCCAACACGGCCCCGCCCGTGAACGGGCTGGACGGGTCCACCGCCACCACCGCCACGCGCTTTCCCTGCGTCCGGAAGTGTAGCGCCAGCCGGTTGACCAGCGACGACTTGCCGGTCCCCGGTGCGCCGGTCACGCCGATCAGGTGCGCGCGTCCGGTGCGCGAAAAGAGCGCCGCCAGCGCCAGGCGGCCTTCGGGGGTATCGTTCTCCACTTGCGTAAGCAAGCGGGTCAGCGCCAGGCGGTTCCCGGAAACGGCCGATTCGACAAGAGCCATCATCGAACTAAGCCGCCACAGCCGCTTTTACTTCCCGGATGATGTCCTCTGTAGAAGCGCCGGGGCCGTAGACGCCGCTCACCCCCATCTCTTTCAGGCGCGGCAGGTCTTCATCTGGGATGATGCCGCCGATGAAAACCTTGACCTGCCCTTGCCCGTTGTCCTTCAGTAATTCCAATACGCGCGGCGCAAGCGCCATGTGCGCGCCCGACAAAATGGACAGGCCCACCACGTCCACGTCTTCCTGTAAGGCGGCTTCGGCGATCATTTCGGGCGTCTGGCGCAAGCCGGTATAGATGACTTCCATGCCAGCATCGCGTAAGGCGCGCGCAACGACCTTTGCGCCTCGGTCGTGTCCGTCCAAACCAGGTTTGGCTACCAGTACACGGATCTTTCGTTCACTCATACAGCCTCCACAAGGGGTATCTATGCAGATTATACTATGGGTGATCGAGTGTCCCGTTTCGCCTGCAGACCGAATTGCCAGTTCACCTACCCGGCAGGTTCTACGCTGCGTTTATCGATCCCAAGCCTTTTTATCCGTGTGAATCTGCGGTTCGAAAACTGCCCCCGTAGGCACCTACGGAGGCAGTTCGTTTTCCTGAAGCACTCTTCCTTAGCAGCCGCCCAGGAAGGGGAAGAAGGTGCACCACATGTAGTTGGCGTCCACCCACCAGAAGAACACAACACAGACGCAGACCAGGATCAAGGCGCCAACGGCAATCACGATCGGCAGGAAATTCGTTTTCCTGGCAGGAGCATCAGGCGGGCCAGCCGGCACCTGCCCGGCATACGGCTGCGGCGCAGGCGAGGGGGGCGCAACGGGACGCGCTACAGCCGCCGCCTTGCGCGGCGACACCATGGTCGCGCCGGGGTCGGAATCCACCGCTTCGTACACAAAGACGATCTGCTCGCCCAGCGAAATGACCTCCCCGCTCTTCAAGACGCGCGGCCCAGACAGGCGCTGCCCGTTCACAAACGTGCCGTTGGTAGAACCAAGGTCTTCCAAAACATATTTCCCCCCCTGGAAGGTCAGCCGGGAATGGCGGCGTGAGACTTCGGCGTCATTGACCGCGATCTCATTGGAAGAATCGCGGCCTATTGTCAGTTGTTCGCCTTCCAAAGAATACACTGTGCCGGGAACCGGCCCGGAACGCATGGTAAGTTGATATTGCCCAGGCATACTCTTTCCTCCAGAAAATATGTAAGGATTTGTGCCTAGTGTACAAGGTTAGGGCGAAAAAGTCAATTCCCCCAATAGTTTAACCAACTGTTCCCCGATCGCGGCGCGGCTGAAATGCTGCTCCAGGTACTTCCGCCCGGCCAGCCCCATCTGGCGCGCCCGTTCCCTATCCGCCGCCAGTTCACGGATCGCCTCCGCCAGCGCGGACGGGTCGCCCGGCGGGACGAAGACCCCGCAGCCGGCCGCCTCCACCACCTCACGGATCACGCCGTCAATTGCCAGGACAACCGGGCGTCCCGCCGCCATGTAATCGAACACCTTGTTCGGGTAAGTCGTCTTGTACTCGTCCAGGGGCTTCAGGATGGCGATACACACATCCGCCCCGGCCAGCGCGCCCGCCATCTCTGCTTTCGGCAGCGACGGCGCGAAGGTCACGTTGGTCAGTCCCATCGCGCTGGCCTGCGTCTGCAAATTGGCCTTCTCCTTGCCGTCGCCCAGCAGCGCGATCTGGACATCGCTGCCTGCCAGCATCCTGGCCGCCTCCAGCACAACACCCAGGTCGTTCGACAGGCCGTGCGCCCCGGCGTAGAGCGCCACAAATTTATCGGCCAGCCGGTGACGGGTGCGGAAAGATGCGCCCTCGTCGCCCGGATCGAACATGGACGGGTCGGCCCCGTTGGGGATCAAGTCCACCCGCTTCGCCCCCCGACGTTCGACATGCTCCCGGAACCCCGGGCTGTTGACGATCACCCGGTCGGCGCGGCGGTAGAGGAATCGCTCCAGCCACTCCGAGGCGCGGATCAGCCAGGGGTTGCGCAGCACCCCCACCGCGACGGCAAATTGCGGCCACAGGTCGCGCACCTCGAACAGGAAGCGGGCGCGCTTCAGTCGCGCCAGGGCCCAGGCCGTCACTCCCTGAAAGATGGGCGGCGAGGTGCCCCAGATCACGTCCACCTGTTCCACGCCCAGCCCCAGCCAGAAGGACGAGAGCATGAATGAGATGAAAGCGAACACGCGATGCACGAAAGACTTGTGGTGGGCAGAATAGACCGAGGCGCGGAGTATCCTCACCCCGCCCCCCTCCTTCCCTCCCCCCATTTTCGCAGAAA
Organism: Chloroflexota bacterium; assembly: GCA_049324135.1. Classification (GTDB taxonomy): domain Bacteria; phylum Chloroflexota; class Anaerolineae; order Anaerolineales; family Villigracilaceae; genus JAABUE01. The sequence continues at coordinate 23,844 of JBMOMO010000068.1, forward strand.
TCCCGCCCTCCTCCTTCCCTTCCCCCATTTTCGCAGAAATCCCGCCCTCCTCCTTCCCTTCCCCCATTTTCGCAGAAATCCCGCCTCCCTCTTGCCCTTCCCCCATTTTCGCAGAAATCCCGCCTCCCTCTTGCCCTTCCCCCATTTTCGCAGAAATCCCGCCTCCC
>JBMOMO010000069.1:0-3193 GCA_049324135.1 Chloroflexota bacterium
GCGGTAGGAGGTCCAGAAGTAAATGTTGGTCTGGACGTCCAGGTGGGAATGAGCGTAAAAGTCGGAGTCGGCGTCCAGGTAGGCGACAGTGTAAGCGTGGGCGTGGGAATCGAAGCTTGGATTTGAGCAACTCTGGCAATCATCATTCCCAAACAGTAGCATGGCAGCGTTGCCAAAATTATAAATGTAAATGTCAGGCGGAGACGTAAGCGCTGCTCTCGATGCATTCAGTTACCCATTGTGAGTAGATGATAACATCAGGCTGAATTCGCTGCAAGTGCGGCAACAATCCATCTTTTGCAATTTTGTGGTAAAAATCTACCGAGACGAAAGGCGCGTTCCATGAAATGGATCTATCTCTCTCCTCATTTGGATGACGCGGCGCTCTCTTGCGGCGGTTTGATCTGGGCGCAGACTCAGCGCGGCGACCATGTGGAAATCTGGACGATCTGCGCCGGTGACCCACCTACAGGAAAACTTTCCCCCTTCGCTGAGGAATTGCACCAGCGTTGGCAAAGTGGGATCGAAGCCGCCGCCCGGCGGCGCGAGGAAGATCTCAACTCTTGTCAGGCGATCTCCGCTACGCCCAGGCATTTTCCCTTGCCGGATTGCATCTATCGCCGCGCCGGTGAGGATTACTGGCAGGCTGGAGAGAGCCGCCAGCAAAACGCCGCATCCCCCGGCGCCTTTCTATACCCTGACTACCAGGCTATTTTCGGGGCGCTGCATCCCCTGGAATCTGATCTTGTACAACAACTTGCCCGCCGACTGGACGAATCGCTGCCATTGGAGGCTGCGGTAGTCTGCCCGCTGACTGTGGGCGGTCATGTGGACCACCGGCTAACCCGCCTCGCCGCAGAACAAGTACGACGTGATTTGTGGTATTATGCAGATTACCCCTATGCAGATGATCTCGTTCAGCAGCCAGAACAGCTCGAAAGGCTGGCGCCCGCCAATGCCATCCGGCGAACATTCCGGCTGAACCAGGAGGCTTTGCAGGCATGGGGTAAAGCCGTCGCTGCCCATCGCTCACAGCTCAGCACCTTCTGGCCGGATCTGAAAGCCATGCAGGCAGCTTTACAAGGCTACTATACTCGAATGGGCGGCGCAGTCTTGTGGTCACCGGCGGTTTACTCTGGAATTCTGGCGTGTCCACTCAAAAGTTGTAGGAAATTACTGATGAAAAACGGCAGAACCTGCGGTAAAAATTTAGGATCAACCCAATCCTTGACGAGGTTCTGCCATGTCAAAGTATAACTCAGAAGCCGTACAAAACCTAGCTCAAGAGGTTGCCAATCTTTTGAGCGAAACGCTTGCACAAGGTGAACATATCGGAGAAATCGAACACAAAATGCGCGAACTTCTTCAGGAAGTAGGTCAAAAAAGCTTGGAAATACTTTTGGAAGAGAAGGGAAAAGCGCAGGAACGAAAAATTCGTTGTGATTGCGGTGGCACATTGGATTACGTTGGACAAAGGCCAGCGACGGTGATCAGCGTCTTTGGGCGGGTCACCTATAAACGGGCATACTATAGTGGTTGTGGCTGCGGCAAGGGCAAAGCGCCGCTAGATGAAGAATTACGCCTGAACCCTGGCGCAGTCACGATAGGGTTGTCGAACTTGTTGAGCCTGGCCGGAATCCAGTTCTCGTTCCAAGAGAGTTGCGCCTGGTTGAAAGAGTTTTTACTGTTTGAAGTCTCAGAGAACACCGTTCGTCAGGAAACGGAACGGATGGGACAAATTCGGATGAAGATAGAAAAGGAATGGATTGCTCAAAGTCAACGCGAAGATTGGTTGCAAATGCGTCAACGCCAAGACGAGCCTGTAGCAGACACGCTGTACTGCGCCATTGATGCGGCCAAGACGCGCACTGAACCTCGCCCCAAGGCAGGACAAACGAAAGAACCCCATGAAGATTGGCGGGATGTCAAATGCCTGGTCTGGTTTGAGGCCGAAGAAGTGCCGTCTGCCCGGCAGAAGGTGCGAGAACGAAGCAAGACCGCTCGCCAGGAAGTGCCACGCCGGGCGGTACGCAAGCAGTACGCCTGCGACATCACGGACAGCACACAATTTGGAGAACTCCTGTGGGCGACCGGCTGTCAAGGCAATGCAGACCGTTGCTCGCGACTGGTCTTCTTGGGCGACGGCGCCCCCTGGATTTGGAACCTGGTGCAAACCCATTTCCCCCACGCCATCCAGATTGTCGATTGGTATCATGCCGAAGAACACCTGGAACAGGTCGCCCGCGCTGCTTTTGCGGCGGATGTCCACCAACAACAGGCCTGGCTCGAAAACACCAAACAAGCACTGTGGGAAGGGCAAGTGGAAGATGTTATCCAGGCTTGCCAGGCTCTGGCAAAACGCTGCGAAGAGGCGGCCAAAAATGCAAGATACTTCTCTGAGCATTCCGAACGGATGCGTTACAATCGATTCCGCAAACAAGGCCTCATGATTGGCAGCGGCGTCGTTGAAAGCGGCTGCAAACAAATCGTTACCCAACGTCTCAAATTACCAGGCGCGCAATGGTTGGTGGATGGCGCTATCTACACCGCCAAAGCACGTGCCGCTTGGTTGAGCGGTCAGTGGCAAACCCTCTGCCAGGAACGCGCCAACCTCCCTCTTGCCATCTGACAACTTTTGCGTGCACACAATTCTGGCGACAAACTTGCATGACTGCTAAATTTATGCTAAAATATCGCCGCGGCGGTGTTGGGTGCCTGTTGTTTCCCGGAACGCCGCCTTCGTTTTCAAAATCCGGGGAAGGTCGAAGGTTATTCGCTCCAACTGGAGTGATTTTTTTATCACGTATGTTTACGTCAGGATAGGGACATGCCTCCATCATATTTGACCCGCCAGGGATACCAGAAACTGCAAGAGGAACTGGAGTTTCTGCGCACGAAAAAACGCCAGGAAGTCGCCGAACGATTGCACGAAGCGATGGAAGGCGGCGAACTGATCGAAGACGCCGAATACGAAGCTGCCAAAAATGAGCAGGCGTTTGTGGAAGGCCGCATCCAGGAACTCGAAATGCTGCTTGCCAACGCACGGGTCATCGAAGAGACCGGCAAAATGGATACAGTTCAGATTGCTGCTCGGGTTACTATTCAGGAAGGCGATCTTGAACCCGAAGTGTACACCATCGTCGGTCCGGCGGAAGCCAACCCGCGTGAGGGGCGCATTTCCAACGAATCTCCA
>JBMOMO010000070.1:0-23856 GCA_049324135.1 Chloroflexota bacterium
TAGAACAGTTGGAAGCGATGATGCCGAGTTGCAGTTTATGTTTTATGGGTCGTGGTTGTATTATAACTTTGAGTACGAAGAGGGGAATTCACCGGTTGACGTGTATGTGGATGGCGTTTTCGTGCAACGTGTTTTGCAATATGATCCAGTTGCGCCGACGCAGTTTGCGCTTTTGGGGCGGTTTAGAAAAGGTGTTCATTATTGCAGGCTTGTGAGAGGGGATAGCAGTTTAGTGATGACGTTCAAGTCAATGAGGGTATTAAAGACAAAAAATGAGTACATCGTATGATTTTTGATCTTCGTGAGCTTAGCCTGAACGTATCCGGCAAATTCGCCGACACGCACGTCTATCAGAAAAACGGTATGAGGCGGGCGTACTTCATTCCGACCAACCCGCAGACCGAAGCGCAGCAACTATGGCGGAATCGGTTTGGCGACCTGGCGCGGGAACTTTCGGATGTGGGCGGCGACCTGCGCGCGGCGCTGCGGGCCGGGATCGGCTACTCGTGGAACGCGCCGGTGATTGGCTACCTGCTGAAGCACAACGGGCTGATGTGGTCTGCGCTGGCAGCGGAGTATGCCGGATTCGACTTGGCCGACCGGGAAAGCTGGCAGGAGTATGACACGACGCCGGTTTTGGTTAACCCCAGGGGTGAAGTTTTTTTTTTGGCAGCATCGGCGCTTTGGCAGGTGTGCAAGGACCGGGGCGGCGGGGAGCCATTCGAACGACCGGCGGCGGGCAATGTCGGCGCCATTGCGGCTGTATGGCCGAGGAGTGAAGAAGTGGACTTAACAGGCTTTTGCAAGGTCTTTGCCGGGGGTGTTGCGCCGGAAGGCTGGCTGTTGTGCAATGGCGCGAGCATGGATCGCAAGGATTACCCGGCGCTGTTTGAGGTGTTGGGGACTCGGTATGGCGCAGAAGATGATGATCATTTCACGTTGCCGGAACTAATCGCGCACGAAGGGGTGGCGGCTGGCAGTGTTACTTATGACGATCGCGCGGTTGATTGGATATTTGGCGGGACATGGGTGGAGTATGGCGGAAGCGGGCCGTATCTGGATACGCTTACGTACAACCAAACGCCGGGCGATTACGCGATGATTACTTTTTACGGTAACCGGTTTGAGTTGGTGTATACGGGGCATGTGAACAGGAACAAGGTGAGGATTTTGTTGGATGGGGATGAGTTGGCGACGATTGACGCCTATAGATCATCGTTGCAATGGCAACAGGTATATGACAGTGGGGAAATAGGCCTTGGAATGCATGGTGTGATATTCGAGCATGTAAATAACGGCCGTACTGTTGTTGATGTTGACGCTTTGCGGGTTTATCATCCTGATTTGCATATTTATTATGCAATCAAAACTTAGGCATTATCGGGCGGCTTTGCCCGTGTGCGGCGGATCTGCGCCAAGTGGACCGTCATCTCACAACGAAAGGAGGTGAGACTCTAATGGCTAAAATCAAAGGTGGACTGTTCTCGCTTGAAGCGAGCGGCAAGTTTGGGAATGCCATCGTCTATGATAAGCGGGGCCGGGCGCGTAAGCATGTGGACCCTGCCAACCCGCAGACGGACGGTCAGATGGCCGTGCGTAATGTGCTGGGCGATATTCAACGCGAGTTGAAATTGCTGGGTACGACTCTGCGCGAGGAACTGAAGGCCGGCTTTGGATCTACCTGGAACGCGCTCATCATCAAAGAACTGATGGCGAACGGTAACGCTGCGTTGGAGGCCTACCAGGCTGAGTACGCGGCGTTTGACGCTGGTAATAAAACAGATTGGGCGACGGCTGACGGCGCGACTCCGGTTGCGCTGACTGACGGCGAACTGCTCTACTGTGTGTCGTCGGCTGCGTATGACATGGGCGTGCGCCTGGGCGTTACGCTGACCCTGACCCAACCTGCGGCTGCGAACTCTGCGACCGTGGGCGCTGAGTGGATCGCCAACTAGTAACTGTTCGGGATGCTGGGCACCTTGGCTCGTTCAGCATCCCGTCAAAGGAGGATGGTGTGAACGCTCAAGAGATCGTTACCTCCGTGCTGGCTGTGGCCATGGCGGGCGTGGTGGCTGCCCTGCTCTTTTTGGGCATTCCAGTCCCCGAGCCGCTGTGGGCCGGTTTTGGCCTGGTGCTTGGGTTCTACTTTGGCAACCAGACCGGGACGGCGCGAGCGCGGGCGCGTTGAGCGCATAGAGACCGGCCTCGGGAGAGGCCGGTTTTTTGTTTAACTTGACAGCCTGGTAAAAATGCGTACAATGTATACATGCCTACAGATGATTTGACCACCCAAGAAGCGGCGGCTGCGCTGCATGTGACCAGGCGGGCGATTCAGGACTGGTACACGAAGGGATATTTCCCCCATGCTTACAAACTTAATCCACGCGCTAGAAATTCACCTGTGCGCATTCCTCGCGCTGATGTCGTTGCCTTCGAGCGGGAACGAGGACGAGAACGAGGAATGGACGATTCTGCAAGTGATCGTCTTCGCGCTGTTTTTGGGGTTGTGGATATGGTCGGGGCCGCCCAAGACGGCGTTTGACCTATGAAAAAGTAACCGGCCTTACCTGGTAGGACAGGCAAGGCCGGGGCGATGGCTCTATCATTGCCAAAGTGACCAAGGCACTTTAACAACCGAATAGAGACAGTGAGCGCGGACGGATTCGAACCGTCAACCAATGGCTTAAAAGGCCACTGCTCTGCCGTTGAGCTACGCGCCCGCATTCAAATAAAATGCGGACTGCATTCTATCATGGGCTTAACCAGCCGTCAACGTAATACCATTGCCGCCAGCCGCGTCTATGCACTCGGAGGTTTAAATGGCAGACATAATCAACGTATCTGAAGACACTTTCGAAACGGAAGTGATCGCTTCGACAACACCAGTTTTGGTGGATTTTAGCGCGGTTTGGTGTGGGCCGTGCAAAATGCTCGATCCGATCGTCAAGCAATTGGCCGGGGAATGGGAGGGGAAGGTCAAGGTTGTAAAAATCGATGCGGACCAAAACCCGAATATCTTGATGCAATATAGCGTCTTGGGGATACCCACCTTATTGTTCTTCAAGGATGGGGAACTGAAGGAACGCCTGACAGGCTACCAACCGAAAGACAAACTGGTTGCCAAATTTTCGCCGCATCTTGCGTAGCGCGGAATTCATTCCGCAACGCTAACCCAAAGCCGGGCTTGATCAGTCCGGTGTTTTTATCTTTTCATCAAGATCGAAGCAATCAGGTCGAAATCGGCTCGCGACGTCAAGTCCAGGCTGATCGGCGTCACCGAGACCAGCCGCTTTTGGCGCATCACGGCTACATCGCTGTCGGAGGCTTCCGGTTCCAGGATCGCCGCCTCCTTATATCCCATCTGCGCCGGGACCGACCAGGATTCGCGTTGCGGGGCAACCGGGTCGTAATAACGCTGGCGCGCCAGGCGGGTCAATTGCCATTCTGTTTTCAGGGTGGCGTTTCGTGGCACGTCCACCTTGAGCAGGTCAACGTCTGGGGGCAGGTTCTTCTCCACTAAGAGGCGGGCAAATTGCAGCGTGAAATGAGCCGCTGCGGAGAAGTCTACTTCGCGAGAATAGGAAAGGTGGTGTTCCTGCGGCGTCTCCAGGGAAACCGCCAGGGCGCGGTATCCCAGCGCCGCCGCTTCCATGGCCGCTCCCACAGTCCCAGAGATGGTCACTCCGGTCCCCAGGTTTTCGCCATAATTGATGCCTGAAACGACCAGGTCCGGTTTCTGGGGCATGACCTCCAGGATGCCATGCAGGACAGCCTGCGCGGGAGTCCCGCCGACCGCGTACACGCTCCATTCCTGACCCTTGATCTGCAAGCGTTCCTCTGCAATGATCCCATCTGACGAGATGGGCAGGCTGCGCCCCATGCCGGAGGATTGCTCGCGCGGGGCGACAACGGTGACATATCCCAACTCTGAAAGCGCCTCGGCTGCCGCCCACAAACCCGGCGAGCGAATGCCATCGTCGTTGGTCAGTAAAATTTGTAGTTTGGACATACACGCTCCCTGAAATGAAAGAAGCGGGAAAACCCGCTTCTCATGGCGCCCTCGGCGCGACTCGAACACGCGACCTATTGCTCCGCAAGCAAGCGCTCTAATCCACTGAGCTACGAGGGCATTTGGCAGGGCAGAATTCTAATGCAGAACTGGAGGAAGGTCAAGGAAAACCATTCCCTTGAATCTTACCATACCCAGGCCGGGCTATACCCTTTCACACCCAAGTCGATGACTTCCCCGCTTGTCGTATCCAGCACTTGCACCCGCGCCTCGAGCGGGAAAACATCCAGCAAATAACCGTCGAATAGGATGTAACGCCCATCCGGCGACCAGGCCAGCCCCCCGTGCAGCACACCCGGCGCATCCGTCAAGGAACGGGCTTCGCTCCCGTCCGCGCGCATCAACCAGACCTGGTCGCCCATCGCCACCGACAGGTCGCGCCGCACCACCGCCACCCATGCCCCATCCGGCGACCAGGCCGCCAGGTTATTCTCCTGGTTCGGGTCGTCGTTCAAGTCTGTCAAAGTTCCGCTTTCGAGATCGTAGCGGAACAGGTGCGTCACGAACCCCTGCTCCTGCGTCAGCACGTCCCGCACCAGCGCCGATTTGCCGTCAGGCGACCAGGCGACCGCCGCGCCCAGGAAATTATCCAGGATGCGGTTCTCGCCCGTCGCCAGGTTGTACAAACGGATGCTGCCATCCGGCGCGCTGTAACTCAGCCAGGCGCCATCCGGCGACCAGCGCGGGTTGGCGCCCGGCAGGCCCGCCTCCTGGAACACCGGCTGCGTTTCGCCGCTCGCCGCGTCCAGCCACCACAGCGTCGGCAACCCCAGCCCGCCCCCGCCCAGGTCCAGGCGCTCGTAGACTACCTTGCTGCCGTCCGGCGACCAGACCGGCTGGCTGCAATCTGCCGGGTCGCAAACCACCGCCTCGCGCGCCTCGCTCCCGTCCACGCGCGCCAGCCAGAGCGACACGCCCAGGTCCATCGCCTGCCCCACGTAGACCACCTGCGCCCGGTCGGGCGAGAGCGCAAAATCCCTCACGCCGCGCGGGGCATCCGTCAGGACGCGCATGGTCTCGCCGTCCATATCCGAGATGACCAGCTGCTTGCGCCCGTCTTCGTCTTCGGACAGGTGGATGACATTTGCATCTTCCAGGCGGAAGCCGCCCGCCTCGCTCGCGGACGAGAGGCCTGCTCCCGTTATAGACGGATTTTCCGCGCCCCCAAAGCGGGTCAACGCGCCCCACGTCAACGCCGCGCCCAATACCAGCACGATGACCGCGCTGACCACCGGCAGGGCGGGCGCGAACTTGTTGAAAGCGTCCATCTTGCGGAACAGGCGGCTGCTATGCACCATCGCCAGCCCGATGACGATTAACACGACAGCCAGGCCCAGGCTGAAGGCCACGATCAGCGCCAGCCCCAGCAGCAGGCGGTTGATGGCAATCGCCACCAGCAGGATGGCGATCGCGTCCGGGCAGGGCGCCAGCCCTCCGCTAACGCCCAGGGCGATGAGCGAACGCCAACGGATTTCCGCCAGCGGGTTGCCGGGCTGTGGTCTCCTGGGAATAGCGCCAGGTTTTGACGAGTCGTGATCGTGACGCGGGCCTGTCTCTTCCACCGGCCGGTTGATTACGAGGCGCTTCTTGCCGCCTCCCATGTCAACCACCGCCGCGGGCGGAAGAAACCTGTTGCGCTGTTGGTCGAACCGCCAGTCGCAGATGCGCTGGAAGAGCAGGTAAAATCCCAATCCCAAGATCAGCAGGCCAGAGAGCGCCTCGAGGGCGGGGATCAGGCGCGTGGGCAGGATGTAGCGCGAGGCCGCCAGCGTGACGATCCCCAACAGGAAGACCGAGCCGGTATGCGTGAGCGTGACGATGCCCCCCAGCGCGATGGCGTGACGGGTCGCGCCGCGCGCGCCGACCAGGTAGGCTGCCACCACGGTCTTGCCGTGACCGGGCGTGAGGGCATGCAACGCGCCCAATGCCAGCGAGACGCCCAGCGCCAGCAGGTAGAACGGGATCGAAAAATGCTCCTGGCGCACCAGCCCGATCAAGATTTCCTGCGGCGTTTCCTGCGCCAGTTCGGGGATGACCTGCCCGGCGGTCTGCATGACCACGTCCTGGCGCTGGCTGGGCGGCAGGGAGGGGACGCCGCTATCCCACGTGTTCAGCAAGCCAGCCTGGTCGCTGGCCCGTTCGCGCGCGCGGACAAAGTCCACGCCGAACTGCGCCCCCTGCTGGATGGGCTGTTGGAAAGCAGCCTCGTCGATGGCCGAAACGTCGAACCAGTTGACCGAGTTCTGTTCCTCCATGCCATTGTGCAAAACCAGGCGATGGCTGTTTTCCCCGTCTTGCGGCCAGGAAGCGGAGAAGGTCAACAAGATGGGTTGGCTGTTGCCCTGCAGGGCATTCAAGTCAGCCGGGAATTCAACCCGGTCGAGATGCAGGGGGAAGTCTGCGCCGTCCAGCGTGGAGGTCAAGGACGCGGCGCGCGCTTCCCCCCAGGCGCGGGACTCTTCCAGGCTGAGGGATTCGTCCGCATTCCCGTCCGCTTCGCGCCAGATCCAGGAAGCCAGCATGGGCCCGGGTTTGATCTCCCAGGCAAGGAGCAGTCCCTGCGGCGTGATGGTCAGGTTGAGGGTGTGGACGTACATGTCCGCGGGGTGGGCTTGCGCGGAGGTCAGGGGGAGGAAGAGGATGAGGAAAATGGCGGCTATGAAGGGAAGTCTTGGGGGGGTGTGCATGTACTGTTCCTGGCTTGTTTGACATAACATGCCCCATCATAAAGAAAATGAGCGACTTTTGCAAGTTACTCGCAATTTGCGTAACTGCCTACCTGCCCTCACCCCCGGCCCCTCTCCCAACGGGAGAGGGGAGCAAAAAACGGCCGATTTTGTAGTTTTCGGCAAGGAAATCCGTTGTTCGTGTCCGTTTCCCTCTCCCTTTGGGAGAGGGTCAGGGTGAGGGTAGGTAGTTACCAATTTGCGGTGTTTTTTCTTGACAATGTGTTTCCTGCGGGATACAATTTATTCATGAAGTATGAACTTCACAGCACGGTAGTGTTTGATAAATGGTTTCTTAAGTTAAAAGATGCTGTAACCAAAAGAAAGGTTTTGGCGCGACTCGCCCGCATAGAAAATGGCAACTTCGGCGATTTCAAACAAATCCATACCAACCTTTACGAGTTACGTTTTTTCTTCGGAAGCGGGATTCGTATTTACTACACAATCCGCAATGATCGGATCATTCTTTTATTGGCTGGCGGCGATAAAGCAAGCCAAAAGGCTGATATTCAAAAAGCGAAGAACCTTTTGAATGAAATGGAGTAATGAAATGACCGTAAAAACGTCCGCCTTCAATATTGCTGAACACCTCGATAGTGATGAGGATATTCGCGGTTTCTTGCAAGAAGTGGCCGACACAGGGAATACAGAAGACTTTATTCACGCGCTCAACATCGCTGCCAGGGCAAAAGGGATGACCGAGGTCGCCAAAAAAGCGGGGGTCAGTCGCGCCAGTCTGTATAAATCCCTTTCCGAGAATGGTAATCCTCGCTTTGAAACTGTCAACAGGATTATCGATGCTTTGGGCTGTAAAATCGCGATTGTGTGACCAAAGTATGGTCTTTGCTGTTCTTGAAGTTACGAAGACCCTGGTGCGAAATCTATGTTGAACTTGCGGTTCGTGAGGTTGCCCATGAGCCCGGGGATTTTTATGGTATAATCCCGCCGCTCTCCACGGAGAGACATCTTGCCCAGGGACAGGCTCATTGTCCCAATCTCACACGCTCCCGGACTGTCCGGTGCGTGCCACGGACGAATGACGTGGTTGCCGGACGGGTTGAACGGAGCGGAGGCCAAACGCGAAGGAGGTTTCCCCGATGGCCATTATCCCTATGAAAGCCCTGCTTGAGAGCGGCGTCCACTTTGGGCATCGCACCAACAAGTGGGATCCGCGCATGAAGCCGTACATCTTCACAGAGCGTAACGGCATTCATATCATTGACTTGCAGCAGACCGTCAAGTTGCTGAACCAGGCATACAGCCTTATCCGTGACACCGTTTCTGGCGGCGGCACGATCCTCTTTGTTGGCACCAAACGCCAGGCGCAAGAAACGATCATGGAAGAGGCCACACGTTGTGGTATGCCGTACGTCACCGAACGCTGGCTGGGCGGTTTCCTTACCAACTGGTCCACCATCCACCTGCGCGTCCAGGAACTCGAAAGGCTGGAGAAATTGCGCGACTCCGGCGAGATCAATCGCCTTACGAAAAAGGAAGGCCTGCTCATCGAGCGTGAGATCGTCCGCCTGGAGCGCCGCCTGTCCGGTATCCGCAATATGAAGCGGCTGCCCGACCTGCTTTTCATCGTAGATGTCTGTCGCGAAGACGCCGCCGTGCACGAGGCCAACTTGCTCAATATCCCGATCATTGCCATGGTGGATACCAATTGCAATCCGTTGGATATTGATTACGTCATCCCCTCGAATGACGACGCCATCCGCGCCATCAAGTTGTTGGTTGGCAAAATTGCCGACGCCGTGCTGGAGGGCAAAGCCATGCGCAAGGAGGAAGATGGCGGCGAAGATGCCCTGGCGCAAGACAAAGCCGACCTGCCCGCCGCCCGCAAAGTGGCCCGCCGCGTTGTGGATGAAGATGACCAGGAAGTCGAGGAAGAAGACTTGCTGGGCGAAGCCACCCTGGCTAAGTTGAGCGTTTCCCGCAAGCCTGCGGAAGATGAAGCGGACGTAGAAGCCGTGGAAGAAGGCAACCTGGAAATTGCGGAAGAAGACGATGAAAAGAACCAGGCTCTGCCGGCAGCACAGGAAGTTGCCGAGACCTTAGAAGAGACCGAAGACGGAAAACCGGAAAACAAGACCGAGGAATAAGTTATGGAAATCACAACCGAAATGATCAAAGAACTGCGCGGCGCAACCGGCGCGGGCGTGTTGGATTGTCGCAAGGCCCTTACCGAAGCCAACGGCGACTATGAGAAAGCGGTAGACTACCTGCGCGAGAAAGGTATCGCCACAGCCGCCAAACGCGCTGACCGCGACGCCTCCCAGGGCGTGGTGGAACTGTACTCGCATGGCAATGGCCGCGTTGGCGTGATGGTCGAAGTGAATTGCGAGACCGATTTCGTAGCCCGCTCAGAAAATTTCCGCAACCTGGCGCATGAGGTTGCCCTGCAAATTGCCGCTGCAGCGCCTCGGTACATCAAAGAAGAGCACATCCCTGCCGATGTCCTGGAACATGAAGCGGAGATTGCCCGCGCGCGCGCAAAAGAGGAAGGCAAGCCGGACAACGTCGCCGAGAAGATCGTGGCGGGACGCCTGGAAAAATTCAAAGACGAAGTCGTCCTGCTGCGCCAGGCTTACATCCGCGATGAAGACCTGAACATCGAGAAATTGGTATTGCAAACGATAGCCTCGACCGGTGAAAATATCGTCATCCGCCGCTTCGAGCGGTGGGAACTTGGTGAAAGATTAGGTGAGTAGTGATAGAAGGCCAACCATCTGGTTGGCCTTTTCTTTACCTTATCCAATTGGACTACGAAGGGAGCGCAAGAATGACTGATTTGAAATACAAACGTATTTTGCTCAAACTTGGCGGGGAAGCGCTTTCAGGGGAAGCCGGGTTCGGGATCGACGTTTCGGAGGCCGAAGCCGTAGCCAACCGCATCAAGGAAGTCCACCAAATGGGCATGGAAGTGGCGGTGGTCATCGGCGCGGGCAACATCTGGCGCGGCAAGCAGGGACTGGATCATGGCATGGACCGCGCAACAGCCGATTACATGGGCATGCTTGGCACCGTCCTGAACGCCATGGCGTTGATGGACGCCCTGGAGCGCTCGGGCGTGTATACGCGCGTGCAATCTGCCATTGAGATGCGCGCGGTGGCCGAGCCGTACATTCGCCGCCGCGCCATTCGTCACCTGGAAAAGGGCCGCGTTGTCATTTTCAGCGCCGGCACCGGCAACCCGTACTTCTCCACGGATACCGCCGCCGCGTTGCGCGCCATGGAAATCGACGCCAATGTGGTCATCAAAGCCACCAAGGTGGATGGCGTCTATGATTCTGACCCAAAAAAGAATCCGGATGCCAGAAAATTCGATCAACTTAGTTACATCGAAGTGCTCAACCGGAGGCTCGAAGTGATGGACAGCACCGCCATCTCCCTGTGCATGGAAAACAATATGCCCATCCTGGTGCTAAACCTGTGGGATGAGCAGGCGCTCCTGCGCGCGCTCAATGGCGAGGCGGTCGGTACGCTGGTCAGTTCGTAGTGCGGCATTCATCCCCACACTGGGGACTTTGCCGCACCCCATAGCCGACATCCATCCCCTGCAGGGACGATGTATTGCCCTACAACATTTTTGCGGTCGTGATAGACTCTCATACCCTGTACAAACGCTCTCACGGGTTCGTTTTCCCGTAGCAAAAATCGGCATTTTGGGGTATCCTTATAAATAATTCTTTCAACCCGTCAGGAGGCTGAGGTGATTAAAGATATCCTTAAAGAAGCGGAAGGTCGCATGAATGGTGCGATACAGTCCCTGGAGAATGACCTGGCCGTCATTCGGACGGGACGCGCCAACCCGGCCCTGGTAGAGAGACTTTCCGTGATCTATTACGATACCCCTACCCCTCTGATGCAACTGGCGACCATCAGCGTCCCGGAGCCGCGCACGATCTTAATCAAACCATTCGACCCATCCACGCTGAAGACCATCGAACGTGCGATCCTGGCCTCGGACCTGGGGCTGACTCCCAACAACGACGGCAAGTCCATCCACCTGCACTTGCCCCCGCTCACCGAAGAACGCCGCCGCGACCTGGTCAAAGTGGTGCATAATCGCCTGGAGGAAGGGCGTGTTGCCGTGCGTAACATTCGCCGCGACTCGCACAACGACATGCGCGACTTCGAAAAGGAAAAAATGATCTCGGAAGATGACCTGAAGCGCGGCGAGGAAGACCTGCAAAAACTGACCGACCGCTTTGTAGAAGAGATCAATAAACGCGGTCGTGAAAAAGAAAAAGAGATCATGGAAGTTTAACGACATCTGTTTCGTCCATTTGAGTATGACCGATTCCCTACCCAGCCTGCCTCCCGAAAGGATTCCCCTGCACGTTGCCATGATCATGGATGGCAACGGTCGCTGGGCCATCTCTCGCGGCCTGCCGCGCCTGGCCGGTCATCGCGCCGGGACGGAAAACTTGCGCCGCGTCATCCGCGCATCGGTGGAGTTTGGCGTGAAATACCTCACCATTTACGCATTTTCCACTGAAAACTGGGGACGCCCGCCGGAAGAAGTGCAGGGACTGATGCACATCCTGGAAGATGTAATCGACAAGGAACTGGCGGAACTGCACAAGGAAGGCGTGCAATTGCGGCATATCGGGCGCTTGGAGCGCCTGGCGCCTACGTTGCAGGAAAAGGTGCTGGATGCCATCAATGTCACAAAGAACAATACCCGCCTGGTATTGAACATTGCCTTCAACTATGGCGGCCGGGATGAAATCGTCCATGCCATCCAACGCATCATCGAGGACGGCGTCCCGGCTACGGAAGTCACGGACGAACTCGTAAGCCAATACATGTTTACCGCCGGGGTGCCAGATCCCGACCTGATCATCCGCACCTCCGGCGAACTGCGCATCAGCAATTTCCTGATCTGGCAGGCGGCTTATTCCGAGTGGTATGTGACGCCAACGTTTTGGCCGGATTTCAACAAGGAGGAATACCATCGCGCTTTGGAAGCCTTCGCGCAACGCGACCGTCGCTTTGGAGGCGTAACGGCTGCGGTAGGCAAGGCGCATGGTTAAACGCGCGATCACGGCCCTGGTTCTGCTGGCTATTGCAATGCCGGCGCTCTTGGTGGGCGGCGTTCCGTTCTTCCTGCTCATGGGATTTTTTATTGTCGTTGCCGCCTATGAGTACACCGTTATGTTTCATGCCATCCAAATCAAGCCTTCGACGTGGGTCACGGTTGGAGGCGTTTTTTTGATCCTGGTCGTCCGGAATTTTTACCCGGCATTTGGCGGCCTGGCATTTACGCTTCTTGTCATTGCAGCCCTGGGATATCACATGCTCGCCTATGAACGCGGACGCGACCAGGCGGCGCTCGATTTTGCCGTCACAGTGGGCGGGCTGGCCTACCTGGGCTGGGTGGGGGCCTACCTGCTCGACCTGCGTAACCTGCCCAACGGCGGCTGGTGGGTCTTCCTGGTCCTCCCGGCCACGTGGATGGCTGACACAGGCGCGTACAGCATCGGGGCCGCTTACGGGCGTCACAAACTTGCGCCGCGCCTCAGTCCCAAGAAAAGTTGGGAAGGCTATTGGGCGGGCGTCTTCACCGGCACCCTGTTTGGCGGCTTTTTTGCCTTTGCCTACTCCACCTGGGGGCCGCTGGAAATCTCTATCTGGCAGGGAGCAGCCCTGGGCTTGGTCTTGAGCGCCATCACTCCCCTGGGCGACCTGGGCGAAAGCCTGTTCAAGCGGCCGGCTGGCATGAAAGATTCCGGCAACCTGATCCCCGGCCATGGAGGCGCATTCGACCGCATCGATTCCTGGCTGTGGGCTGCGGTCATTGGCTATTACTTCATCCAGTGGTTTATGATCTAGGCGAAATATATTCCTGATGGAGGCAACCATGAACCTGAGCGAACCGACCCGTAACCTGGCCCTGGAACTGGCGCGCGTTACCGAAGCCGCTGCCCTGGCTGCCGGTCGCTGGCTGGGACGCGGCAACAAGGAAGCAGCCGACCATGCCGCCGTCGAAGCCATGCGCCTGGTCCTGCGCTCCGTTTCCATGAGCGGAAGGATCATCATCGGCGAAGGCGAAAAAGACAACGCGCCCATGCTCTACAACGGCGAGATCGTCGGCAACGGCGAATTGCCTGAGATGGACGTAGCCGTAGACCCGATCGACGGCACCCGCCCGCTGGCGTTTGGACGCACGAACTCGATTGCTACGGTCGCCATTGCCCCGCGCGGTACGATGTTCGATCCCGGCCCATTCCTTTACATGAACAAGATCGCAGTCGGCCCGCAAGCCAAGGGCCACATCGATATCGAGGCCTCGGTGACCGACAACCTGAAAGCGATTGCCGACGCGACCGGCAAAGCCGTGGAGGACCTGACCACCATCGTGTTGGACCGTCCGCGTCACAATGACCTGGTGGCTGAGATCCGCAAGAACGGCGCCCGCATCCGCCTCATCCCGGACGGGGATGTGGCCGCCGCCCTGATGACGGCCCTGCCTGATACCGGCATCGACGTGCTGATCGGAATCGGCGGCACCCCGGAGGGCGTGCTGGCGGCTTGCGCCCTGCGCGCCATGGGCGGCGAGATCCAGGGCAAGTTGTACGCTCGCGACGAGGATGAACTGCGCCGGGGGCGCGAGGCGGGCTACAACTTCGAGAAAATCCTGACCATGGATGACCTGGTTTCCTCTGAGGATGTGTTCTTTGCAGCAACCGGCATCACCGACGGGGAACTGCTCAGGGGCGTCAAGTACTTTGGCGATGGCGCGCGCACCGACAGCCTGGTGGTACGCGGCCTGACCGGGACAGTACGCCAGATCACAGCCACCCACCGTATAGACAAACTCCACCTGTTGAGCGCTATCAAGTATTAGGCTTGACACCCCCCTGCCTTCGCCGTATAATCTGGCACGCTTTCCTGGCTAGCTCAATCGGCAGAGCGGGCGGCTGTTAACCGCTAGGTTCGAGGTTCGAGTCCTCGGCCAGGAGCCTGAAGCCCCGCGAGGGGCTTTTTTGTTTGGTTCGAGGTCCCCGGAAGGGGATGGTATTCGAGTCCTCGGCCAGGCGATAAAGACAAAATGGCTCTCCAGGGATTGCCGTGAAAGACCGCCAGATGTAGGGCGAAATTAATTTCGCCCTACGGCTGGACGCCAGATGTTGGAGCGCCTCACGGTAAATCCCAAAAAGCCACGCTCGCAGAACGGCCTCACCATTGGCCCCGAAATATTGAGAAGATACACCGGATGTACAATCGAGATGGAAAGCGATGATTAAGCAAAAATCATTACCTTGGTGGATCCTGGCTGTTGCTGGATTTACTACCCTCTACCTGAAAGTGATTCGCCCCTGGCAACTGCGCTGGGGCGCGACGGAGGCAGAACTCACCCGCGCCATGCCCGGCGACGAGGATGTCCTGGCGCCCTCGTTCGATGCCACGCGCGGCGTCACCGTCCACGCGCCGCCCGCAGCCATCTATCCCTGGATTGTCCAAATCGGGATGAACCGCGCCGGCTGGTACAGTTATGACTTGCTCGATAACCTGGCCCGCCCCAGCGCGCGCCAACTCCTGCCGGAGCACCAGCAAATCTACCCCGGTCAGTTGATTCCGATGAGTCCCGATGGGCAATACGGGGTTTACGTCAAAGAATTCAAGGAAAACGAGTGGATCCTGTGGAACGACCAGGAAGGCGACACCACCTGGTTTTGGGGCCTCTACCCGAATGGGGAAAATCGCACCCGGCTGGTGACGCGCATTCGTATGAAATATCACTGGAACTCGCCTGCCGCCCTGTTCAACCTGCTGGTCGAGTTTGGCGACCTGCCGATGATGCGCAAGTGCCTGCTGGGGATTAAAGAGCGTGCCGAGAATCTCTATAACGATGGCTTTGGCCCGGATGAAGTAATCCGCGAACCAAGCAGGGCATAGACTCCCAGCACCAACATGATGCCATCCTCGTAGGCCCCGAATTGTGGAATCTGGATCAGGATCGGAAAAGGAATCGCCCACAGCGAGAGCAATCCCATTGTTACCAGGTACAGCCAGCGGTGCTTTCGTGGGCGGGTTGTCGCCATGAAGACCAAAGCCAGGGCCGTGGTGGGACAGGGAAACGCGCCGGGGATGATCCAGCCTGAAAACGGGCGCCCCATCAGCAGTCCAACCAGCGGATAAGCCAGCGCCAGCGCAAACCCGGTCAACGTGGCGGTTTTGCGCCAGCCATCATCTGGCATCCTGAAGAGGCTGGTATTTGTGACCAAATCAAGGGCGAACAGCCCGGCCAGGGACAGGAACAGGAAAGCCTGGGCATTGTGCGCCGGGAGTTCCTGGCCCAAAGCCAGGAAAAACACCACGCCAATCCAGCCGAAGGCCAGCGCAAAGAAACCTTTCGCCAGCCGGCTGGCAACTTCGCCGGGTTTCCAGATGAAAATTCCCACCACGCCCGCCGCAAGCAGATACAGCGCGATTTGGGCCGGGAAAATCGCTTCATTGTAGTGTTGCAAGACAGCCCACCATTCATTTGCCGGAATCATTTCTCACTCCTTGAATTTGCAGAACGAAACAATTGGAACGCATAGGGGAAAAAGCCGATTGCCAGGAAAATGGTCGCAACCAGGCCGATCAGGTCAATGTCCGGGTTTGCCATCAAAAGCGAGCCAACCAGCATGGGGATGCTCTGCCAGCGCGGAATCAGGTTCGAGCGTACCAAGCCCATCGTCTGGAGGATGAATCCCAACGGCAAGAGCGGCAGCAGCCACAAAAGCCCCAGCCAGCCCCGGTACTGGAACATCGCTGCAATCCCCGGCGCCAGGCTGCGAAAATCGGCCTCGGGCAGGGTATCGAAAGCGCTGGGGACGAGGCACAAAGCGCCTTTATCGGCAGCCAGGATGACTGCGCCGAAGACTGCCAGCACGCCGCCCAGGAATCCCCACCAGGCGGCTTTCTTTTCCATCAAGTTCATCAAATGGACAGCGATCACAACCAGCAGCGGCGCGCCCAAGAGCATCAAAACATGCCCGAAGTGCAGCAGGCTGTTGCCATGGAATTCGGCGATCTTTTCGTTCACATCATGGCTGAGGCCCAGGCTGAGCAGGTTGGGGTGAACCGCGAAAGCGATCCCGGCCAAGAGCGGGTAGAGCAGGAAAGCCAGCCCAACACCCATTTGTTTTATCCTTGCGAGCGGGGTATACTCATTCATTAATCATTCTCCATTTCTTTTTTTAAGTTTCATCCTCAATTCTATGGAGATACCCATCCCCCAGCAATCCACAACCCTGCCGGAATGTCCGTTAATGGACATTCGCCGCTCAGTGTCCCGAAATGCGAGTTCCCATGAACGAAACCGACCGCCGCGCGCGCCGCACCCGTGAACTGCTCATCCACGCCCTGTTGGAATTGATCGAAACCCGGCATTACGACCAGATCAGCGTGCAGGACATCGTCGAACGGGCGGACGTGGGCCGCTCGACCTTCTACGCCCACTACGAAAACAAAGACGCCCTGCTGATGGGCGGCTTTGAACACCTGCTGGAAATGCTTGTCCAGCAGATTTAATGCGACAGCACAGGGCAACTCACCTTCGAGACGGTCATGCTGTTCGAGCACGCCCGCGGACATTATGAAATCTATCGAACTTTATTGTGGGGAACTGGATTTGAACTGCTCATCAAGGACGGTCACACTGCCCTGAGCGAAAAAATCGAAACGCGCCTGCGGGAATTAGGCTTCGCCGCGGACGAGAGCCTGGCTCCGTTACCGGTGCTGGCCTGCTCGCTGGCGGGGAGTCTGCTCGTCCTGCTCAAGTGGTGGCTCGATAACAAAATGCCCTACCCACCAGCGCAAATGAATGCAATATTCCAGCGATTGGTGATGACGGGTGTCCAAAGCCTGAAACAGCCGCCGGCCTCTTGACGGTTAAAAAATAACGAAGTAAAATAAGTGAACGTTGTTCACAGTACACTTATGAAACCATCCCCCCGCGATCGCCGCCACGACCTGACCCGCCAAAAAATCCTCGACACCGCCCGCAGTATTCTGCTGAGCGAGGGGCTGGACGGCATTTCGATGCGCACCCTGGCCGAAAAAGCGGACTACTCCCCAGCCGCGCTGTACAAGTATTTCGACAGCAAGGATGCCATCGTCGAGGCCCTGCGCCAGGAAGCCTGGCAAATGATGGCCGCCTTCGAGCCGGAACCGCCGCCCGCCGGGATGACCTCCCTGGCCGATCTGTACGTTCATTCGGGTCGCAACTACATCCGCTTTGCCAGCCAGTATCCCGAATACTACCAGTTGATTATGAGCACCACCGAAACCGGGCCCGCCAGCCTGGAGGAGTTCAAGCAGCATCCCAATTTCATTGAATTACTGCGCTTTGTTGACGCAGCCGTAGCCGCCGGCGAATTCGAACTGCCCGAAGGTTACACCCCCCTGCACCTGGCGCTGCTCTCCTGGTTCACCGTGCATGGCATCTCCCTGCTCAATTTGACGATGATGAGCAAATGCCAGGATGAGTTTGAAGCCGTCAGCGTGGAAGTTCTGGAAATGGTCAAAACTGTCTTTATCAAGAAATGATATTTTTTTAATCTAAGGTAAACATTGTTCACTAAACGCACAGCGATAAAAAAGGAAAATGCTCTATGAAACATACATATTCTCCCCAGCCCGTCCGCCTGGAAGAATTCTTCACCCTGCTGATCGGCTTACTGACGTTGGCCGCCGCCGGGGCCGGGGTCTTTGTCCCTGGTTTCTATGACAGTATCGTTGACCCGCGCTACGCCACCGGCACCATCACCGCCGATGTCGTCTCACTGATCAGCGTCATATTGCTAGGCCTGTGCATCTGGCTGGCCCGACGCGGCAGCCTGGTGGCCCGCATGGCCTGGATTGCCCTGGTTGTTTATCTCGGCTACGCCTACGCCAACTACGCTTTTGACCGTCTGTACACCGTCTTCTTCCTGGCGTATGTGGCGATCTTTGGCTTGAGTTGCATGGTGGTCGTCTCGCTGCTCTCCAGATTGGATGTTAGCAGACTGGCCGAAGCCACCCGCGAGATGCCCTTACGCCGCGTCACCGCTGGCTTCCTGGTCTTTACCGGGCTGGTGCTGTACGCCATCGAACTCCCCATTATTTTGGGACGCATCCCCAGCGATACGCTTTCTGGCGGGACACCCTTCATGGTGTTGGATATGGCCCTGATCGCCCCGCTCTCCATCCTGACCGGGGTCTGGCTCTGGCGGCGACAACCTTGGGGCGCGGCCCTGACCGGCATTTTCCTGATCAAGGCCATCACCCTGATGACCAGTTTCCTGGTCGCCGATTACATGGACTGGTTCGCCGGACGGCTTCAGGAACCCATCCCGACGGTTGCTTTTACGGTCATCTACCTGGGCGTCTGTTTCTTCACCTGGAATTACTTCGCCGCTTTCGCCAAACAGAGCGGCCAAACGGAGATTGCAAAATGAAAACAAGCGCGATTGTCATCAAACTGACTTACCCGATCCTGCTGCTGGCCTTGCTGGCCGCTGGGGCCGGTATCTTCTGGCAAAGGCCGGGCAGCGCCTCCGAAGTCACCACCCTGTATGGCGAAACCTTCGAACTGTTCGGGCTCGGCCTGTATCGCAACGATACGGTTTCTTACGCGGCCCAGGCCATCGGGCAGGATGCCGCCACCCTGCTGGTCGGCATTCCGCTCTTGTTCATCGGCCTGCTTTTAGCGCGCAAAGGCTCACTGCGCGGCGAATTGCTGCTGGCCGGCGGCTACGGCTTGTTTGTCTTCGGCAACCGCTTGGGGCAGTCCTTGCACGTCTTTGCCGCGCAAGCGCAGCGTGATTGGGGTATCGCGGCGCAGGTTTTTCCACCAGTTCGCGTGCGAGAAAATGTGGAGGGTGCTGCCATCCTGCGAGTAACTGACTGGCGTGGTAAACACTTTACCGCTTTTTCGCCCGGTGAAGGTAATCAGCAGGAAGTTTTTGCGGTTCTCCTCAGATTAGTGGGGAAAATGGAGCAGATATTTTCCATGCTATCCATATTTGCCCACATCTGACAAAAATCATTCATTTTGGGCATAGGTGGGTATGGTTTTAGCGCAACCAAGAAAGCGGGTAATTTTCTCCCACTAATCTGATGAGAGCCGTTTTTGCTCAGGATGCCGTGCAGGGGTGAGCGCAAAATGAAGTTGAATAGGCGATTGACGGCTGGGGGCATTCCGCCGCCTGAAGGTTTTGTGGTCATTTGGGTTGATTCCTTTTTTTGGAAAGAGCCAGCACACCCACCAGGCCCCACAGACCGGCAGCCAGCGCAACGTACCAGGCGAGTAGGGGCAGTTCAGGGATTGCCAGCGGCATGAAAATAAACAGCACGTTGCCGGTCAGGCTGTAGTGCATCAGGATGGCGACCAACAGGCTGCCGGTGCCGTCGTAGACCCAGGTCATCAAGATACGGTAGGCGGGCAGCACGGCGGCATAAAAGAAGAACTGCGGCAGGAACAGTAGCGCGGAAAACTCACCCGTAGCCGTGCCGCTGCCCCAGACCGCCACAATCAGGTGCCAGAAGCCCCACATCAAACCGATGAGCAACCCGGCTGTAAACAAGCCGTAGCGTTGTCGCAATTTGGGGGTGACGAAGCCCGTCCAGCCGGGTTCCTCGAACAAGCCTGCCACCAATCCCGCTGCCAGCGCGGAAATAACCAGCATGGTTTTATCCCCCGAAGTCAGGATGCCTGGCGCAAAGACAGCGGAAAACAGCGACAGCACGCCAAGAGTCAGCGCAGCCAGCAAAGGGGTGAGCAGCAGCGCGATGGCATACCAGCGCAGCCCCACCCACCAGCGCAGCAGCCGCGCGGCGAACTCGCGCAAGCCGGCGCGCCCATCCAACAACGCGGTGAGTAGGACGCCTGAAAAGATTGGCCCAACTGCCAGCATTGGAACCACCACAGGAAGCAGGGACTGGATTTCCTGTGCGTTGGCCGGAAATCCCTGCATGCCGCCTGCCGCCAGGAACACGCCGCCCCACGAGACCAGAATCGTCAAAATAAAATACGCCCAAACCGGGTGGCGTTTGATGATAAGGAAAATGTTTTTAAACATGGCAAATTCACTCCGTGCCCAGAAGGCGTAACAACGCTTCACGAATGACTTCATCAGGAATGTCGCGCCATTCGCGTGGATACATAAGCATCAGCCCGTTGACGAACGAAAAGAAAAAGGTGGTCAGCAGGTTCGGTTCCAGATCGGCGCGAAAACTGCCATCTGCCTGGCCCTGGGCGAAGATGGTATTCAGGGCCTGGTGATACCCCGAACCAACTTGCTCGGTGGAGATGCCGAACTCGGCAAATTTCCCGACGCCTCCCTGGCCAAGAAAAGTGATCATGATGGTCACGAACTCGTCGCCGCCCTCTTCCCTGGTCAGCGTGAGGAAAGCCCCAAGGAAATGGTCGAACTTTTCCAACCCGCTGCCTGCTCTCGTAGCGACCTCGGCCATCGTCCCGCCAATTGCCTGGAAGCCTTCCGTCAGCACGGCCTGGAAAATGGCTTCTTTGGAGGGGAAATGCCAGTAGAGGTTGCCCTGGCTCATCCCGGCTTGTTTGGCAATTTCCGAGACGTTACAGCCATCGAAACCGCGTTCGGCAAACAGGCGGCGGGCGGTGGCGATGATTTTTTCTCGGCTCTCGGCGCGGATTTGTTCGGTCTGGGTTTTGGTGCGTGGCATGTTTTCTCCTTTTTTTACGACTAAAAAGTCAGTCATTGATAAGGGTATTCTAGCATCGACTGACTTTTTAGTCAATAGCAAGAAATAATTTTCATGCAAAATGGATTAAAATATGGGAACGGCAGAGAAATAAGTTTTGTCTATTACAAGGGAATATAAAAAATGAAAAAATATTTTCTTGTCCCCAATCACCCAATTGCTACATGTATTGAGATTGACTGCTCAGGTTGCACTTTACAAAACAAAGTTCATTGTCATTTTAATGGCAGAGACTTGTTGAGATTTCTATTGATAGCCTTCCCACCATTTATTACTGGCGGGATAGGTATTGCCCAGGTCAATGCCTGGCTCTTGCTTCCGTGGATTGGGATTATCCTTGGCTTTTTTGGATTTCTGGAAATCCGCGTAATGTGTTCGCATTGTCCGCACTATGCCGAGCCAACAACAAAAACGTTGCAATGCTGGGCCAACTACGGCTCACCCAAATTGTGGAGATATAGACCTGGGCCGATGAACACTGGTGAGAAATTCTTCTTTCTTTCCGGGATTGGACTGGTAGCGGCTTATCCGCTGGCTTTTTTGGTTTTCAGCGCGAATTGGATTTTGCTGGTGGTTTTTACGGCCTTTATGCTTGTCATGGGTGTTTCGATGCGTTATGGGCTATGCAACCAGTGCATGAATTTTGCCTGCCCCTTTAATCGGGTTTCGCCAAAAACGCGCCTGATGTTCTTTGCTCGCAATCCGGTTGTGGATGAAGCCTGGGAAAAATAATTGCTATTTGCATTTCACGACCAGCATTCTTTTTTGACGGCGTTTTCCATGTATATGTCAGTCTGCATGATTGGCTAATGAAACCACCCCGTACACAAACAACCCAAACGGGACAAACACAATCAACCCCATGACCAGGATGACAAGAAAATCCGCCAATGGAAAAGGCACGCCCGCCACGAAGGGCTGCAAAATGAAAAAGACGAGCAAGCCGACGAACAACATGCTGGCCTGGAAGAGCAGCCCTGCCCCGCTTAGGTAGCCGAGCGGCTGTTTGCGCCACAAGGCCAGACCGCCGAGAATCCAAAAGGGAGTGGTCAGCGCATCAGCGACCAACACGCCAAACGCCGCCCAATTGGCCGCGCCGTCGAAGAATTCCCCCACTGCGCGCAGGAAGAACAAGGCCCCCAGGCCGATCAAGACGCCGCCTCCGAATCGTTCCGCGACACGGCCTTGCAACCGCGCCTGTACCGCTGTCCCGTCCAGGCTGGAGAACAGCCCGAAGATGGCAACTGCGCTCAAGACCGCCAATCCCAAATGGACGAAAAAAGGCCAGGTGAGCGGCATGGCGGCAGCATAGGCGATGGCGTTGTAGGTTACATAAAACAACGCGCCGGGCAGACCCAGCAGGCCCAATAAGTTCTCGCGGCGGAATAACCACAACATGCCGAGCAGGATGGGCAGGCCAATGACCAGATTGACGACATCGTTGGCGAGGAAAGATTGGCGCAAGTCCTCGCTGGGATAGATTTCCAACGGAAAAAGCAGCCCGGCCAAAGAGAGCGCGGCCATCAATCCGGCTATAACGGTGGAAAGGGTAGAAACTGCGGAAAGATTACGCGTCAGGAAAGGTTGAAATGTTTTCATAGTGTTTGGAAAGTCTCCCTACCAATTTCGAAGGAATGTCTTCAGCCCAGGCGCGAATCGCGTCCCAGTCACGGATGTCGCTGGCGGGTTCGTTTCCGGCCATCAGGTTGAGTGGAAAGCGCAGGCTAGCCGGATCGTATTTGCCGCCAAACATTTGAATCGCAACAGGCTTGAACCAGGGAAACTTAGCCAGTTCCTGGTCAAGTTGTTTGCGTGAATCCCGCCATTCTTCTTCATCATGCGGGACATGGGTTGGACCAAGCGCAAAAACTGCTACAGGGCGTTCAAGAAGCACTTTACGGTGCCTTGCCAGGAAGTTGAGGGCATCTTTATGCCAGTGGAACATGAAAAGAGGCGCGCCCAACACCACTGCATTGTAGGCGGTCAGCGCGCTCACATCTTTCAACGGCATCATATCTACAGCAAGTCCCGATTGCCGAAGCGCCACCTCAATTGCTTCGGCAACCGCCTGTGTCGAACCATAGCGGGTAGCGTAAGTAACGAGGATTTTTTCAGTCATGCGGACTCCTTATTTTGCCAATTGTAACAATTGCCGGGCGACCATGCTGTACCAGACCAGGCTGGCGATCCCGCCAATCATGGCGAAAATCATGGCGGCATCGAACAGGGTCGGGACGAAATCGGACAGGATTTCAAAGACCAGCAGGAAACCAAACGCTACCATTCCGGTATAAGCGGCAGCCCGGCTGAAGACCCCACCGCGCAGCATGACCCAGGTCATCAGCAAACTGGCAATCAGGCTCAGGGAGAAAGCCAGGAAGGTGCCAGGCGTATGGCTCTCCCCGACGGCCAGCATGGCTTCACCCGCAGCGACCAGGGCGGCGCGTTGGGCCTCGTCAGTGGCAGCGGCATAGCGGTTGCTGAGTGCCAACATGGAAAAACAGCGGTTGGTGGCGAAGAAAACCGCTCCGCCAATGGCAGAAATAACCAGGGACAACCCTGCCCAACCGGGATTGACCTTGCGATGCGCGGCAAACAGGGCAAACAAGAGCAACAGCCCGAAAGAGGTCAGGAAAATGTTAATCAGGCCCAGGTTTCGTAATTCGAGCAGCGGATTTGCCTGCAAGCGTTCGAACCAGAGCGGGACGGTGAGCAATTCTGGAGAAACGCGCTCGCCGCCGGGGAGAAACGTAATCAGGATTTCCAGCACGGCAAACAAAACCGCCAGCAGCGCGGCAAAAGCGCCGAGCCGGTAGATGCTTTTCCAGTTTGCGTCAGCCATTTGAATGTTTGTCTTTTCCATCATCATCCATCCTTTTTGACAAATGAAACATCCCAACCGCAAGCATGGCGATAAACAGCAGATGTTCAAGAATCTCGAAGAAGCCAATATGCCCGACGGTGTTATCGAAAATTACCGGGGCCAGGTAGGCCAGGAGTGAAACCATTATCACGGTTCGTTCCAGCCAAGGCTGTGGATTGCGCCTATGCTGCCACAAAAGCCAGAGTCCCAGGCTGCCTGCCAAAAGGTTAAAAAAACCGAGCAGGCGATAGAGCGCCGCCAGGTAGGTGAGCGCCGTCGAAGCGCCTGGTGGAAATGAATATACGTGCGCTGCAAAGGAATCGGTCAGAACCTGTGGATTTACCAGCGACAGCAAGCCATACAGAACCAGGCCCAGGTTGGCCGCGCCGTACACACCGTAGAAAAAACGGGCTTTCATTCGGCAACCCGCTCATTCGCCAGTTTGAAAAAATCGCGCGCCAGCATGGGGAACCAGA
>JBMOMO010000071.1:0-3180 GCA_049324135.1 Chloroflexota bacterium
TATCATTTTGGAGGCGCGCGGGAACTGCGGGACTTTCGTGGGAATTGCCCTTTGCGCCCGGCTGGGGCTATACTGTGCCTGTCGTCATCCATTCCCCGAAAGGATCAAATCATGGAAATCGAGATCGAACATCGTCCATCCTATTCACTGGCTGTGGCCAAACTATCCCCCAACGAACGCATCCGCGCGGAGGCGGGCGCTATGGTCAGCATGAGCGATGGCGTCGCCATCGAGACCAAGGCCGAGGGCGGCTTCCTCAAGTCGCTTGGGCGCGCCGTGCTGGGCGGGGAGTCCTTCTTCCAGAACTTCTTCCAGGCTTCGTCCGCGGGCGGAGAAGTGACCCTGGCCCCCGAACTGCCCGGTGACATGATGCTGATCGAAATGAAGGGCGAGATGGTCATGCTCCAGGCCGGTTCCTACGTGGCCTCCGAGAACGGCGTGGAACTGACCGCCAAGATCAGCATGAAGGCCTTCATGTCAGCCGAGGGACTCTCCATGCTCGAAGCCAGCGGCACGGGCAAACTGCTGGTCTCCTCCTACGGCGCGATCTTCGAGCGCACGCTCGGCGCGGGGGAGAAATACGTGGTCGACACCTCGCACCTGGTGGCCTTCAGCGGGAACATGACCGTGCAGCCCAGGACCGTGGGCGGATTCAAGTCCACGCTGTTCAGCGGCGAGGGACTGGTGGTCGAGTTGATGGGTCCCGGCACGATCTACATGCAGACCCGCTCGCCGCGCGCGTTGATCAACTGGATCATCCCGCAGCTGCCCAAGCCTGAGTCGAGGAGTTCGTAAGCTGCAAGGCTTCGACAAAAAACGGGAGCCAGTCGCGGCTCCCGTTTTGCATCCATCTCGTGGGGCGGGTTGGCAACCCGCCAACTTTAGATCGGCCCGATGTACTTCGTCCACAGGTCGAGCAGGAAGAAGGTCAACATGCTGGCCGAGAGGCTGGCGGCGGCGGTCTGGACCAGGCTCCAGTTATCGTTTCGTTTTTCGTCCAGCCAGTGGAAGATCGGGAAGCTGGTGATGAAGAAGCACGAGTAGGTGATCGAACCGATGGACAACATGCGCTCCAGGTCCTTGTAGTAGAAGACCTCGGCCAGCGCAGGGTTGGCCATCGCGAAGGTTTCCATCCAGGCCCAGAAATAGGCCGCGGCGAAGATCGCAATGGGGAAGACCCAGGCCGAGGACTGTCCCAGGCGCGAGGTGCGCAGGCGGCGCAGCACGACCATGGCGGTGGTGTGATAGGTCATGAAGTAGGCGTGGGTCAGGATGTACATCATGACCGGCGTGTGCTGCACGCCCGTGCCCACCAGCGACGCGTCGAAGGTCCAGTGCAGGTTGGGGTAACTGTACACCATGCCCAGCACGTCGAAGAAATATTCGCTGCCGTAATAATTGCCGATCAGGGAGAAAATGGCGATGTAGACATTCGCCTTGAACCAATAGGTCTGATACCAAGGCTTGCCCGCCCGGGCTTCCTTGTAGATCAGAAACGGGACGACCAGGAACGGTCCCGCCACCAGCAGGGAATAAAGGATCGAAACGAAATCGCCCATCGTCTTCCCGTAGCCCAGCACGGTTGCCAGAAAGGTCTGGAAGATCCAGATCGGCGTGTAAATCAGGAAGAACTTTTCGCCCCAGGCTTTGTCGGGATTTTCTGAAAACCAGCGGGCTTGGACGGGTGCGGCGGGTTTGGATTTCATGCTTCAAGTATAGCATGAGGTCCTCTATTCCCCCATATTCACGATAAAATTGACGCGCAAGCCGACTCCATTCGCCAGGGAAGCGCTCCGCATGTTCAAGAAAATCCTGATTGCCAATCGCGGCGAGATCGCCGTCCGCCTCATCCGCGCCTGCCGCGAGTTGGGTGTGAAGAGTGTGGCCGTCTACTCCGAGGCCGATAAAAATGCGCTGCACGTGCAGATGGCGGATGAGGCCGTCCTGCTGGGCGGGGCCGCGCCGCGCGACTCCTATTTGAACGCGGATAAGATCATCCAGGCCGCCCTCGACGCGAAAGCGGATGCGGTCCACCCGGGCTATGGCTTCCTCTCGGAAAACCCAACCTTCGCCGCCGCGGTTGATTCCGCCAAATTGAGCTTTATCGGCCCTTCAGCGGACTCGATCCGCGCAATGGGCGACAAGGCCGCGTCGAAGATTCGCATGAAGGCGGCGGGCGTGCCGACCGTGCCTGGCTTCGAGGGGCTTGAAAGCGATGATGATTTCAGAAAAGCCGCGCAGGAGATCGGCTATCCCGTGCTGGTCAAGGCGGCGGCGGGCGGCGGGGGCAAGGGTATGCGCGTGGTCGAAGGCGAATCCGATTTGACGGAATCCATCCAGGGGGCGCGGCGCGAAGCGCTCCATGCTTTCGGCGACGAGCGTCTGCTGATCGAGAAATATCTTCCCAACGCACACCACATCGAATTCCAGGTCTTTGGCGACCAGCACGGAAATCTCCTCCACCTCTTCGAGCGTGAATGTTCCGTGCAGCGGCGGCACCAGAAAATAATAGAAGAGACACCCTCGCCTTTGCTCACGCCTGAGTTGCGCGCCCAGATGGGCGAGGCGGCGGTGAAAGCTGCCAAGGCTGTTAATTACTTCAATGCCGGCACGGTCGAGTTTATCTTCGACCCCAATCTTTCCTCTTTCTTCTTTCTTGAAATGAACACCCGCCTGCAAGTCGAGCACCCCATCACCGAACTCGTGGCAGGACTCGACCTCGTCCAGTGGCAGCTGCGTATCGCGGCGGGCGAGCCGTTCCCCTTTACGCAAAGCAACTTCCACCAGCGCGGACATGCCATCGAGTGCCGCGTCTACGCCGAAGACCCCGCGGGCGGATTCCTGCCCAGCACGGGCAAACTGCTGCAATTCATCGAACCGCGCGGACCCGGCATCCGCGTGGACGCGGGCTTCCGCGCGGGCGACGAGGTGACGCACTTCTACGACCCGATGCTGGCCAAGCTGATCGTCCATGCCGAGAACCGCGAGGCGGCCATCCAGCGCATGCAGGCCGCGCTGCGCGAGTTCATCGTCCACGGCGTGACCACCAACATCGACTTCATGGGGGCCTTGCTGGCGCACAAAGATTTCAAAAACGGCCAGGTCACCACGCGCTGGGTCGAGACGAAGTTCAAATGGGGGGCATCCGAGCCGATGGTGGAGGCGCTGATTGCGGCGGCG
>JBMOMO010000072.1:0-3164 GCA_049324135.1 Chloroflexota bacterium
TGATCTCCAGCATCGAGCCGCCGCCCGCGTCCTGGTGCGCCACGAAGGAACATTTTGGGATCAGTTCCAGCACTTCCTTGGAGGCAAAGGCATAGATCAGGCAGGAATCCTGGAAGAAGCCGGCGATGTGACCGTACAACAGCCGCCCCGAGCGCACCGGCCCGACCTCCGCTTTGGGCAGGTCGGCGCTGGATGGGGAGACCGGCTCGTCCAGGACCAGGCCGGCGTCCCAGCGGCGCGTATCGGCCTGGACGGGGATGCGCGCGGTCTTCCCGGACCCGGGGTCTGCGTCGCTGTCCCGGTCTTCATCCTCGCGATTGGCGACGGTGAACGTCATGCTGGGCGGTTCCTGGAAGCCGAGCAGGTATTCCCCGCCCGCCTGGACGTTGAAAGCAAAGTAGCCGTTCGAATCGGTGCTGGTCTCTTCGAGCAGGCTTCCATTCGCATCGTACAGGCGCACACAGACGCCGCCGACGCCGGGTTCGCCCGGCTCTTGCGCGCCGTCGCGGTCAACATCCAGCCAGACGCGGTTGCCGAGCAAGGTGTTGCTTTGCATGAAGGCCCCCTGGCGCACCTCGCAATCCCCGTTGACCGGGGTTTCAGGGTACGGGAAGCCGCCATAGTAGGCCGCCAGGAAACGGTCTGCGCCCTCGGTGATGGAAAACTGGAACACCAGCGGCGCAAAGGACAGTCCCGCCTGCGGGCGCGCCGTTGCCGGGAAGTTGGAGATCGAGACCAGCAGCGCCGGCAGTTCGAGCAGGGACGGGTCGGCGACCGGTTGGCCGGTCAGCGGGTTGTAGTTGGGGGGGAAGTCCTGCTCGTCCGGGCCAAGCAGGACGGGGGGCAGGGTGGGCTGCGGGGTGGGGACGGGAGTGGCTGTAGGCGGGAGGGGAGTCCGGGTCGGCCGGGCAGGCTGGGGGGAGGCGGAGGCGGGCGGGTCGGATTGCGCGAGGCTGCAACCGGCGAATGTCATCGAAAGGATCAGGTTCAGCGACACAATCCAAAGGAGTCGTTTGCGCATCATACCTCCAAAGTTGACAGTAAATTTATTCTTGCAGGAAACCGCCTTTGATCCGCTTGTACGTATCCTCCAGCGCTTCGGGAAGGACGCGCGTGTACGCCAGCGAGGACATGAAGTTGGTATCGCCGGCCCAGCGCGGGACGATGTGGATGTGGACATGCCCCAGCACGCCCGCGCCGGCCGCCTCGCCGATGTTGGCGCCCATGTTGAAGGCCTGCGGGTGGTAGGTCTGGCGCAGCACGGTCATGGCGCGCGCGGTCAGTTCCATCATTTCGGCGCGCGTTTCCGCGTCCAGGTCTTCCAGCGTGGGCTGGTGGTCGAACGGCACCACCATCACATGCCCGCTGGTGTAGGGGTAGCGGTTGAGGATGACGTAGGCGCGCCGTCCGCGATACGCGATCAGGTTTCCGGGGCCGTCGGCCTGGGCTTGCGCGATGCAGAACACGCAGCCATCTTCTTTTTCGTGGTTTTCGATATATTCCATACGCCAGGGGGACCAGAGGTGGTTCATTTGATTAATATAACGATAGATTCATGAAGACAAACGTCGTGCCTTTGCGGATTATCTTTCCACTTGCCGCCGCGTTCCCTCAAAACATCGATACGATAATCCGAAAAACCGATACCCAAACCGATTTTCCCGATCAGGTCATCGGTAGGAATGTGAACGCCATAAGGCGCAGAGTCGCCAAGCACAAAAACAGCCTTTGTTCCAGGTTTCAATACCCTGTACACTTCGGATATGATTTGGAACATATCGTTGAAGTAACCCGATACCAGGTGATCGTAACTTTTTTTGCCGCCGCGCGTCAACCTGATTTCACTCAACCGGGAAACCGATTTTTGCAAGAATGCGAACACCTCCGGGCAGGCTGCTTGTAAGCCATCTGACAGGTTGTACCTGGGGTCGTCCCTGGAAATCTGCGTAGTGGCGGAGGTGATCAACCTTGTGCGGATATTTTCTGAAATCTCGCCCCAATTTTTTGCTTCGCCCCAAAAATACAACTCCAGGCGGGTTCGGTCCGCGTAATCGAAATTGTTCAGGTAGGGCGGGGAGGTGAACACATGGTCAACGCATGCGTCGGGGATCAACTCTTGCGTATGGCGGGAATCCGCGTTGTAGAGTTTGTGGAAATAATCTCGGTAATCTTGCGTTGTTTCGAGAATCGTGGTTCGAATATCATGCGCCATTTTCTTGATCTGGCGGGAAAATTCATACAGTGCATCCTTATTCAGGGACGTTGTTTTCTGCTTGTTAGGCGCGATATAAGGCCAACCCGTAGCCGCTGTGGAGACCTGGCGCAAGAGACTGGTCAACCCCACGAAGAAAAGGTCCTTGACCTGTTGCGAAAAAGCGCCATCCACAATTGCGTTACGGATGAAAAGTAAATCTAATAAAGTGCTATTTTCATAGCATTTCAAAACCAGTTCAGGAAATTCGCTTTGCAAAAATACTTGCATGTCGGTGCCGTCGAAATTCCTCTTTTGGCTTTTGACCTGGGCTTCGACTTCTCGAAGCGCAAGGGCGATTTCTTCCCTGTCAATGTCCCAATTCAATTTTGTTCTTGCGATCCTGAAGACAAAGGGATGGGCTTCCACGCCGTAGGAATGGATGCCAAGTTTTTTGGCAACCAAATTTGTCGTACCAGACCCCATGAAAGGATCATAGATGACTTGTCCTGCCTCGACGCCATGCGCGTGGATGCTCGACTCGACCGCTTTGTAAGAAAAGCCAGCAGGGTAAGTGAACCAATTGTGAATTGGCGCGCGCAGGCTGTCTTTGAAGGTTCCCCACTCCTGCACTTTGGCGGGCGTTTCTTTTTCGTCCATCTCGAAAAGTGTGTATTGTTTCATCGCGTACCTTAATTTGTCATCTCTGGAAGGATTTTACCGTAAGGCATCCGATTTTGGAACATTTGAGGGATGGTACGTGTGTACGCAAAGGTTGTCAAACCATCCGCAGATCCCCAAAGGGGACGCTGTGACGCAGATTCTCGCGGATTTTTTTCAGATTTTTCGTAACTGCCTACCCCGCAAGTAGGGTGACTGGCTGATAGGCGAATAGGCTGTGCAAGACGGCGAAGACATTTCGCTCCTGCTTGCGGCAAGTGGAAATCACGGCTTGTAGTCGGGCATACACCTT
>JBMOMO010000073.1:0-23769 GCA_049324135.1 Chloroflexota bacterium
TGACCCTGGTCAAGAATCCCTTCTGGCCTGGCACCGACGAGATCCCGGTATCCAAGATCGATGAAGTCCGCTTCTCGATGCTGGATGAGACCGTTTCCTTCGCCGAATACGAAGCCGGCAACATGGATGTATCCCCTGTCCCGCTGGCTGACATCGATCGCGTCAAGGCTGA
Source organism: Chloroflexota bacterium (assembly GCA_049324135.1). Lineage (GTDB taxonomy): Bacteria > Chloroflexota > Anaerolineae > Anaerolineales > Villigracilaceae > JAABUE01. Next base: position 173 of record JBMOMO010000073.1, read on the forward strand.
CCCGACCCTGTCATCTGAACTGGTCATTGCGCCGGTACAATGCACCTACTACTATGGCTTCAACACCCGCGCTCCCTTCGTTGATGACGTGCGCGTTCGCCGCGCGCTGTCCATGGCGATTGACCGCCAGGGCTTGATCGATAACGTCACCAAGGGTGGCCAGGAACCCGCGCAATGGTTCTCTCGCCCCGGCCTGGCTGCCGCCCCCACCATGGATTCGCACCCCGATCTGGGCATCAAGTCCGATCCTGAGGCTGCCAAAGCCGAACTGCAATCCTACCTGGACGAGAAGGGCATCACTGTTGCGGATGTGGACATCACCTTGATGTTCAATACAAATTCCGGCCACCAGAAGATCGCCGAAGCCATCCAGCAGATGTGGAAGGACACGCTCGGCCTGGACGTCCAACTGGTCAACCAGGAATGGGCCGTCTACCTCGAGACCGTCGATAGTCTCGATACACCACAGGTCTTCCGCCTGGGTTGGTGCTTGGACTACCCGGATGCCAACAACTTCATCCGTGAGGTCTTCGCCTCCGGCGGCAACGCCAACGCTGTTGATGATGCCGGTGAGCCCTCCGGCGGCGTCCAGTGGAAGAACGAACGGTTCGAGGAACTGGTCAAGGCTGCTGCACTCGAGACCGATCTTGCCAAGCGTCTGGAAATGTACGCCGAGGCGGAACAGATCCTGGTCTATGAAGATGCTGCTATGGCCCCGATCTACTGGTATACACGCGTGACAGTTACCAAACCGTACATCACCCGCACCTTTGGTGTTGGTGGTCACGAAAAGTTCGAGAAGTGGGACATCCTGTCCCACTAACCCGAGCCTGACGTTTCGATTGGAGGGGAGCAAATGCTCCCCTCCAATCATCTCATATTCGTCAAGTTCCGGAGGTTTTTCATGGGTCGTTACATTGCTCGTCGCCTGATTTACATGATGGCAGTTGTGTTGGTGGTTTCGGTCATTACATTTGGTTTGATGCACGCTGTCCCTGGGGGGCCATTCTCTCGCGAGAAGAAATTACCCGAAGAGACCATCAAGGTCTTGAATGAACGCTATCATTTGGATGATCCATTATGGATGCAATATACCCAATACGTCTACAACGTCTTGATCCCACACATCACGACCACCCCACCGACCAGTTCCCTCATGGATGATTTCCTGCTGAATGTCAAAATTGGCTCGGTCTGGTTTCGCTGGATGAATTTCGGCCCCTCATATAAGTCACGCAGTCGTACGGTCAATGACATCTTCCGGGATAATTTGCCGATCTCCGCCCAACTGGGCACCATGGCCCTCATCGTGGCTGTCTTGATAGGGATGCCGCTGGGGGTGTTGGCAGCATTGAAACAGAATACCGTCTTGGATTACTTCGGCATGGGGGTTGCTATCTTTGGGGTATCTGTGCCTGTCATTGTCCTGGGGCCGATCCTGGTATGGACATTTGGGGTAGCCCTGAAGTGGCTACCGGTCAGCGGTTGGGGGGCAAAACCACCTTACCTGCTTGGGTTCCTGCCATCCACGATAAGTTGGGACTTCTTCAAATTTGCGATCATGCCCTCGATCGCATTGGGATTGGGTTCTTCAGCCGTGATCGCCCGCCTGACGCGCGCCAGCCTGTTGCAAACGGTTCGTGAGGATTATATCCGCACCGCCCGCGCCAAAGGTTTGCACGAGCGCGTCATCATCGTCCGCCATGCTTTGAAAAATTCATTGATCCCAGTTGTTACGATCCTGGGCCCCCTGTTTGCGGCCCTTGTGACGGGCACGTTTGTAACCGAATTGATCTTTGGCATCCCAGGCATGGGAAAATATTTTGTGACCAGTATCACCAACCGAGACTATCCGGTGATTATGGGCACGATTTTGCTTTACGCAGTCTTCCTGGTCATTGCCAATTTGCTGGTTGATATTGCGTATGCTTACCTCGACCCGCGTATCCGATATGATTAGTGCAGAGGAGACCATCCATGGCGCAAGTTAATCTAGAATCGAAAACTTTTAGCGCAGGCGGGATGCCGCTCACACAAAAAAGGGAGAGTCTGTTTCAAGACGCCTTCCGCCGGTTATTGCGGAATCGCGCAGCGGTCGTCGGTGGGACGATTATCCTGCTCCTCATCCTGATGGCGCTCTTTGCCCCATTCGTGGCGATCAAATCTTTTGAAGTGCAGATCCTCACAGATGAGAACAAGGTGCCAGAATGGGTCTTGTCTCTTTTTCCAACCATGCGGCCATATGCAAACATCTCCAACGATTACCCGTTGGGAGCAGATTACGTCGGGCGTGACCTGTTCAGCCGGATCGTCTACGGCTCGCGCGTCTCCTTGACAGTAGCCTTTGTGGGCCCATTGATCAGCCTGATCATTGGCGTCCTGTATGGAAGCATTTCCGGGTATTTTGGCGGCCGGGTAGACAACATTATGATGCGCATTGTGGATGTGCTCTATGCCTTCCCAAGCCTGCTTTTCATCATCTTGTTGATGGCCTTCTTCCGCTCGACGATCTCGGATATCGAACCAGGAACATTTGCATATTACGTCAGCGAATTGGATAAAAGTATGGGGGGAATGTTCTTTATCTTCGTTGGCATTGGTTTGACCGCCTGGGAAACCATGGCGCGCCTCACGCGCGGGCAGGTGCTTTCGATCCGCGAGAAAGAATTTATCGAGGCAGCCCATACGATTGGCGCGTCGAACCTGCGCATCATGTTCAAACATATTCTGCCGAATATCATCGGCCCATTGGTGGTAGCAGAGACCCTGGCTATTCCTGGCTACATCTCCACAGAGACATTCCTCTCCTTCATTGGCTTGGGCGTCAACCCGCCCACCCCATCCTGGGGTTCGATGATCTCGGATGGTTCCTCGGTCATCCGCTCCTATCCCAACCAGACCATCTTCCCCGCCTTAGCGTTGGCCATCACCATGTTCGCCTTCAACTTCCTCGGCGACGGCTTGCGCGATGCCTTGGACCCCAGGCTACGCGGAACGCAATAGTTGTTTGCAGCGCACTTGCCCTGATTCTCAGACAGGATTCGGACGACTTGTTTCCGAATCCTGTTTTGTTGTTCGGTTTGTATTTCCTCTTTGGCGGAATCTCGATTTTGTGGCATACTCAAGCCCATCTTACCTCTTCCATAACGAAGGCATGACCATGACCAATCACATGCGCCGCCTGTCGGCTTTGACCCTGTTCCTCTTCCTCCTTTCCGCCTGCCAGTTTCCTCTTGGAGGGGATGCGGCCACGCCCACGCCGCAAGCGGCTCCCACACTCCCCCTCACACCCACGCCCGCCCCGCCTCGCTCCCTGACCATCTGCCTGGGCGCTGAACCCAATACCCTCTACCCCCTGGGCGGACCGAACGCCGCCGCCCGCAGCGTCCTCGAAGCCATCTACGACGGCCCGATGGACGTGATCGGCTATGACTACGATCCCGTCATCCTCGAAAAGATGCCCAGCCTGGCCGCTGGCGACGCCGTGCTGGACAGCATCAGCGTCAACCCCGGCGACGAAGTGCTGGACGCGGACGGCAACCTGGCGGTCCTGGAGGCCGGACTGCGCGTCCGCCCGGCTGGCTGTCGCAGCGACGACTGCATCGTTGCCTATGACGGCGCCAGCCCGCTCGAAATGGACCAGATGACGGTCAACTTTTCCATGCTGGAAGACCTGGTCTGGTCAGACGGAGAACCCCTCACCTCGGCCGACTCGGTCTACGCCTTCACGCTGGCAGCCGATAACGCCACGCCCGGCTCCAAATACCTGATCGACCGCACCCAGGCCTACGAAGCCACTGACGAGACCAGCCTGCAATGGTGGGGCAAACCCGGTTTCGTCGATCCCACCTACTACACCAATTTCTGGTCGCCGCTCCCCAAACATGCCTGGGAAACCTTCAGCGCCGCTGAACTGCCGCAGATCGACGTCGCCTCGCGCGCGCCAATTGGCTGGGGCCCCTACGTCATCCAGGAATGGATACCAGGCAGCCACCTGACATTGACCAAAAACATCCGCTACTTTCGCGCGGCTGAAAATCTGCCTATTTTCGACACGCTCACCTTCCGCATCATTACCGACCCGAATGTCGCCGTCAGCGACCTGGTGGCCGGCAAATGCGACCTGCTCGATCCCACCGTCAACCTGGATGGGCAACTGTCCCTGCTGATCCAGATGCAAAAGGATGGACAGGCGCAGGCGCTGACAACCACCACCAATACCGTCGAGTGGCTGGGGCTCGGTATCGCTCCCGCCTCCTACGACGACGGTTACACCACATCCCCACCCCTCGACCGCCCCGACCTGTTTTATGATTTGCGCACCCGACAGGCCATCGCCATGTGCCTCGACCGCCAGCAGGTAGTGGACACGGTCCTTTTTGGCCTATCGGTCGTTCCAAACGCGTACATCTCACCCAACCACCCACTTTACAACTCCACGGTCGTCGCCTATCCGTACAACCCAGCCCAGGGAAGCCAGATCCTGGAAGAGATCGGCTGGAAAGACCTGGACAACGACCCCGCCACCCCCCGCCAGGCCCAGGGCGCCTTGAACGTCCCGCCGCTGACGTCCCTGACCGTCACCTATGTCACCAGTTCGGCCACCCAGCGCCGCCAGTCGAGCGAAATCCTGGCGCAATCCCTGGCCCAGTGCGGCATCGGCGTGAACGTGACTTACCTTTCCTACGTTGACCTGTACGCCGAAGGGAGCGCCGGCGGCCCCCTGTTTGGCCGTTCCTTCGACCTGGCGCAATACGCCATGAGCGCCCCAGGCCTGCAACCGCCTTGCGCCTGGTACACCAGCGCGCAGGTCCCAACCGCCGCCAACAATTGGGTGGGCGCAAACGTCAGCGGCTATAAGAGCGCCGAGTTCGACGCCGCCTGCCGCCGCGCCTCGGAGCAACTCCCCGACGACCCGACCTGGCTCGAAGCCTGGCAGGCCACCCAGGCCATCATTGCCGCCGACCTGCCCGCCATCCCGCTCTACCTGCGTCTCCAGGTCGCCGCCGCCCGCCCCGATTTTTGCGGCTTCAGCCTCGACCCCACCGCCAGCCCGCTGCGCAACCTCGAAGCCTTCGATTACGGCCCCGCCTGCGCGCCCTGACCGACCGATCATGCGCCTGTCTTTCCAAAGCGCCGCGCTCTGCCTGACCGCTTTCGCCCTGGCCGCCTGCCTGTCGCCGGTGATGGCCTCCTCACCGCAGCAAGCGCCGACCGCCTCGCCTGTCCCGCCCACGCCGACGTCCCCGCCGCAGCGCGCGCCCCTGTTGCGCATTGCTGCATTGGGAGACGTGACCACCACCAACGTATGGGCCTTGTTCGACGAACCAGGCGTGGACTACTGGAACCATGCGACCCAGGCCGCCTACTGGCCGCGCCTGTACACCCTCGCGCCTCTCTCCCTGAGCCTCGAGCCTGTCGCCGCCAAATCGGCCCCTCCTGCCCCTGAATGTGACCCTGCCGCCTGCGCCGCCGCCATCACCTTGCGCCCCGGCCTGGCCTGGACGGACGGCTCTCCCCTCACCGCCAGCGATGTGGCCTTTACGGTCAACACCGCCTTGCAATTCCAACTTGGCGTGCATTGGAATAGCGCCTATCCATCGGATGTGATCGACCATGCCGAGGCCTTGAGCGAGGATGCGGTCAGGTTCTATTTCAAGCGCCAGCCCACTGTGGCCGAATGGCAATATGGCGCGCTGCAAGGCCCCATCCTCAACCAGGCCTACTGGCAGCCGCGCATTGCCCAGGCCGCCAGCCTGCTGCCAGACGAAACCCTGCTCCCTGCCATCCTGGAACTGGAAGCGCAATCTGCCGAAATGCAGGCCCAGGTGGAGGCCTTGAACCTCTCGTTGAACGAGATGGCCCCAGACAGCCAGGGCTACCAACAGACCGTGAAACAGGCAGAAGGCATCCAGGAAGAACTGAACAGCGTCAACCACCAGCGCGACAAAGCCCGTGCGAAGTACGAAGCGCAACTGGCCTCCGCGCGCGCGGCCCTGTACGCCTTGCCCAACGCCATGGAACCCACCCTGGGGGCCTGGAAGTTTGCCAGCCGCATCGCAGGCGACTTCGAGAACACGGCCAACCGGGGGACAATCTATGGCGACCCCTGGTTCGACCAGGTCAGGTATACCGTGTACCCTGACGAGGCGCAGGCTGTGGAGGCGCTGCTGGACGATGAAGCCGACCTGATCCTGACGCCGGACGGATTGTCGCCCGAAGTGGTTGCAAAACTGGCGGGCGACCCGGCCATCACGGTGAGCCGCAACAGCAGCCGCAGCGCGCGCTTCCTGGCCTTCAACCAGGCCAATCCCTACCTGGCCGAGACGACCTTGCGCCAGGCGCTGGCCTGTATGCTGGATTCTCCATCCCTGGCGCAGGAACTCGATGGGCAGGCCTTCCCATTGACCGGCTTCGTCCTGGGCGGTTCCTGGCGCGCCGATGGCCTGTCCATGCCGTGCGCTGGTCTTTCCGCGCAGGCGCGCCTGGCGGAGGCGGTGCGCCTGTTGAAATCGGCGGGCTATGCGTGGGAAAAGGAACCCGCGCCGGGCGTGGACGGCAAAACCCTGACCGCGCCGGACGGCAGCGCCTTGCCGGGTTTTACCCTGTTGGCGCCCGCAAGCGGGCAAGATGCGTTACGCGCGCAAACTGCCGCGTACATCGCCCGGCAGGCTGGTTCCCTGGGGCTGGAGGTACAAGCGCAGTTCACCGACCAGGATACCATCCTTTACGCGGTGTACGCTTCGGGTTCGTACGACCTGGCCGTGCTGGGATGGCGCTTGAGCGACTACCCGGCTTACCTGTGCGACTGGTTCACGCCCCCGGGGCAGAATCCGTTTGCTTATAGCGGGAGCAGGCTCAAGTCGGCGTGCGAGGCGTGGGGCGGGACGGGTGATCTGGAGCAGGCGCAAGCCCGGGCTGTGGAAGTCCAATCCATTTTGATGGAGGAACTTCCCCTGATCCCCCTGTATGTGGAAACGCGGTATGACGCCTATCGCAACCTGCGTTATCCTTTCACCAGTATAGTGGATGGCCTGGGCGGTTTGTACGGCGCGCCCGAAGAAGCCATCCCAAATCCGTAGCGCGGAATCCGGAATCTTTGCTATAATTCGAACAATCCAGGACGAGGAGCGTACCGTGACCCAAAAGAAACCCTTACTGGAAGTCAAAAACTTGAAGACCTATTTTTACACCGAGGACGGCACTGTACGGGCCGTGGACGGTGTGAACTTCGAGGTCTATCCGGGCGAGGTGGTTGGCCTGGTGGGAGAATCAGGCTGCGGCAAGAGCGTGACCTCGCTTTCGGTCATGCGCCTGATCTCTGCGCCAGGCAAGGTGGAGGCCGGCGAGATCCTGTTCGACGGCGCCGACCTGCTCAAGTTGCCGGAGAGCGAGATGATCCACGTGCGCGGCAACCGCATTTCGATGATCTTCCAGCAACCGCAAACCGCGTTGAACCCGGTCTTCAAAGTAGGCGACCAGATCGGCGAAGTGTTGAGCATCCACCAGGATTTCGGCAAGGAAGCCGGCTACAAGCGCGCTATCGAGTTGCTCAAGATGGTCGGCATCCCAGACGCCGAGCGGCGCGTGGATGCTTACCCGCACGAGTTGTCGGGCGGTATGGCGCAGCGCGTGATGATCGCCATGGCGCTGGCCTGCCTGCCGGAACTGTTGATCGCCGACGAGCCGACCACGGCCCTGGATGTCACCATCCAGGCGCAGATTTTGGACCTGATGCGCAACCTGCGCGAGAACACCGGCACGGCAATCATCCTTATCACGCACGACCTGGGCGTGGTGGCCGAGATGTGTGAGCGCGTGGCGGTGATGTACGCCGGGGAGATCGTGGAGCAAACCGACGTGGGTACGCTCTTCGACCAGCCCTTGCATCCTTACACGCAGGGCTTGATCGGCTCCATCCCGATCCTGGGCAAACTCAAGGACCGGCTGGAAGTCATCCCCGGTTCGGTGCCAAACCTGGTGAACCTGCCGCCGGGCTGCCGTTTTGCGCCGCGCTGCCGGGCGATGGTGGAGCATGGCCTGAAGATCTGCACCGATTCCGACCCGGAGCTGATCGATGTGAAGCCAGGCCACAAAGTGCGCTGCTGGCTGTACCAGAATTCAGACGGGCATCGCGCCCCGCTTGCTGCCGGTTCGTGAGGTTCGCACCGTGACATCCCCCTTGGAGCAATGCCAATGAGTGAAACTGCCAGAGAATATCTTGTAGAAGTCAAACAACTGGTGAAGTATTTCCCGGTGCGCGCTGGTTTGTTGCAGCGTGTGGTGGCGCAAGTGCAGGCCGTGGATAACGTCAGTTTTTCGGTCAGGAAAGGGGAAACGCTCGGCCTGGTAGGGGAATCGGGCTGCGGCAAGACGACCGTGGGCCGCAGTATGCTGCGTTTGATCGAGCCTACCTCCGGGGAGGTGACCTTCGATGGCCGGGACGTGCTGGCGCTGCGCGGCAACGAGTTGAAAGCCATCCGCCGCGATATGCAGATCATCTTCCAGGACCCGTACGCTTCGCTCGATCCGCGCGTGCCGATCGGTGAGTCAGTGATGGAGGGCTTGCACATTCACAAGATCGGCACGCCCAAAGAACGCTTCGATATCATGATCGAAACGCTCAAGAAGGTGGGACTGGAAGATTATCACGCCCGCCGCTACCCGCATGAGTTTTCCGGCGGCCAACGCCAGCGCATCGGGATTGCGCGCGCGCTGGCGCTGCGTCCCAAGTTCATCATCTGCGACGAACCGGTCTCGGCGCTGGACGTGTCCATCCAGTCACAGGTGCTCAACATCCTGAAAGACTTGCAGCAGGAATTCGGCCTGACGTATCTGTTCATTGCGCATAACCTGAGCGTGGTAGAGCATATTTCGGACCGCGTGGCGGTGATGTACCTGGGCAAGATGGTCGAATTGACCGGGCGCGACGAGCTGTTCAAAAATCCCCTGCATCCATACACACAGGCGCTCATGTCCGCCATCCCCATCCCGGATCCACACCTCAAGCGCCAGCGCGTCATCCTGAAAGGCGATGTGCCCAGCCCGCTCAACCCGCCCCAGGGCTGCCGCTTCCATCCGCGCTGCCCGGTTGCGCAGGAAATCTGTTCCCAGCAGGAACCGGAATTTCGCGAGGTCGGCCCTGACCACTGGGTGGCGTGCTGGATGGTGAAATAGGTTTGCGAGGCTTGTCTGTATGTCTGCTCCTTGCATCTTGTTGGTAGATGACCAGCGTGAAGTGATACGGCTGCTTCATTCCACGTTGGATACGCTGGCGCACGAATTGGAGATCCTGGAAGCGCCTTCCGGGGAAGAGGCGCTGTTGGAAGCCTCGCGCAGGAAGATAGACCTGCTCGTGGCAGACTATCGCCTGCCGGGCATCACCGGTGTGGAACTGATGCGCAAAGTGCGCGTCAAGTACCCGGACGTGCGTGTGATCCTGATTACCGGCATGACCGACCGCAACTCGCGGGAGGACATCCTGAACGCCGGGGCTGCGGCGGTTTTCAACAAGCCCATCTCGATGACGGATTTCCTGGATGTGGTGGAACGTTCGCTGGGCTTGGAACGCACCATCCTGCCGGACGAAAGCCCGGACGACGACGGGCGGCACCAGACGCTCTCCAACCTGCTGGCCAACTTCCGGCAGGATATCGACGCGCAGGCGGTTTTCCTCCTCAGCGACCGTGGACGGGTGCTGGCGCGCGCCGGGGACCTGAAAGACAACAGCATGGAGGCCTCGCTGCTCTCTGCGCTAATGGCGATCTACAGCGCCGGGCTGAAAGTATCGCGCTTCATCCACCAGGATACGCTGGACAGTTACCACGTCTTTGCAGGCGGCGACCACGACCTGCTGCTCATCCCTGTCAACGCAGCCTACGCGCTCCTGGTGGCCGGCGATGGCCTGGCGACGACCGAAAGAATTCTCGAAACAGTGTCGGCCATGCTTGCAGTGCGGGACGAGGTCGAGAAGGCGCTCAAGTCCATGGGCGTTGCCCCGATTGTTACGGATGAAGATGAAGAGCAAGTAAAATACCGGGAGCCGGTCACCCAGGGCACTTCCGACGAAATTGCGACGCTCTTGAAATCGAAGAAAAAAATCTCTACCAGTGAATTGGAAGCCTATTGGGATGCGGCCGTCCAGAAGCATGGGAATGCGCCTACCAACCCGGACGTGATCACGTATGACCAGGCGCGTCAATTGGGTTTGGCCCCCGGTGAAAAAACATAACCATATTGCCCATCTGCCAGCCCTGTGATACAATCTTGCCCGCCCATGTGCTTGATAGACGCAAGGGCAATCTTGGGGCGTGGTGTAACGGCAACACACCGGCCTTTGGAGCCGTGGTTCTTGGTTCGAATCCAGGCGCCCCAGCCAATCATTTTATGTGCTCGCTTTTTCACTAATCTTTTACAAGCCCGGCGCTGCCCACGGAGCGCAGGCTTGTTTTTATTTGAGGAGACTTGATGGAAGTAACCGCCGTCCTACTCGCCGCCGGGCAGGGAACCCGCATGAAATCGGACCTGCCCAAGGTCTTGCATCCAATCGCCGGGAAGCCCATGCTCTGGTACACATTGCGCGCTATGGAACTGGCCTCCACAGGCAAGCCGGTGGTGGTCGTTGGGCATGGCGCGCAGCAGGTATCGGATTTTGTGGGCGACTCTGCGGATTGCGTTTTGCAGGAACCGCAACTTGGCACGGGACATGCGGTCATGCAAGCCGAATCCCTGCTCAGGGGCAAAACCGACTACGTGATCGTCACCTACGCGGACATGCCCCTGCTGCGCGCGGAAACCTTCCAGCGCCTGGTCGAAACGCAGCAGCAAAACAGCGGCCCGCTGACCTTGTTGACCGTCATTGCCGAAGACCCGCGCGGGTTTGGGCGCATCCTCCGCAAAGAGGATGGCACGGTAGCCGCCATCGTCGAGGAACATGTCGCCACGCCGGAGCAGCAAGCCATCCAGGAATTGAACGTCGGCGCGTACTGTTTCCCTGCCGATTGGCTTTGGGAGGCTTTACATCGCATCCAACTTTCCCCCAAAGGCGAATATTACCTGACCGATACGGTCGAGTTGGCAGTCAGGGATAACCTGCCCGTCCGGGCGCTGCTTCACGATGACCTGTTGGAGACGATCGGCATCAACACGCGCGTCCACCTGGCTGAGGCGGAGGCTGCCATGCGCGGGCGCATCAACCGCGACCTGATGCTGGCCGGCGTGACCATGACCGATCCCGCCTCGACCTATATCGAATCCGGCGTGACAGTCGGCCGGGATACCGTCATCCTGCCAAACACCTACATCCAGGGGGCGAGCGAGATCGGCGAGGGTTGTTCCATTGGACCGAATGCGCATATCCGTAATTCCAGGATCGGGGATCGCTGCAAAGTTTTCATGTCTGTCATGGAAGGCGCGCTGCTCGAAGATGACGTGGACATCGGGCCGTTCGCCCGCCTGCGCAAAGGCGCGCACCTGATGAACCATGTCCACATGGGTAATTTCGGGGAGGTGAAAGATTCCACGCTTGGCCCGGGCGTCAAGATGGGACATTTCTCGTACATCGGCAACGCCCAGATCGGCGCCAACACGAACATCGGCGCTGGCACCATTACCTGCAATTACGACGGCGCGAAGAAGCACCCCACCGAAATTGGCGAAGATGTCTTCATCGGCTCGGATACCATGCTGGTCGCGCCGTTGAAAATTGGCAAACGTTCGCGCACCGGGGCGGGCGCGGTGGTGACCAAGGATGTGCCGGATGATACGCTGGTGGTGGGGATGCCCGCGCGCGCGATCCGGAAATTGACGAAACATGATCCCGCTTGAATGGGGACTGTCGCTCCTCTGCCTCCTGCTCGGACTTGACCTGCTGGTTGCCGCCGCGCGCGTCAGCCTGCTCAACTTGCGCCCGCTGCGCCTGCTGTCCTTGCGCGAACAAACGCCCCTGCGCGTGGAACGGACGCTGGCGCTGGTCGAAGACGCGCGCTTGCGCCCCACCCTGCGCCTGAGCCAGACGCTGGTGCGCGTCGCTTTCGCAGGGATCATCTTGTTGTTCGCCTCGCAGGCCGCGGGGGAGTCCCGAGGCGCGTTGGCCGTCCTGCTGGGGATTTCGGTGTTCGTGGCGCTTTTCCTGATGGTGGTCGAGTTCACCGTCGAGGGCCGCATCCTGCGCGAACCGGAACGCTGGGGCTTGCGCCTGGAGCCGTTTGCCAGGGGACTGGTGCTGCTTATGACTCCGCTGGTCTTCCTGCCGGTGCTGTTGCTGCGTTCCCAATGGCCGGCCCCGGCGGCGGCGCAGATGACCGAAGACGAGTTGAAGAGTTGGGTCGAAACCGAGCAGGAAGAAGGCGGGCTGGAGCGCGAAGAGCGCCAGATGATCTACTCCATCTTCCAGTTCGGCGATACGATGGCGCGCGAGATCATGGTGCCGCGCATGGATGTGTTGGCGCTGGAAGTTGCTACACCGCTGGCGCAGGCCGTACAGGCTTTCCTGCAATCCGGGCACTCGCGCCTGCCGGTGTACGAAAATGATATCGACAACGTGATCGGCCTGTTGTACGCCAAAGACCTGCTGCAGGGCATGGGCGATAACCTGAAAAAGGCGCGCCTGCGCGAAATGCTGCGCCCGGCGTACTTTGTCCCCGACACCAAGAAAGCCGACGCCCTGCTGACCGAAATGCAGTCCCAGCGCATCCACATGGCGGTCGTGGTAGACGAGTATGGCGGCATGGCGGGCATCGTAACGCTGGAAGACATCATCGAGGAGATCATCGGCGAAATCCAGGACGAGTACGATTCCAGCGAGGAAGAACTGGCCGAGCAGGTGGGGCCGGGCGAATATATCTTCCAGGCGCGCATCGACCTGGACGACGTCAACGAGATCATGGATGGCCGCCTGCAGAAGATCGAATCGGACACGCTGGGCGGATTTTTGTACGATACCTTTGGACGCATCCCGCACAACGGCGAATCGATCCAGACCGAGGGCCTGCTCCTGACCATCGAGCAGGTTTCTGGCCGCCGCATCCGCCGCGTGCGCGCCCGCCGTCTTTCGGCCTCCGAGGAAAGACAGAATGACCACCCCAAACCTGACTGACGAAGAAAAGAAATCCCTGATCGCCCTGGCGAAGGAAGCCCGGCAATATGCGTATGCGCCCTACTCCCGCTATCCGGTTGGGGCGGCGCTCAAGACGAAAAGCGGGCGGATCTTCACCGGGGTCAACGTGGAAAACGCAGCCTACCCGCAGACCATGTGCGCCGAGCGGACGGCGGTCTTCAAGGCCGTTTCCGAAGGGGAGCGCGAATACCAGGCCATCGCGGTCGTGACCGAGAACGGCGGCTCGCCTTGCGGCGGCTGCCGCCAGGTGCTGGCCGAGTTTGGCCTGGATATCGTTGTGCTGATCGCGGACGGGGAAGGCAACCTGGTGCAGGAGACGACGGTGGACGAACTGCTGCCGGGCGCGTTTACACCGGAAAAATTATCGGACTCATAGTCCCCACTACCTGTCTACATCTCTACCTGTTTACCTATTCACCTCCCCATGTCCCAATTCCGTTCCATCCGCGCTGATGCCATCGTCCTGCGCCACGCCGACTGGGGCGAGGCCGACCGCCTGGTGACGCTGTACACGCGCGAGCAGGGCAAGGTGCGCGCGATTGCCAAGGGGGCGCGCAAGATCACCTCCCGCAAGGCCGGGCACCTGGAACCGTTCACGCGCGTCAAACTGCAACTGGCCCGCGGGCGCGACCTGCTGGTGGTCACCCAGGCCGATACCCTGGAGGCCTACCTGCCCCTGCGCGAAGACCTGGTATTGACCGGCACCGCCTCGTACGTGGTGGAATTGCTCGACCGTTCGGTCTACGAGGAGGAGGGCGCCAACCCAAGCCTGTTCCGCCTGCTGGCCGATACGCTCAAGCGCCTGGCAAACGGGAGCGATCCCTGGCTGGCGGTGCGCTACTACGAAATGCGCCTGCTGGACTTCCTCGGCTTCCGTCCGCAACTGTTTTCGTGCGCCAACTGTGAGCGCGAGGTGCAGCCGGAAGCGCAGTACTTTTCCTTTGTGGCAGGGGGGGTCATCTGTCCGCGCTGTGGAGGGGGCCTGCCCAACCTGCTGTCCATTTCGCTGGAAGCGTTGAAATACCTGCGGCACTTCCAGCGCTCGACGTATGGCGAGGCCTCGCGCGCGCGGCCCGGCCCCGAGGCGCGGGCTGAAGCGGAAAGTCTCATGCAGGGATATTTTTCGTTCCTGTTGGAACGGGAGTTGCATTCGCCCGGTTTTCTCAAACAAGTTCGAAAAAAATGATCCGCAGATGACGCAGATTGCGCAGACTAAAAATAAGGAGAAATTTGCATGAACATTTTGATCGCCGCCGACATGGAAGGGATTACCGGCGTCACCCACTGGGACCACGTCGACCCGGACAACCCTGAATACGCCCGCTTCCGCAGCCTGATGACGGGGGATGTGAACGCCGCCATCCGCGGGGCGTTTGTGGGAGGCGCCAGCCGCGTGATGGTTACGGACGGCCACCATTATGGCCGGAACATCCTCATCGAGGAACTGGACCCGCGCGCCGCGCTCAACTGCGGCGCGCCCTCGCCGCTTTCGATGGTGCAGGGCGTGGACCAGGGCGTGGACGGCGTGCTGTTCGTCGGCTATCACGCCCGCGCCGGCGCGCGGGATGCCATCCTCGACCATACCTGGTCGAGCGAGCGCCTGGCGAACCTGTGGATCAACGATCGCCTGTTCGGCGAGTCCGGGCTGAACGGGGCGGTGTGCGGGCATTTCGGCGCGCCGGTGATCATGGTCTCCGGCGACCAGACGGTATGCGCCGAAGCGCGGGAATTCTTTGGGGATGTGGAAACGGCTGTGGTCAAGACGGCCGCCGGGCGCATGGCGGCCGAATGCCGGTCGCCCCAAGAGACCCAGCCCCTCATCGAAGAAGCCGCCAGGCGCGCCGTGAGCCGCCTGGCGCAGAAGCAGGCGCCCGCGCCGTTCGAAGTGACCGCCCCCGTCCGCATGGTGATCGAGTTCACCCGCTCCGAGATGGCCGACGAAGCCGCCATCCTGCCGGGCGCGCGGCGCGTGGAAGACCGCAAGGTGGCCTACACCGCCGACGACATGCTAACGATTTATTTTGCCTTCCGGGCGCTGTTGGCGCTGGCAAGTTAACGCCGCCGCCATTCCCCCAGCCCTGGCCGCTATTCGTTCACGGTTAGATCCACTCCGCTTCGCCCGTGTGTTCGTCCGTCACATTGCCCGTATTCGAAGTGGTCTTCGGCTCCAGCATCATGATCCAGGCTTCTTCCCCTGCCACCGGCATATGCTCCACGCCGCGCGGGATGATGACGAATTCCCCCTCGCGGAGGGTCAGGTCTTTGTCACGTAGTTTGATGGTCAGCGTACCTTTGACCACGAAGAACAACTCGTCTTCGTTCTCGTGGTGGTGCCAGATGAATTCGCCCTGCACCCTGGCGAGTTTGACGTAGGAGTCGTTCAGTTCCCCGGCGATCTTGGGACGCCATTGTTCGGTGAAGAGGTTGAATTTTTCGGTAAGGTTGATGACTTGGGTCATAATTTGTCCTTTGTTATGCTCGTGCCGGGGCCGATGATGAGGATAATGGCATCGTAGTCTGTCATGGGAGTCTCCTAGGGAGTCACTGCTTTTGCACAGCGAAAACCCCAATTACTTTGACCAAGAAAAGGGGATACGTGAAACCGGAAAGATAAACGAAGGAGATATTTGTTATCGTTTTCAGAATACGAGCCTCCACGCAATACTCGTTGTAAGTCAGAATCTGTTAGCTGATCATTGTCTGTATCCATTTTCTCGCGTCCGTCATTAGCATCATAGGGATATGGACGATATAAACTACTTACCCATTCCCACACATTGCCTGTCATATCGTAAATACCATATTGACTAGCACCACGAGGAAACGATCCAACTGGGGATGTTTTAGCGAATCCATCATCCCAATCTGGTTCCGCGATAATCACAGGACAGTTTTTATCACAAAGGTTAGCCATTGCATGATCAAAGTTGTTACCCCATGGATATATTTGACCATCAGTGCCGCGGGCGGCCTTCTCCCATTCTGCCTCGGTGGGCAAACGTGCGCCACGCCATTCGCAATAGGTATTCGCCATATACCAAGATACGTTAACTACAGGATGATCATTATATGCCGAATTATTATAGTAATTATTTGATGGAGACTTGCAAACCCCATCGTTTACACAAGTCATGTAGAAAGAATTCGTCACTTCATACTGATCAATGTAATAAGATTTCAAATAAACTGTGTGGACCGGCTTTTCATCATCCCCATTTTCGCTTCCCATGATAAATTCCCCAGCAGGCACAAATACCATTTGCACGCCTTTTTCATCTAGAATATGGCTAGGAAGTGGTGAAGTGGAGGTCATTGTCGCTGTCGATGGTTTTGGCGTTTCTACCGTTAGGGTTATTGTATGCGTAGAAACAGGAATATGCGTTGGAACCTGAACTTGGCCAATAACATTAATGAGTTTTGGAAGCCCGAAAATGGCCGCAAGGCCTACAATTAATGCTCCAATGACTCTTACGGCATTTTGGGAGAGATTTGGCTTTTGGCTTACTTTGGTTTTTATGGTTTGCGGAGGTTGAGCAGTTTTTTCAATTTTATTTTTGAGTGTTACTTTCTCCAAGCGTTCATAGAATTTATGGGGCGGTAACGAACCATCCGTCACATCTACATATTGTGTAGCCTCTACCGACAACCATGTATCACCTTGCAATAAAAGTGGAAAAAATGGTTTCCCTTTTCTCTTTGCCCGAGCCACTTCATTTTGCACCCATTCTGACTCAAAAGCATTTTTCGTTACAACCAGAACAAAGGCGTCACACTCGTCTAGCGCCTTCTGGATCTCAACAGGCCATTTGGTACCATAGTCAACACGATGGTCGATCCAGACGTTGAAGCCTTCCTCAAGCAGTTTCGCTTCGAGTTTTTCAACGTACTTTTTGTCTTTGTGGCTGTAACTGATGAAGATATGGCTCATGCCTCATCCTGCTTCGACAACAATCTTTCGATTTCGTTCAAGATTTGCGATAGCGCAGGTTCCTGTGCAGGGGACAAAGTATCCTGCGCGCCAGCGTGTTTATGATGGGGATGGGTAGGGATTTCAGGGTGGTGCGGCGCGTTGTCGTAACGGAAGATGCGTTCCCCCTTTTGCATGAAGGTGTAAGCATAATGAACTTTGACCGGATAGCCCAACTCCGTGCTGACGACTTCGTATATATCGAGATAACTTTCGTCCCAAAACAAAACCCGGCACCGAACGAGACCGTTGTAGTCATCCGATGCCAGGCAGGTGATTTGACCATGAATTTCTGCGCCTCTTATCTGGCGCAGGCTGCGTTCCATGCCAGAAAAATAATCCCCGATCTTCATCCGGCAAGAGCCGCGTCCTCGCGCATGAATTTGCGGATGGGGAGGGACGTGAGATAGAGATGATAAATCCCGGCCCACAGCATGAACTCATCGTCAT
The DNA here is from genome assembly GCA_049324135.1 of Chloroflexota bacterium. Taxonomy (GTDB): domain Bacteria; phylum Chloroflexota; class Anaerolineae; order Anaerolineales; family Villigracilaceae; genus JAABUE01. The sequence goes on from JBMOMO010000073.1 coordinate 17,707, forward strand.
CGCCCAGTTTGCCGTCCGAGTAGCGGCGAAAGAATTCAATCGTGGAATAGCCGAACTTACGCTCATACTGTTCCAACATGCGGGTCAATTCGCCAAAGTCCACTTTTCGGGGTTCGAGGGATATGCTCATGTCAAAAGTATAACATAAAGGCCGCGCAATTATTCCTTCTTCGTCTTCGACAACTTGATGGTCACGTCGGTCGGCAGGGCCAGTTTGGCTTCGATCTCCACCGCCTTGAGGATGCCCACCGGCACCGGGCAGGCGGTATGCGAGCAATATTTATGTCCCGCCGCGTGGATTTTGGGCATGGCGCGCCGGAACGACATTTCCTGGTAGGGATCGACCTCGGTCAATTCTTCGGCCATCTTGCGGATGGCGGCGCATTCGCTGGTGATGCTCAATTTACAGACTTTCCCGTCCATGCTCGCTTCGACCTCGGTATTGAAGCCGCAATTGCCTGCGAAGATTTCTGCTTTTGCCATCAGGATACTCCTAAAAAGAAAGTTGCGTCATCGGTCGCGCCTATTTTATCAAACTTCCTGGTTGTGCGCATCTTTCCCGAAAGCGCGAGAATTACCCCAAAATAACTCCAAATTCCCTCTTGCTATTTCGTCCCCTGTTGAGGTACTATTATACGCAACAGGACTATGGAAGCGCCTCCCATCCCGCCCGCTCGCGTCCCCACCCGTGGAAGCCTTCGCCCGGCGCGCGTCTTTGCAAGCACGCTTGGGTTGGCTGTCTTGCTGGCGACCCTGTTCAACCTTTGGACGCCGGTGGACGGCCTGTTCACCAACAGTTTGTCGGACAAACTGGCGCTCATTTTGACGGCCCAGCCGGAGAACGATTTCGCCCTGACGCCGCAGCCGCAACTGCGCATCGGCATCGTGGCCGGTCACGCCGGGAACGACTCGGGCGCGGTCTGTTACGACGACGAGGGCAACCCCACCCTGACCGAGGCGGAGGTCAACCTGGACATCGCCAGCCGTGTCCAGAAAGCCCTCAGCGCCGAAGGCTACCAGGTGGACCTGCTCAACGAGTTCGACACGCGCCTGAACGGCTACCGCGCGGTGGCGCTGGTGTCCATCCATAACGACTCGTGCGACTACATCAACGACCAGGCCACCGGCTTCAAAGTGGCGGCGGCGCTCAACACGCATGACTTCAACCGCGCCACGCGCCTGACCGAGTGCCTGCGCGACCGTTACCAGGCCGCCACCGGTCTGACCTTCCACGCCGGGAGCATCACCGGCGACATGCGCGAATATCACGCCTTTTCGGAGATCAACCCGAATACGATCGCCGCCATCATCGAGACCGGCTTCCTGAACCTCGACCAGGAATTGCTGGTCGAGGAGCCAGACAAGGTTGCCGACGGCGTGGTGCGCGGTATCCTGTGCTTCGTCCGCAACGAGAACGTCGAGCCGACTCCCTCTCCCACCTTTGCGCCATGAACGCTAATCTCGTGCAGGCCCAACAGTTCATCCAATATGCCCGCGAGGCCCTGCGCAGCGGGGAGCGCGGCGCAGCGCGGCGCTGGGCCGAGCAGGCCGCCGAATTAGCGCCACAACTGGAAGATCCCTGGCTGATCCTGGCTGCGGTTGCCAGCCCGCGCGCCAGCCTGACTTTCATCGAGCGGGCGTTGCAGGTCAACCCCGACAGTCCGCGCGCACACCAGGGGATGCAGTGGGCCTTGAAGCGCCTGCAGGAGAAACCGTCAGCGGAGGCGAGGCCGATACAACAGAAGCCCCCTTCAGGGACAATGCAGGCCCCGGTCCCGGCGCGAAGCGGGGGCAGCCTCCCGCAAACGGCGGCGCCTCCAAAAGCCCGGCGCATGCCCGTCTATTCCATCCTGCTGCTGGTATTGGGCTGCCTGGTCGTCCTGTTTGCCGCCTGGACGGCCGGCGCGAATCCGGCGCTGGCGTCTATCCTGGGCAGACAATCCCAGGCGGTCGAACAGGATCACCCGCCGGTCTGGGCGCAGGTGGAGATCGCCAAGCCGACCTACACGCTCCAGCCGGCCGCGGCGCTGGCGCAAGCCGAGCCGACGCTGCCGCCGCCCACGCCGACGGCGCCGCCCGCTGCGCAAGCGCCTACGCTGGAACTTGCTCCTACCTCCACCATCACTCCGCAACCTGCCCCGACCAACACCCCGGAACTTGCGCCAACCTTTACGCCGGGGATCGCCGTTACGCCCGGCGAACTGGCGCTGGAAGTGCTGCCCGATACACCCACGCCGGAAGCCCCGCCGACCAGCGAAAACCCGGCCCCGACTGCCAAGCCGCCGGAGCAGCCCAAGCCGGTTGCCGGGAACGGCGCGCGCTGGATCGACATCAATCTCTCGGAGCAGCGTTTGTACGCCTACGAGGGCGATGTGGTCGTCAATTCGTTCCTGGCTTCCACCGGCACCTGGGCCACACCGACCGTGACCGGCGCGTTCAAGATCTGGAACAAGACCCGCATCCAGGATATGTCCGGGCCGGGGTACTACCTGCCGAACGTGCCTTACGTGATGTATTTCTACAAAGACTACGGCATCCACGGCACGTACTGGCACAACAACTTCGGCACCCCCATGAGTCACGGCTGCGTCAACCTGACCATCCCGGACGCGGAGTGGCTGTACTACTGGGCTTACGAGGGGATGACGGTGCGAGTCCACTATTAGTCTTCCTGAGCCATGCGCACATCTTCCATGCTTTCGCGCCGCGACTTCTTGAAACTGGCCGGTTGCGGCGCGCTTGGCTTGTTCCTGCCCGATCTTTCCCCTTCCCTGCAACTCGTGGATCCCGGCCTGGAAGGGCGCGTGACCGACAAGAGCGCCTGGCTGTACAGCGAACCGACGCCGCAGGCCAGCAAGGTCGAGATGGTCTGGCGCGACCTGGTCATCCCCATCACCGGCGCGGCCATCAGCGAGGACGAATCCGCCTACAACCGCCTGTGGTACGAGGTGGAAGGCAAAGGCTACATCTATTCGGGCGGCGTCCAACCGGTGCATACGCTCTTGAACGAGCCGGTTACAGAGGCGCCGGCCAGCGGGCTGTTGGGCGAGATCTCCGTCCCGTTTGCCGATGCGCACGAAGAACCCGGCCCGGACGCCAAGGTCTCCCACCGCCTGTACTACCAGACCGTCCATTGGATTATGACGCTGGAAGCGGGCGCGGACGGGCAGGCCTGGTACGGGCTGCTGGACGACAAGCGCGAACTGCTGTATTACATCCCGGCGCGCTACATCCGCCTCATCCCGGAATCCGAACTTGCTCCCCTTTCGCCGGAGATTCCCGACGACGAGAAATTGATCGAGGTGCGCCTGGCCCGCCAACTGGTGCTGGCCTATGAACAGTCCCGGCTGGTATTTGCGGCGCGCGCCGCCACCGGCGGCCAGTTCCGCGACGGGCGCTGGACGACGCCGCAGGGACAGTTCATCACCTCGTACAAACGTCCCACCCGCCACATGGCGGCCGGCGATATTACCGCCAGCGGCTTCGACCTGCCCGGCGTGCCCTGGGTGCTGTACATAACCAAAAGTGGGATTTCCTTCCACGGCACCTACTGGCATAATGACTATGGTCATCCGCGCAGTCATGGCTGCATCAACCTGACGCCGCAGGCCGCCAAATGGCTCTATCGTTGGACGGCGCCGGTCGTCGAGCCGGGCAAGCAGTTCGCTTACGAGTATTACGGAACGAAAGTGTTGATCGTCGAATGAAACCTGCTAATTCTTTCACCCGCCGCGACTTCCTCAAGTTCAGCGCCGCCGGGGCGGTAGGCATGTTGCTGGCCGAGACCGGCCTCGACCGCGCGCTTTCTACCGCCGCGCCTGTCGCTTCCCAGGGGCGCGTGCTGATGAGCGGGCTGTTCCTGTACGATTCGCCCTCCTTCGCCGGCAAGCAGCGCAAGGCCTTCGGCAAGGATTGGGTGGTGCCGATCTCGGAAGTGGTCGAAGGCGAGGCGGGCAATCCCTTCAACAAGGCCTGGTACCGCATCGGCGACGAAGGCTACACCTATTCGGGCTGGGTGCAGCCGGTCGAAACGCTCTACCAGAAGCCCGTGTTCCACATCCGCGCGGCGGGGCAGGTAGGCGAGATCAGCGTCCCGTACAGCGCGCCGCGCATCCAGCCCGATACGCGCTCCGAGGACGCCGACCGCCTGTACTACCAAAGCACGCACTGGGTCCGGCAGACGGTTGTCAACCGCCAGGAGAAAAGTATATGGTATGAGATTTATAACTTCCACCGCCAACTTTCCTATTACGTCCCGGCGTATGACATGCGCATCATTCCCGACGAGGAACTGGCACCGCTTTCCCCGGACGTTCCCGAAGCCCTGAAACACATCTACGTGGACCTGGCCAGCCAGAGCGTGACCGCCTTCGAGGACGACCAGCCCGTGCTGGTCTCGCGCTGCTCCAGCGGCGCGGGCAAGACCAAGACCCCGCTGGGCGACTTCCGCACCTTCCACAAAGGGCCGACCGTCCACATGACCAACGAGGGCGACGACGAGGCCGGCGTGTATGACCTGGCCGGCGTGCCGTGGGTTTCGTTCTTTACCGGCACGGGCATTGCCTTCCACGGCACATACTGGCATAATGACTATGGACGCCCGCGCAGTCACGGCTGCGTGAACCTGCCGTCAGTGGACGCAAAATTCATCTATCGCTGGACCAGCCCGGTCGTCCCGCCCGAGGCGAATTACCTGTATCGCTTGGGAGAAGGCACAAACGTCCAGATCATCAAATCCTCTTAATGTTACCAGTCTGACCAAAGGAGAGAAGCATGAACCCCATTTTCGAACATAACCAGTACCTGCTCAAGCGCCAGGTCTTTGCGCTGACCGGTAAGTTCCGCTACTATGACCCGGCCGGCAAATTGGTGTTGTTCAGCGAGCAGAAGATGTTCAAACTGCGCGAGGACATCCGCGTGTTTGCGGATGAGGGCAAGTCGCAGGAAGTGTTGCAGATCAAGGCGCGCCAGGTGATCGACTTTTCGGCCGCCTACGATGTCATCGACAGCGCCACCGGGCAGAAAGCCGGGACGCTGCGCCGCAAAGGCTTCAAGTCCATGCTGCGCGACGAATGGGAAGTGCTGGACGTGAACGACCAGGTGATTGGCCTGCTGTTCGAGGACAGCATGGGACTGGCGATGCTGCGCCGCCTTCTTCTCGGCTCACTGTTGCCGCAGAACTACGACCTGACCATCCGCGGGCAGCGCGCCGCCGACCTGCGCCAGCGTTTCAATCTCTTCCGCTACGAACTGGACGTGGACTTCAGCATGGACCCGGCCCGCACGCTCGACCGGCGCGTGGGCCTGGCAGCCGGTATCCTGATGGCGGCCATCGAAGGACGCCAGAGTTAACTGATCCTGTCCTTGTTGCGCCAGCGGTTCGACTGCTGGCGCAACACAAAGGCAATTCCAAGAGCATGCCTCCCCAACCCCTCTTTGCCGGGCTGGTCGTCGACGAGAGCGACCGCCCCGTAGAAAGCGCCTTCGTCGGCGACGAACCCTGCTACGTGATCGACGACGCCGGCTTCCGCCGCCACATCCCTGCCGCGCAGGTGGACCGCCAGGTGCTCCAGCACATGCAAGGCCTGATCAAAGGCAGCGAAGACCTGATCTCCGAGCAGACCGCCAAAATGCTCGGCCAGGAAGACGTCTTTACCGTGGCCGCCATCGAACAGCAATTGAAGAACATGGACAAGCAATTCGATGTGTTGATTCGGCAGGGCCTCCCGGAAGACGCGCGCGCCTACCTGGGCATGATGGGCTTCAAGGTGGTCATCAATTATCACGGCGAGGTGCTGCGCGTGGAACAGCCCGGCGCAGTGGGCGACAGCGGCGAGGAATAAAAAACGTCCCGAAGGTTGGCGGCATCCCTTCACTCGAAGGGAACCTTTGGGACAGCGCTTTTGCGATTGGATTTTGGAAGAACAGGGCAAAACCAGGATGCTCAAAAAGACATTTGCCGTTCTTTATGCAATTTTACACATCCTCGCTATCCTGGCTTGCTTGGGCTTGTTCCTGCGCGTTTTCATTTGACCTGTTCTAACAGCCTGTGTGGAACAGCCC
>JBMOMO010000074.1:0-3128 GCA_049324135.1 Chloroflexota bacterium
TGGAGGCGGTCGGGCATCCCACCGACAAGATCGAGTTGCTCATCCTGGGCGGCACCTGGTCGGCCTACCGGCGCGATTACCAGGAGTGGTTCGTCAGGCGCTGTTTCGAGGCGCTGAATGAACCCCTCACCCCATCCCCTCTCCCTGAGGGAGAGGGGCAAGGGGTGAGGGAAGCCCAGGCGCTCAACGAAACCGCCTCCCACCGCAACGTGGGCCTGGTCATCGAAACCCGGCCAGACGAGATCACGCCGGACGAACTGCGCTGGCTGCGCTATTTGGGCGTGACCAAGGTACAGATGGGCGCGCAGAGTTTCGACGACCGCATCCTGGAACTGAACCAGCGCGGGCATGACGCGGCAGCCACCCGGAGGGCCGTGTCGCTGCTGCGGGCGGCGGGGTTCAAGATCGTTCTGCACTGGATGCCGAACCTGCTCGGCGCGACCCCCGACTCTGACCGCGCCGATTTCGCCCGCCTGTGGGACGGCTTCTGCCCGGACGAGATCAAGATCTACCCCAACCAGTTGCTCGCCAACGCCGAATTGTACGAATACTGGCAGCGCGGCGAGTTCGAGCCTTACACCACCGAGGAATTGATCCACCTGATCGCGGATGTCAAGCCCACCATCCCGCGCTATTGCCGCGTCAACCGCGTCATCCGCGACATCCCATCCACGCAGGTGGTGGAGGGCAACCGGCGCACCTCGCTGCGGCAGGACGTCCAGCGCGAATTGCAGCGGCGCGGCGCGGCCTGCCAGTGCGTGAGATGCCGGGAAGTGCGCGGCAAGCCGGTGCGTCCCGCTGCGCTGCGGCTAGACGACCTGGTCTACCAGGCTGATGGCGCCGAGGAACACTTCCTGTCCTACGTCACGCCCGATGACCGGCTGGCGGGTTTCATCCGTTTGTCCCTGCCGAGGCCGGACGCCCCGCAGACCAGCCTGGAAGATTTGGTTGGCGCGGCGCTGGTGCGCGAGGTGCACGTCTACGGCCAGTCCCTGCCGGTGGGCGCGGAGCAGGAAGGCGCGGCGCAGCACGCCGGGCTGGGCACGCAACTGCTGGAAGCAGCCGAAAAGATTGCCCGCGAGAACGGCTTTGGGCGCATGGCGGTCATTTCGGCGGTCGGCGCGCGGCCATATTATCTCGAGCGCGGGTTCGAGAGGGGCGCATTCTATTTGCTCAAACGCTTGCCGTGACCACAATCAAAGGCATTTGGTTACGGTATAATTTCTTCACTGGTTGGTCGAAAGCCGCAATTTGTATTCATGCAGGAGTTCAGGATGAAATTAATCGTGAGTCTCGACCGTGACGAAGATGGCGTCTGGATTGTCGAATGTCCTTCCATTCCCGGTTGTGTAAGCCAGGGAAAGACGAAAGAAGAAGCGCTGGCAAACATCGAAGAAGCCATAAAACTCTGTCTGGAAGTCCGCGCAGAACAGGGCCTGCCCCTGACAATTGAAACCCGCCAAATGGAGGTAGTTGTCTGATGCCTGAGATTCCCATCCTAAGCGGGCGGGAAACTGTGCAAGCCTTTGAATCTCTTGGATGGCGTGTGGTTCGGCAAAAAGGTAGCCATATCATTCTCGTCAAAGAGGGACGTAGCGCGGAATTCATTCCGCAACCAAAAGCGAAATAAATTTCGCGCTACAAATCTTCGCAGTTGTTATAGATTCTCAAGAGCAATACTATATGGCAACCTTATCTGTACCTGATCACAAGGAAGTAGCGAAAGGAACTTTACGCAGTCTGATCCGTTCAGCAGGATTAACGGCGCCAGAGTTCCTGGATGCTTTGGAAAAATGAGGCCATTTTGCTTACCTGGGGGTAGTTTGCCAAAGGAACGCGAAGCAATTTCTCTCATCCTTTTCTTTACTTGCGGCAAGATGTTGCGCTGTGAGGAATCGTGGATACTCTCCTGCAACTTTTCTGGCTATTCATCAAAGTCAACTTGTTGAGCACCTCCGGCCCGGCTTCGGTGGGACTGCTGTACAAGGAAGCGGTTGGAACGATCATGACCGAATCCCAGTTTGTGCAAGCGGTGGGATTTTCGTCCGTGTTGCCCGGCTCGGATGCGCTGCAACTGGCGATGTTCGTGGGGTACGCTGCGGCGGGTGTGGCGGGCGCGCTGGTGGCGCTGGTTGGTTCCGTCCTGCCGCCCACGCTGTTGATGTTGGGCGTGGTGGCGATCCTGCACCGCCTGCAGCGCGAGGCCTGGGTGAGCCGCTTTGTGGAGGGATTGACGCCGGCGGTGGCGGTCTTGATGCTGTTCGTGGCCGGGAAAGTATTCACCAGCAGCAACGGCGGGACGGTCAATTGGCAGATGGCGCTCATCGGCGCAGCCAGCCTGGCCGCCTTGCTGTTCGACGCGCCCGCGCCGCTGGTGCTGTTGGTTGCCGGATTGGTCGGGATCTTTGTTTTCTGATGAAAAACTCCAAGTTTGCTGTCTGGGGACGGTTGCTTTGGATGTTCGTCAAAGTGAACATCTTGACCACTTCCGGCCCGGCTTCTGTAGGGCTGCTCTATAAAGAGTCCGTTGGCAAGATCATGACCGAAGCGCAGTTCATCGAGGCGGTCGGTTTTTCGAACGTCCTGCCGGGCAGCGAGGCGCTGAAACTAGCCATGTTCGTTGGTTACGCCGCGGGAGGGTTGCCGGGCACGTTTGCAGCGCTGCTTGGCTCGATCCTGCCGCCGACGTTGATCATGCTGGCGGTAGCGGCGACTATCGAAAGGCTCCAGGGGGAAGCGTGGATGCAAGGCTTTATGATGGGGTTGGGCCCGGCTGTCTCGATGCTGATCGCGGTGGTTGCCTGGCAGATCTTCCGCAACGAAAACACAAAGACCATCAAAGGGCGCGCGCTGTTGATCGCCGCGTTGAGCGCGCTGGCCTTTTGGTTCGACCTGCCTTCCCCGCTCGTTTTGCTCGGAGCGGGCGTTTTGGGCGTGATCTTATTCCGTTGAGCAGAAAGTTGGACGAACGATGAAGCCTGAAATACTGGTAACGACCAATGGATTCGAAGGCACCTGGCCGGCCATCGAATACGCCGCCTGGCTGGGTGGGCTGATGGATGTTCCCCTGACGCTGACGGGAATGATCGAACAATGGGAACGCCCGAACATCGACGAAGAGTCGCACC
>JBMOMO010000075.1:0-3103 GCA_049324135.1 Chloroflexota bacterium
CGCCACAAGCGAACCCCTGCCGCTCATCATCGTCCTGCACGGGACGTATGGCACAGGGCGCAAAATGCAACTCGGGCTGGGCTTCGACCCTTACGCCGACCAGCGCGGATTCTACGTCGCCTACCCAGACGCCTATCAAAAGCCTGGCGAGCGCGAAACCGCCCGCTGGAACGATGGGCGCGGCACGCTGGAATCATCGCTGACGGGCATTGACGATGTGAAATTCCTCGTTGACATGGTGGATGACATTGCGGCGCAAGTCCCGCTGGACAAGAGCCGCGTCTTCGTCACGGGCGCGTCCAACGGCGGGATGATGACCTACCGCCTCGGCTGTGAAACGAGCGGAGTCTTCGCGGGCATTGCGCCCGTCATCGGCAACATCCCTGAACCGATTTTTAACTCGTGCAACCCCTCTGCCCCGCTGAATGTCCTCGCTATCAACGGCGACGCCGACCCCTTTGTTCCCTTCAACGGCGGCGAAGTCTGCGGCGAGACGCCCAGCATTTTCTGTGAAGGCGGGTTCGTGAAATCCCAGCCCGAGTCGCTTGCAAAATTTGCCGCCGCCAATCGCTGTGAACTCACGCCGCAATCCGTTGCCCTGCCCGCGCAAGTTGACGACGGAACCTCCATCGAAGAGCAAACCTACGCCAACTGCGCGGACGGCGCGCAGGTCAAAGCCTTTATCATCCACAACGGCGGGCACACCTGGCCCCCGCGCGAAAGTCAGGTGGAAGCGGGCGGAAAAGCGACTGGTAACCTCGACGCCACATCCGTGATTGTTAATTTTTTCCTGCCATGAAGATGACGAGACTCATCCTTCCCTTGAGTGTTCTCCTGCTCCTCAGCCTTGCCTGCCGATTCACCGCCTCAGACTCGACGCCCGCGCCTGACTCTGTTCCCCCAACCTCTGCCCCCGCTGATTCCGCTCCGCTCTGCCGCGAAGTCCTCCCCAGCGAAACGGACTCCGCCATCACCCAATCGAACGAACCGCACATCGTCTGCACGCCAGATCAAGCCAACCAGCGTGGTGAATTGTTTGTCTTCCTGCCTGGCACGGGAGCCACGCCCGATTACTATACCCAACTAATGGACGCCGCCGCCGAAGCGGGGATGCATGTCATCGCCTTGCGTTATCCCAATGACCGCAGCGCCAACATCCAGATTTGCCCGCGCGACCCCGACGATGATTGCCACGAAAAAGTCCGCAGGGAAATCACGCAGGGTGTGGATGTCTCCGGCAACGTCACTGTGGACGCGGCAAACTCGGTGGAAGGACGCCTGCAAAGCGCGTTGACTCACCTCGCAGAGCAAGCCCCCGCCGAAGGCTGGGAGCAATTCCTGGACGGCGATTCCATCCGTTGGGAATCGGTTGTGATTTCGGGTCACTCGCAGGGCGGCGGGCACGCGGCGTACATCGCCTATCAGCATCGGGTTCATCATGTCGTCGCTTTTGCCTGGGCGGATGTCCGCAAGGGCGAGCTCGCCTCATGGCTGGTGAATACCACATCCCAAACGCCCGCCGACTCCTGGTATCTGTTCTGGCACGAGCAGGACGCAAATGTCGCAAGGTATCAGCCCATCCTGATGACCGCGCTTGGCATGGATGCCTTTGGCGCGCCTGTCGTCGTGGATGAAAGCGATCCGCCTTACGGCAATACCCATGCCCTTGTCGCCACCTACCCCGCGCCCGATGGAGAACTGGCGCACAATACGCATGTTGTAGATTTTGCCCTCAACTTCGACGCAAACGGCGAGCCGATTTACAAAGCCGCCTGGCAATACTTGCTCACCCTCGAAGCCCCAACGACTGCTACCGCGTTCGCTCCAATCCGCAACTCCGTCAAAATGGGTAATTCGCCGCTCGGCTATATTGACCCCGAATTTTATTCCGCGCTCAACCTCGCCACCTTTGCCGACGCGGACATGAACGCCTGGCTCGCCGCGCTCGACCCGCAAACGGGTGGCTTCGTTTCTCCCGATGGCAGGGATATTTTCATTGACCGCGACCTCACGCCCCTGCGCGTTTCTTTCAACGCCCCAGAATTCGGCGTGGACAAAAACGGCTGGGCGTTGTACTACACCAAAGACGTGAATAACGTCCCGCAAGTTTTCCGCGCCACAGTTAGCGGTGAAAGCGTCACCACCGAAAACCTGACCGATGACGACATCACCCGCTTGAGCGTAAATGCAACCAGAAACCCTCTGCTCGAAAACACGCGGCTCTTGTATGCGTATGGTGGTTTCTCGCCCAATGAAGGCAGCATCGGCTGGCTGGATGAATCCGCGCCGCAGACCAGTGAGACCATCGCCGCACCAATTGACCGTGGCGCGCGCTGGATCGATGGTACGACCTCCTTTGCCTTCGTCCGCGATGGGCAAGCAGCCATCTATGACACCGAAACGAAAACCGCACAAACCGTCACTGCCACGTCTGGGGAAAAGACCTACGCCTACGGCTGGCTCGTTCCCGAAACAGGCGGATTATTGATCCTGACCATCGTGGATGATTCCCGCCTCGAGATCTACGCCGACAACGGCTCGCCCACCTGGGACTTAATCGACACCCTGACCATTCCCGCCGAATCCGCCTACGGGGTCATCGGCTCTCCCGAAGCCTTCACCGCGGACGGCAAATCCTACATCACGCTCGTTGTCAAAGAGAATACCAACTACGCCCCCGCCGAAGTCTGGGTATGGGGCATTGAAAGCGAAAACCGCTTCACTCTGCACTGTGACGACGGGCAAGGCAAACTTACCCGCACCGACCCGGAAACCTATATTGGCACAAATCAAGTCTTTGTGTACTACAACACCATCGGCAATGGTCAACGCTTTGAACTTTTTCGCTGTGAGACGGGATTGAAACCATAGGAAGGCATTCTCCCCGCCAACGTTGGGGCAAAAGCGAACAATCCGCTATCCCCACGTTACTGGCTGAACTCAAGGAGCGCGGCTGCTAAACCTTTAGGGTCTGTCCCTGATTGACTGACAAAAGTTATGAAAGGACAGAGTAAGGCAAGGCCAGCACCGCGGACGGTTTGACCGAGCGGCGAGAGGGTCGAACCTTATGTGGGTCGGGCGCTGGATCAAAGAGCAGGAACGA
>JBMOMO010000076.1:0-23354 GCA_049324135.1 Chloroflexota bacterium
GCCTGATAGTACGCTTCATCGCGGATGACGAAGCCATCGCGCAGCGAGGTTTCGGCGTACATCTTGTAGAGCATGGGCAAATCGCCCAGATTGCCTACACGCACCACAACGCCCTTCTTCCCCGCCAGGCGGAGGTTGTAGCGCGTCTTCTGCTTCATGCGCGCCAGCATCTCGTCCTCGGATGCGGACAGGTCCAACAGGACGGTATTGCGGAACTGCACCTGGTCCGCCGAAAAGCGCCAGCCCCGGCGCTTCAAAACGGACATCACGGCCTGCCCGCCGTTATCGATGGCCTCCTCCTGCCTCCCGGGGACTCCCGTCCCCAGCCGCACATCGGGGTCCATTTTCAGGAAGATAGCGCCCTGGCGCCTGGCAAAGGCCTGCAAATCGTCCAGCACCCGCTCACGCAGCGCCTCGTCCGACCAGGCCAGCAGCGGGCCCTTGGGCGCGTACAATATGCTCAAACGCGCCGCCATGCCGCGAATGGGAATACGGCGTTTGAGGATCATCGCGGCAGCAATAGGCTTTTCCCCCTCTTGCCAGAGAAACGGCATCGCCTCCCAGCCATACCTGGCCTTGACCTGCGCCCACTCCCAGGTTTGGAGCAGGTGCGGGTCGGGCAGGCTGGCGATCAAGTCATTCCAGCGCGAGGGGTCTTGTGGGAAGGGCTGCATGAGGATTTACGATTTTCGATTTACGATTGGCGATTTACGATTGGCGATTGACGCCTTTCAATTTACAAATCACGGATTACGTTTCACGTACTGCGTATAGAGCCAATACAACAGCGGATTGTACACCCGGTCCACGGCTTGCGCGGCGCGCTTGACTTCGCCGCCGAAACCGCGCTTGAAGCGATAGACGCCCCACAACCCGTCGCTGCGCTCGGTGAAATGCGCTTCGAGCGTCTCTTCGTCCACATCGGGGACGCCCCACAGATCGTATTCTTCCGCGCCGCGGGCGCGCGCCCAGCGCATGGCTTCCCATTGCAGCAGGTAGGTCGGCATGCGGTTGCGCTCCTGGTCGTTGGACGCGCCATACACGTACCAGGCGCGCCGTCCACGCGCAAAGACCATCAGCGCCGCCAGCGGCTGTCCCTGGTATTCGGCCAGCAGCAATTCGGCCATGCCGGTTGGACGGAAGAGTTCGTAAGCGCGGCGGTAATACGCCAGGCTGTGGACCCCGAACCCGTCCCGCCCGCCAGTGACCTGCATCATCGCATGGAAGGCGGGCAGGTCGTCCCAGGCGCGTACCGTGACGCCCTTCTTTTCGGCCAGGCGGATGTTGTAGCGCGTCTTCTGCTTCATGCGCGCCAGGAGGTCGTCTTCGCCCCCGCGCAGGTCAACGATGATGGTGCGGGGAGGTTGGATGTTGTGGGGGGAAGTGCGTAATGCGTAATCCGTAATGCGTAATTTGGGAGAGGGGCCGGGGGTGAGGGCATCGGGTTCGATTTTGAGGAAGATAGCGCGACGCGCTTTGCAAACCGCATCCACCTCCGCCCAAAACTGCGCACTGATCACTGACGACTGCGAAGTCCCCGAAGGGGGATCACTGAACACTGATAACTGCGAAGTCCCCGAAGGGGGAACACTGAACACTGGTTTCGGCAGGTAAGCCAGGGTCAAGCCCAGGGGCAGGGATCGGAACAGGATCTGGCAAGCAGGCCCCTCGCCTGGGATGAGGCGGACGGGTTCCCATCCAAAGGTGGACTTCAATTCACCCCATTCGCCGGTCTGCAACAGATGGGCGTCAGGATGGGCCGTCAGGTAGTCGTTCCAGGCGGGGAGGTTTACGACTGGCATAGTCTCGATACGCTTTGCTGCTCCGCCGCCTAGACGATAGAGGTCATGTCCGGCGGCGGCGTGGAACGGACAGCCGCGCCCGGCACCACCTCGTCCAGCACGCGGATGATGGTTTCGGTCTCGCCCTGGCGGGCAAGGCGGTCCAGTTGTTCGATGGCGCTGGCGAGGCGGGCGCTGTCTACGTCTTCGTCATCTTTGGCGCGGAAAATTTCAGGGTGCGCGGTGGGCTGGAAATCGAGTCCCTGCTCCCACAGGTCTTCGCTCAATTTTTCGCCGGGACGGATGCCGGTAAAGGTGATTTCGATGTCGCGGCCCGGCTCCAGCCCAGACAGGCGGATCAGGTCTTCAGCCAGTCCCAGGATGCTGACCTGCTCGCCCATGTTCAGGATGAAGGCCTCGCCGCCCTGCCCCATTGCCGAGGCCTGTAAAACGAGGTGGACGGCTTCGGGGATGGTCATGAAGTAGCGTTCCATGTCTGGATGGGTGACCTGCAGCGGGCCGCCGCGCGCGATCTGCGCCTTGAACAACGGCACCACCGAGCCGCGGCTGCCCAGCACATTCCCAAAGCGGACGACGGTGAACGCGCGCCGGGTGCGCTGGGCGGCGTCTATGACGATCATTTCCGCCAGGCGTTTGGTGGCGCCGTACACATTGATCGGCTTGACGGCCTTGTCGGTGGAGATGAGCACGAAACGTTCCACGCCAGCGTCGACGGACGTCCGAACCACGTTGCGCGTGCCGATCACGTTATTGGTGATGGCTTCCTCCACGTTCATTTCCATCAAGGGGACGTGTTTGTGCGCGGCGGCGTGGAACACCACCTGCGGACGGTGCGCTTCGAAGATGGCTTGCAGGCGCCATTCCGCGCGAACATCTGCAATCACAGGATGGATAGACAGGGACGGGTAATCTTCTTGTAATTCAAGCAAGGTCTCGAAGATGCTGTTCTCGCCGTGTCCCAACAGGATCAGTTCCGAAGGCGACCAGCGCGCCGCCTGGCGGCTGATCTCGCGCCCGATGGAGCCGCCCGCGCCGGTGATAAGCACGCGCTTGCCGCTCAGGCTGGCGCCAACGAGTTTATCGTCAATCCGGGCTGGCTCGCGCCGCAGCAGGTCGGTGATGTCCACTTCGCGCAGGCGGCTGACGTTGACCTTGCCGCCGATCAACTCGTAGATGCCCGGCATAGTGCGCGAAGGGACGCCTTTCAAGCGGCACACGTCCGTGACCAGGCGCAGGATCTTGCCCGGCGCAGACGGGATGGCAACGATCACTTCGTCCACCTGCCGGTTGTTCAATACATCCGAAAGGTCGGTTATCCTGCCGATGACCGGCACGCCGTAGATGTCGTGGCGCTGCTTGGCCGGGTCATCGTCCAGGAAGCCTACCGGCGTGATGTTGACCTGCGAAGATTTCTGCAACTCGCGCGCCACCAGCGCGCCCGCGTCCCCGGCGCCCACGATGAGCACTTTGCGCGCCTTGCCGTTCCGGGCCGGCGAGGCTTGCTCCGCCAGGATGCGCAGCGCAAAGCGCGAGCCGCCGATCAGCACCAACGACAGCAGCCAGTCGATGCCTAGGGCAGAACGCGGCATGCCCGGCAAAACCCGTCCCGCGCTCAACAGCAGCAACATCACGCCAGAGGTCGCCACCGAGGCGGCCGTCACCGCCGCTGTGATGAGACGCAACTCGCCTGTGCTGGCATAGGCCCACAGGCGGCGATACAGCCCAAAGGCAAAATAGACCGGCACCTTGACGGCCAGCGCCACGCCCATCATCACCAGGATGGCAGGGAAATAGTAGGGCAACTGGGCCACGTCCAGGCGCAGGGCAAAACTGCCCATCACCGAGACGATAATGAGCGCCAGGTCGCCCAACAGCACATAGCGGTTGCGAACATTCCCGCGAAAATTACGCATTACGCCTTACGTTTTACGCCCTTCCTCCCCGCATCCATTCCACCGTCTCGGCCAGGCCGTCCGCCAGCGACACCGCGGCGCGAAAACCGATGGTCTGCGCCGCGAACTCGGGGCTGCCCAGCGAGCGGTAGATGTCGCCCGCGCGCGGCTCGGCAAAGACCGGCTGCGGCGCGCCGGGGAACAAGCGATACAGCACCTCCAGCAGGTCCAGCAGGCGCGTCTCCAGCCCGGTGCAAACGTTGAAGACCTCCCCCGGCGCGGCGGGATGCTCGGACGCCACCAGGTTGGCGCGCACCACATCGCGCACGTTGATCAGGTCGCGCGTCTGTCCGCCATCGCCAAAGACCGTCACCGGCTGCCCATCCAGCAGGCGGCGGACGAAGATCGGCACAGCGGCGGCGTACATCGAATCCGGTCGCTGGCGCGGCCCGTAGACGTTGAAATAGCGCAGCGCCGCCACCTCCAGCCCAAAGGCCTGCGTGTACAACTGGGCGTAGGTCTCACCCGCGCGCTTCGAAGCCGCATAAGGCGAAAGCGATTGGGTCGGCGTGCTTTCCCGCAACGGGCAGGCGTCCGAGTCGCCGTACACGGCCGCGCTCGAAGCGATCACCACGCGCCGCACGCCCGCCTTCCTGGCCGTCTCGAACAGGGAGGCGGTCGCCGCCACGTTGACATCGAAGCACTCCTGCGGCTTCTCCATCGATTCGGGGACGGAAATGAAGGCCGCCTCGTGGAAGACGACCTCCACGCCCTCCAGCGCGGAGGCTACCGCAGCCGGATCGCGCACGTCTCCTTCCTGGACCTGGAGCCTGCTCCCGTCAAACCGGCCCACCAACCCCGCCAGGTTCTCCCGTTTCCCGGTCGAAAAATTGTCCAGCACGCGCACGAAAGCGCCCCCTTCGAGCAAAGTCTGTACAAGATGGGACCCGATGAAACCGGCCCCGCCTGTCACAAGATAGCGATTCATATTACCTGCCTTTGCCAGCCAGCATGGTGCCGACCGTGCGGAGGATGATATTCATGTCCATGCCCAGTGTGCGATGCTTGATGTAATACAAGTCGTATTCCAGTTTGACCGCCGTATCCCCCACCGTAGAGACGTAGCCGTAATTGATCTGCGCCCATCCCGTCACACCCGGCTTGACCAGCAGGCGCGCGCGATAGAACGGGATCTGCTTCTGGAACGAATCGACTAATTCCGGCCGTTCCGCGCGCGGGCCGACCAGGCTGATCTCGCCGGTCAGCACGTTCCAAAACTGCGGGAATTCGTCCAGCCGGGTGCGGCGCAAGAAGTTGCCCACCCGCGTCACGCGCGGATCGTTCTGCTCGGCCAGGCGCGCCTGCCCGTCGGCTTCCGCGTCCTGGCGCATGGTGCGGAACTTGTAGATCTTGAAGATGCGCCCGCCCTTCCCGGAGCGGATCTGCGAATAGAAAATGGGAAAACCAGAGTCAATGATGGTAGCCAAAGCGGTAAACGGGAAAATGACCGCAAAGATCAGCAAGCCCACCAGCCCGCCCAGGACATCGATCAGACGCTTGACCAGCAGGTACACGCCGCTGACGCGCGCCTGGTCCACGAAAGAGCGGATCACCCAGTCCGACTCCAGGTGATGGATAGGCACGCGCCCCATGATTTCCTCGTACAAAGTGGGCATGCGCGTCACTTCGACGCCTTGCTCCTGGGCGTCCAGGATGGTCTGGAACGTCGCCCCCTGGATGACGCCGTTGATGGCAACCACAATGTCCGAGATGTGGTGAGAATCAACGATGCCCAACAACTGCGCGCTGCCTCCCATGACGGGCAGCCCGTGAACCGATTTGCCCCATTTCTTGGGGTCGTCATCCAGGAAACCCACGAAATTGAACGGCGCCGGGTTCAGCGATTTATACACTTCGGCCAGGGTATGCCCGGCCTTGCCAGCCCCCACGATCAACATGCGGCGCATCTGCCCCGAAGAAGTGTAATAGCGGATGTACAGCGAGCGCCACAGCAGGGTCAACAGGGACGAGTAGATCAGGAAAGCGCCCACGCCAACGCGCGGCAAGCCGCCCGGGTCCACGCGGATGATGAAAACCAGCGAGTACGCCACCAGCCCCACGAAGGCGGCAATGGCAACGCCGCGCAGGGTCCTGCGCCAGTTCGAAGCGGTATGCGGTTCGTACAACTCGATCATCAACAGCAACCAGGCCACCGGCAGGAAATAGAACCAGTACGGCACCTTGATGTTTTGCAACAACTGCTCGATGACTTTTGGCTTGATATTGTCCGCCAGCAAGACCAGGCGCGAATACTCCCGCCATGTAAACACGGCTGCAAACACCGAAGCGACCGACATCAACAGGTCGCCGAGGAACAGCAATACGCGATGTTCGCTAGGCCTTAAACGCAGGCGGGAAGCGGGGGAAAGGTTAGCCATGCGTGCGATTGTCCATGGGCAGGGTGAGCATACTCCACAAAAAACTGCCGCCCCAGGCCATGTGCATGGTCGCAATGGCAAGCGGCAGCCCGATGAGCAGGAAGGGTTTCTGCTGGCGTATGGCGGCATGTGCGCCTGCCAGCAAAAGCGCCCCGACATACAAGGCCAGGTCCAGCGCCAGCAGCCAGCCAGCAAGCGGCTGCCAGGCGAGCGCAGCCAGGCCAACCAGGCTGGCGACGAAAAGCGGCGGCAGCGCCTGGCGCCAGCGCAAGGTAGCGGGATAACGCTGTAACATGCGGAATTTCCAATAGCCGTAGCGCCAGTATTGGCGCGCCAGGTCGCCCAGGGTGGAACGGGCGTAATAAACGGTGGCAATTCCCGGGTCCAGCCAGATGCGCCCGCCCGCCTGTCGGATGCGGACGTTGAACTCGTAGTCCTCGTTCGAGAGCAGGGTCTCGTCGATCAGTCCGATCTTGTCCACCAGCGAGCGGCGGAAGGCGCCAAACGGGACGGTGTCCACTTCCGAGGCCTGCGCGCCGGCGCTGCGATAGCGGGCGTCGCCCGCGCCAAGCGGATGGGCGGCGGCGGCGGCAATGGACTGCGCCATCCAGCCCTGGTTGCCCGGCTTGATCTCCCAAACGCCGCCTACGTTGTCGCCCAACCCGGCGTCGAGCGCCGCCAGGCAGCGCCGCACGTAGTCGGGATAAGGCCGCGAATGGGCGTCTATGCGGATGATGGTTTCGCCTCGCGCCGCAAGGATGCCGCAATTGACCGCCGAGGGGATGGAGCGCGCCATGTTGTCCACCACGCGCACGTCCAGGTCGGGGTGTTCGGCCTGGAAAGCGGCGATCTCGGCGCGCGTGGCGTCCTGCGAGAGGCCGTCGGCAATGACGACCTCCATCTGCGCGCGCGGATAGTCCTGCTGGAGGATGGCTTCCAGCAGTTTACGGATGGTCGCCTGTTCGTTATAGCAGGGAACAATGATGGATACGCTTGGTGGCATGGATTCCATGAACGCAGCCCGTATTATACAAAGGTATTGCGGAATACGGAATGCGCAAGGTTATTTTCGTCTTACGAGCGTTGTTGCGGCCGGCCGGGAAAGCGGCAAATGGACGTAGAAGACCGTCCCCTGCGCTTCCTGGCTGCGGAGGGTAATTCTACCACCATGCGCGGCGATAATCTCGTGCGCAATCGCCAAACCCAAGCCAGCGCCGCGCTTCTCACCGCCCGGGCGGGAGGCGTCGGCCTGGTAGAAGCGTTCGAAGATATGGGGAATCGCCTGCGTCGGGATGCCCGCGCCTGTATCCGCTACCTGGATGACCAATTCAGTTCGATCCAATTGCGCCCCCAAAGTCACCTGGCCGCCAGGAGGCGTATGCTTGAGGGCATTGTCCACCAGGTTGGTCAGCACCTGCGCCAGGCGGTCGCCATCCGCCGCCAGGGATGGCAGGTTCGGCGTGACATCCACCAGCAGGGCTACGCCGGCCTGCTGCGCCTGCAAGGAAAATTTCTCGGCCATGCTGTTCAGCAAGGCGCTCACATCCACCGGCTCCGTTTTCAGGTCGGCGGTGCCGGCGTCCAGGCGCGCCAGGTCGAGCAGGTCCAGCACCATACGGTGCATACGCGCGGATTCGTTGTAGATGATCTCGGCCGCCTGCGCGCGGCTCTCCGGCGTGTCGGCGGTCTCATCCAGGATGGCCTGCGCAAAGCCCTGGATGGAGGTGAGCGGGGTCTTCAATTCGTGCGAGACATTGGCGACGAAATCGCGCTGGGATTTCTGGCTGTCCTGCACGCGAGCCGTCATGGCGTTGAAGGCGCGCGTCAACTCACGCACCTCGCGCGGACCGCGTTCTTCGAGCGGGGGCTGCTCGGCCACCGGGACATGCTGCGAGGCGGTCACGATGCGCTGCAAGGGATCGGCCACCCAGCGCGCCATGAGGAACGCCAGCGCCAGGGATAACAACAGGGCGATGCCGCCGCCCTGCAAAAAGATCGGCAGGACTTCATCCCGCAACACGCTCAACAAAGGCACACGCGGGCGCAAGGCAACGACCAGCAAGGTAGAGCCGTCGTCCAGCGCCTGGCGGGTATACAACCACTGTTGGCCGGCCTCGTCGCGCAGGACGGGCACCTCGCGCTGCAAGACGGTCTCGCGCGGCAGGCCGATGACCGGTTGGGACGGGTCGGTATCCTTGAGCAACAGGCCGCCAGGGTCGAACCACAGCAAACGCGCATCGAAGGCCCTCGCAGCGCGCTCCATGGCCGCCGGGAGCGATTGCCCGAATACGTCGCCCTGGCGCTTGGCAACCGCAGTCTCCACCGTCCGCAAGCGCGCCAGGGTCTGGCGATACAGCAGCGGGTTGCGCCACAGGTAAACGCCAAAGGCCACAGCCATGACGCCCAGGGCAACGACGATCAGCAGGGCATATCCCAACCACAAGCGAGCGCGCAGCGAGGAAAACATCGCCCTCACCCCTTTCTCCCCTCTCCCTCAGGGAGAGGGGACGGGGGTGAGGGTTTTCTCCCCTCTCCCTGGGGGAGAGAGGGCGGGGGTGAGGGTACGACCAACTTGTAACCTACGCCGGTCACGGTTTCGATCTTCACAGCCCCGGCCTCCATCTTCTTGCGCAGGTGGGCAATATGCACGTCCACCGTGCGGGTCTGGCCGTAAAAATCGAAACCCCAGGCCTGCTGAAGCAACTGCTCGCGCGTGAACACGCGCCCCGGTTGCCCGGCCATCACCAGCAGCAGGTCGAATTCCTGGGTGCGCAGGTCCAGGCTCCGGCCCCCAAGCCGCGCCTCGCGGCGGGACGGGTCGACAGCCAGGTCGCCCACCGTCAAGGTTTTCTCGTCCGCGCCGGATGTCCGTTCCCCGCGCCGCAGAATGGCCTTGACGCGCGCCACCAACTCGCGCGGGTTGAACGGCTTGGTCAGGTAATCGTCAGCGCCGAGTTCCAGGCCCAGGATCTTGTCGATGTCCTCGTCGCGCGCCGTCAGCATCAGGATGGCGACCGGGTCGTTCCGGGCGCGCAAACGGCGGCAGACCTCGAAGCCGTCCAGTTTGGGCAGCATGACGTCCAGCACGATCAGGGCCGGACGTTGGCCTGCTACCGCTTCGAGGGCCGCTTCCCCGTCCCCAACCGCCCCCACACGGAAGCCATCGCGTTCCAGGTACATGCGCGCCAGTTGGATGATGGAGGGTTCGTCGTCTACGAGCAGGATGAGTTCGGACATCAGTGATTCATGCTCCGTGAGCGGCGATTAATCGCCTTGACCAGGGGCCACCAGGGCCACCACCTCGATCTCCACCGCCACGCCCTTGGGCAAGCCAACGACCGCCACCGTCGAGCGGGCAGGCGGGTTCTGCGGGAAAAACTCGGCGTAGACGGCGTTCATTTTCGCAAAATCGGCCATATCGCGCAGGAAGACGGTGGTTTTCACCACGTAGTTCAGGCCAGAGTCGGCGGCTTCCAGCACCTGCTTGAGGTTGGCCAGCACCTGGCGCGTTTCGGCCTCCACGCCGCCGCTGACCACTTCCATGCTGGCCGGGTCGAGGCCGATCTGCCCGGCAGTGTAGACCAGGTTGCCCGCGCGCACCGCCTGCGAGTACGGGCCAATGGCCTGCGGCGCTTTGTCGGTGTGGATAATCTTTTTGCCCTCAGAAGTGTACATGAAAATGCTCCTTATCCGGTTCGATTTGATGACATCAGTAGATGAAAAATTGTACTTGTAGTGGCGACTTTAGTCGCTGGGCTTGAATTTAGTCGCTTTTTCGGAGACGACTGAAGTCGTTACGACCCAACTTCTCATCTACTGGGCATGATTGTAAGCCAACTGAGGGGAAAGGTCAAAGAGGCGCAGGGTTCTTTCCCTACGCCTCCGTGTAAATACCTGGCAGTCGTCTACCGGATAGCCCTGGATTACCTGTCCTGCCAAATGTTTGTACCGGATGGGGTTGCAGCGTCATCCGCCGGCCTGTGCGCCTGGCGAAAGGCTTTGACGGCCTCGCGCAAGGCCTTGCCGGGTTCACCGATCAGTTGGCGCAGTTCTTTCACCTTCCCACCCAGGTCCTTGAGGGTGGCAATCGCCTGCTCGCGGTCGGTGACTTTGCCTTCGGCGTCGAAACCGGCGTGGGCGCTGATGATGCTCCCGGCGCTGGCGTAGACCGGCTGCGCCTCAGCCAATCCCTGCTCGAAAGCGTCCAGGGCAGCCTGCAGGGCGGCGGTATCCTTGCCGTTCTCGGTCATCTTATCGATCAGGGACTGGATGCGCGTGGTCATTTCACCGGCGCGCTCGAGCGCCTGTCCCTGGCGCTCGTAGGCCTGCTGGAGGCGCGCCCAGACCTGCTCGAGACGCTCGTCCGAGACCTGGGCCTGGTCGGCGGGTGGTTCGGGCGTCTCGCCTAGCCCCGCAGCCGAAGCGCTCGTCATGGGCAGGGCTGCCAACGCCAGGGCAGCCGCCAGCGCCAGCAGGACAGTCTTTTTGAAAAGCGAAGTCATTTTGATGAACATGGGTATTCTCCTTTCATGTCTATGCCGTCCATTTTAGAATGGGGCAGTTACCGGGATATAGCGAGGGTGTAAAATCCTTGTAAAATCCCGGCGCGCCAAGAGAATGATCGATTTGCCCTGTCTCAATGGTAGAATTAGGGCGCAATCGCGCCATTCTTCACAAACCTGATCGAAAAGCAGGATGCACACATGCAAGCGATGGTAAGCGATGCGGCGGGAAAGATGGACAGGGCGGTCGTATGTCACCTTGTAAAGGATCCACAAGTCAGCGAGGCCGGCTTGCTGGATCCGCCTTTGTCAAGATAGGAAAAAACAGCGCCAAAAGGAGTCCCCTATGGAAACAATGATCGACGATTTCGTAGTCAACGGAAAAGCGATTAAAGACTGGTCTATCAAGGAACATAACATTGCGCTCGACACACTTGGGGCTCATATCTATGAGCCATTTCATGGAGTTCTGGTTGTGGGAGGCGGTTCAAAACCATATCTTTTGAGAATTCGTAAGGAAACGAAGAATGGCGAGGTGGAAGCGGAAATCATCGACGGGCTGGCGTGCTATTCCGCTGTCCCCTTCGGCCACAGGGACCCTGTCATTGTCGAGGGCGTGACCCAATTTATTAAACAAATGGCAACCGTTCCGCGGTCTATTTCCCACAGTTACCTGGGTCCCTGGTTGGTCAAACTGAAAGAATTCACCCAAATGGATATGTTCCTTCCAAAGAGCGGCGGCACGGAAGCAAATGAAGCGGCCATTAAGATCATAAAGAAATGGGGAAAAAACTATGGCGGAAGGGACGGCAAAGGAATACAGGGCATCCCGGTCATTATTTCAGCCCAGAAGGCTTTCCATGGCCGGGGCATGGGGTCTACCGCGTTGATGGATGACCCGGTGTCCAGGAAAGACCTGGAACCGCTGATGGCTGGCGTCGAACATGTCCCGTTCAACAATCTCCGCGCCCTTGAAGAGAAATTCAAGGAATACAATGGCAGCGTTGCGGGCGTATTCCTCGAACCGATCCAGGCAGAAGCCGGCGTTTTTGTCCCGGATGAAAATTACCTTCGTGATGTTCAAAAATTAGCCAGGGAGAACAACGCGCTTTTCGTCCTGGATGAAATTCAGACAGGTTTTTGCAGGACAGGAGCCAACTTTGCATGGCAGGCCTTTGGGTTGGAACGGCCAGATCTGATGACCATTGGTAAGGCCATGAGTTCGGGTGTTCTTCCGATAAGTTGTCTTTGCGGGAAAAAGGCGCTGATGGAATTGTTCGAACCTCACGGCGAAGGCAGCACCTTTGGAGGCTATCCATTGGCCTCGTTCGTAGGTTTACTGACAATCCGTGAACTTGAAAAGCGAAACATCACCCGCCTTGCGGCAGAGAATGGCGCCTATTTACAGAGTAAACTCAGGGAAGTTGCAAAAAAGTATCCTGCGAAAGTCAAAGAGACGAGAGGCAAAGGCTTGCTGATTGGCGTCGAGATCTTCCCACAATACGATGGGCACAAACTGAGCAGCCAAATGCTTGAAAATGGGGTTTATGCGAAGGAGACTCACAAAACAAACTTGAGAATCGCCCCGCCGATCATTATCGATCATGACGGCATGGATAAAATTGCCTCTGCGCTGGATAAGAGTTTGGCTGTGTTATGATTCGTCTTTGCCCTTGCAGTAATGACATCTGGCTGCGGAATGAATTCCGCGCTACACTATTGACGATAAAATTCCCTTACGAAAGGATAGTGTGATAAAAGCAATGGAGACCTCTAAAAAATATAAAATTGCCTGGCTGCCGGGCGATGGCATCGGGGTGGACGTCCTGGATGCTACCAAGATCGTGCTGGACAAACTCAACCTGAACGCCGAATACCTGCACGGCGACATCGGCTGGGAGTTCTGGCGCACCGAAGGCGACGCCCTGCCCCAGCGCACCATTGACCTGTTGAAGAACGTGGACGCGGCCATGTTTGGGGCTATCACTTCCAAGCCGGTCAAGGCGGCAGAAGAGGAACTGGTACCTGAATTAAAAGGCAAGGGACTGGTCTACCGCTCGCCCATCGTGCGGATGCGCCAGATGTTCGACCTGTACATTTGCCTGCGTCCCTGCAAGGCATACGCCGGCAACCCGCTCAACTACAAAGACGACGTCGACCTGGTCGTTTTCCGCGAGAACACCGAAGACCTGTACTCCGGCGTGGAGTTCAACCCCGTCCCGCAGGAACTGGCCGAGGCGCTGACCAAACTGTCGAAGCCGTTCGCAGCCTTCAAAGATGCGCCGTTGGACGAATTGGCCGTCTCCTGCAAGGTCATTACCCGCAAGGGCTCGGAACGCATCATCCGCGCCGCCTTCGACTTCGCCCGCCAGCACAACCGCAAGAAAGTGACCGTCATCCACAAGGCCAACGTGGTGCGCGCCACCGAGGGTATGTTCCTCGACATCGCCAAGGAAGTCCACAGGGACTACCCTGAGATCGAAATGGACGACGCCAACGTGGACGCCATCTGCATGTGGCTGCTGAAGAACCCGAAGAATTACGATGTGCTGGTCGCTACCAACATGTTCGGCGACATCATCTCCGACCTGGCGGCCCAGATGGTGGGCGGCCTGGGATTCGGCTGCTCGGGCAACATCGGCAAGAAATTAGGCGTCTTCGAGCCCAGCCACGGCTCGGCGCCCAAGTACGCCGGGCAATACAAGGTCAACCCCATCGCGACCATCCTCTCGGCCAAAATGATGCTCGACTGGCTGGGCGAGACCAGGAAGGGCGCGGCCATCGAGAAGGCCATTGCCGAGGTCATCCAGGAAGGCAAGGTGCGCACTTACGACATGGGCGGCTCGGCAACGACCCTGGAACTGGGCGAGGCCATCGCGGCGAAACTTTAAGCACCGATTGTCATTGCGAGGGCGAAGCCCGAAGCAATCTCCTGTTACCGACGAGGAGATTGCTTCGCCCCTCCCTTCGGTCGGGGCTCGCAATGACGCCTGAGAAAATTCCTATGGACAAAATCTACATCCACGAAGTCGGCCCGCGCGACGGATTGCAGGTCGAGAAGACCACCGTCCCGCTGGAGGAGAAGGCGCGCTGGATCGAGGGGCTGTTCGCCTCGGGCGTGGACATCATCCAGTTGGGCTCCTTCGTCCACCCGGAAAAGGTGCCGCAGATGGCCGACACCGACGCGCTGTTCCGGTATTTCTCGGAGGCGGGGAAAAAGCCAAAAAACGTGAGCCTCTCCGGGCTGGTCCTGAACGAGAAAGGCCTGGAGCGCGGCCTGGCCTGCGGCGTGGAGATGTTCTGCATGGGCGTCTCGGCCAGCGAGACCCATAGTCGAAAAAATACCGGCATGAGTCCGGCCGAGGCGCAGGCGCGCATCCTCCCGATGGCAAAGCAAGCCCTGTCTGCGGGAAAGAAGGTGCAGGCCTCGGTGCAATCGGCGTTTGGGTGCGGCTTCGAGGGGCCAATCGCCAGGGACAAGGTGCTGGGCATCGTCCAGGCGTATCTCGAGGCCGGCGTCCGCAACATCAGCCTGGCCGACACCGCCGGGCACGCGCAACCGGCGCAGGTCGAAGCGTTGTTCACGGCCATCCGCAACCTGGACCCGGAGGTGGAGATGGCCTGCCACTTCCACAACACCTACGGGCTGGGGCTGGCGAACTGCTACGCGGCGCTCAAGAGCGATGTGACGTATTTCGAGTCGGCCTTCGGCGGGCTGGGCGGCTGCCCGTTCACCAAACTGCCGGCCGGCAACGTCAGCACCGAAGACCTGGTGCATACCCTCCAGCGCATGGGGCTGCGCAAGGACATCCGCCTGGACGCCCTGCTGGACGTGGCTCGTCAGGTGGGCGCCTTCTTCGACCGGGAACTGCCCGGCTTCATCCTGAAATCCGGTTCGATCGTGGATTTCCAGGGCCGGCCCGCTCAGGGTAAGTCTTAGAAGCCGTCCGCAGATTTTACAGATTACGCAGATGCACAAATCCACTCTCATCTGCAAAATCTGCGCCATCTGCGGATGATTTAGGAGGTCTATGAAACTGCTCGAAGGAATCCGCGTGGTGGACATGACCAATGTCCTGTCCGGGCCGTTCGCCACGCTGCATCTCTCGCTGTTGGGCGCCGAGGTGATCAAGATCGAAAACCCGGACGGCGGCGACCTGGCGCGCAAACTGGGCAACGTCCCGAAATACAACCAGGCGCTGATGGGCACCAGTTTCCTGGCGCAGAACGCCAACAAAAAGTCCTTGACCCTCAACCTGAAGACCCCGGAGGGCAAGGAAATCTTCCGCAAACTGATCGCCACCGCCGATGTGTTGGTGGAAAACTTCCGCCCGGCGGTCATGGCGCGGCTGGGTTTCGCGTACGAGGAACTGTGCAAGATCAACCCGCGCCTCATCTACTGCGCCATCTCCGGCTTCGGCCAGAGCGGGCCGGACGCCTTCAAACCGGCCTACGACCAGATCATCCAGGGTCTCTCGGGCGTGATGGCCGTCAACGGCGACGAGCGCCTGAATCCGCTGCGCGCCGGTTTCCCGGTCTGCGACACGGTCGGCGGGATGAACGCCGCCTTCGCCGTCATGGCGGCGTTGTACTACCGCGAGCGCACCGGCGAGGGCCAGTTCATCGACATCGCCCTGCTCGACTCGATCATGCCGCTGATGGGCTGGGTGGCCGCCAACCTGCTGATCGGCGGGCAGCAGCCCGTCCTGCTCGGCAACGACAACTTCACCGCCGCGCCCTCCGGCATGTTCAAGACCCAGGACGGCTACATCAACATCGCCGCCAACCAGCAGGAGCAATGGGAGAACCTGGCCGACGAATTGGGACTGCCCGAACTGAAGACGGATCCCCGCTTCCAGGAGCGCGACACCCGCAAGGCCAACCGCTTCGTCCTGACCCCATTGCTGGAAGCCAAACTGACGGAACGGACCACCGCCCATTGGGTGGAGGCGTTGAACGCCAGGGGCATTCCCTCCGGCGACGTGGTGGGGTTGGAAGAGGCGCTCACCTCCCCGCAGGCGCAGCACCGCCAGGTACTGGAGGAAGTGGAGACGCCCGGCATCGGCAAGATCAAGATCTTCAACATGACGGCCAGGTTCTCCAAGACCCCGGCCAGGATCGAAACCCCGCCGCCGACTCTCTCCCAGCATACCGAGGCGATCCTCGGCGAATTGGGCTACGCGGCGGAGGAGATCAAGGCGTTGAAAGAGAAGCAGGTTATTTAATGTCATTGCGAGGGCGAAGCCCGAAGCAATCTCCTGTTACTAAATGAGGAGATTGCTTCGTCGCTCCCCTGCGTTTCACTCCGGGTCGCTCCTCGCAATGACGCAAGGAGAGCATTATGGGCATGACAATGGTCGAAAAAATCCTGGCGCGCGCTACCGGCCAGGCCGCCGTCAGGGCGGGAGACGTGGTCGAACCCAAAGTGGACCTGGCCATGTCGCACGAAAACGCGGCGCTGGTGCTGAACCAGTTCCACGAAATCTACAAGGATACCGGGCTGGAAGCCAGGGTCTGGGACCCGTCCAAGATCGCCATCATCTTCGACCACCGCGTCCCGGCGGAAAGCGCGAAGACCGCTACCAACCAGAAGAAGGTGCGCGAGTTCGTGGCGGCGCAGGGCATCGCCAAGTTCCACGACATCCGCGGCGACGAGGGCGGCATCTGCCACCAGATCCTGCCGGAGAACGGCTACGTGCGCCCCGGCGCGGTGGTGGTCGGCACGGACAGCCACACCACCAGCCACGGCGCGCTGGGAGCGTTCGCCTTCGGCATCGGCGCGACCGAGATGGCCTCCGTGTGGGCGCTGGGCGCGGCGCTGAACGTGGAAGCGCCCGGCACCATCAAAGTGATAGCGACGGGAGAATTCCCGGAACACGTGCTGCCCAAGGATTTCATCCTGCGCTTGATCGGCATGATTTCCGCCGAGGGCGCCAACTTCAAAGTGATCGAGTACCACGGCCCGGCCTTCGAGAAGATGGATACGTCTGGGCGGCTGACGGTGTGCAACATGTCGGTCGAGGCCGGGGCCACTTCGGGCATCGTCCCGCCGGACGCGGAGACGCTGCGCTATCTCCGGGAGGTGGCGGGAGTCCGGGAAACGGTAGCAACTTTCAGTCCCGACCCCGATGCGGTCTACGACCAGGTCATCGAGATCGACGTCTCCAAACTGGAGCCGCAGGTCGCCTGTCCGCATACCGTCGATAACGTCAAAGCGGTGGGCGAGGTGGCCGGCAAGGCCGTCCAGCAGATCGTGATCGGTTCCTGCACCAACGGCCGCCTGGACGATATCGCCGCCGCCGCAGGCATCCTGAAGGGCAAGAAGGTGGCGCGGGGCGTGCGTATGCTGGTCTTCCCGGCTTCGGGGCGCATCTTCCAGGAGGCCATGGCCAAGGGCTACATCGCCACATTGATGGAAGCCGGGGCGGTGGTAGCCAACTCCGGCTGCGGGCCGTGCCTGGGCGTGCACCAGGGCGCGCTGGGCGACGGCGAGACGGCGCTCTCGACCACCAACCGCAATTTCAAGGGGCGCATGGGCAACCCCAACGCGGAAGTGTACCTGTGTTCCCCGGCCGTGGCCGCCGCCAGCGCGCTGACGGGCGTGATTACCGATCCCCGGAAGGGAGGCTGACATGGCAAACGTCGTTTTGAAACTGGGCGATGACATTTCCACCGACATCATCTATCCTGGCCGCTTCATGGCGACCGTCCTACCGAGCGAGACGCCGCAGTTCGCCTTTGCGGACATGGCCGAGTTCAATGGCCGCTTGAAGAAAGGCGAGATCCCGCCCGGCAGCGTGATCGTGGGAGGCAAGAACTTCGGCTGCGGATCGTCGCGCGAGCAGGCCGCCTCCTGCCTGAGGGGGCCAGACCTGGTGATCGTGGCGCGGCACTTTGCGCGCATCTTCCTGCAGAACGCGATCAACCTGGGACTGCGCACGGTCATCTGCCCGGACCTGGAGGCTGAGGAGGGCGACGAACTGGAAGTGGCCGCCGACCAGGTGGTCAACAAGACGAAGGGCAAGCGTTTCGATATCGTCCCGCTGCCCCAGGCGCGCCAGGCGATCATCGACGCGGGAGGCTTGATCCCGTATACGAGGCAGAGGGTAGTGGAGGGGAAGAGGTAAGTTGGAAGGGCATGGGGCTGTCCCAAACAAGACAGCCCCTTCTCTTTTGTAATTGGGTAGACAGTTTGGAGAGGATAACCTAAAATCAGGATTGTAGCCTTCTACTGACAAAAATGATGAAAAAAATTTCTGAACAACTTGCCTTGCCAACCCATTTGATTATAAAAACATCTCCGATGCGTCAATCTTATCGCAATCGATTGATAAGTCTATTAAAAAGTGACTTGGATTTTCATAACCGGGAAGGCAACTACGCATCTCATAATTTTCACTCGTTCCCTGCAAAATTTCCGCCTCAACTTCCCAGAAAATTTATTGATGGTTTAACTCAACCAGAAGATGTCGTTCTAGATCCTATGATGGGGTCGGGAACAACTGTCTTGGAGGCATTTCTTTCAGAGCGCCAGGCAATGGGATTTGACATTGATCCGTTGGCATTGATGATAACCAGAGTAAAAGTGACTTCTCTCAACCTTGAGAAAACCGGTCATTATTTTCACCAAGTTGTTTCTCAGGCTACGGACCGTTTAAATAATCATCGGTCGACTTTAGAAGTAGAATTATCCAAACGATGGGATGAAAAGACAAAAGATTTTGTCGATTACTGGTTTGCCATAGAAACACAAATCGAATTAGCGGCCTTGCTAACAGAGATTGAAAAAATTCCAGAACCGAACATACGCTCATTTCTAAAGGTTGCTTTATCTTCGGCAATTATCACAAAAACCGGAGGAGTATCACTAGCCTTGGACTTGGCGCACACTCGCCCTCATCGCGCTAAGGTTGTTCTTAACCAAAACAAAGAGGAGATATTTCGCGATGTAGGGGACAAGCCAATAAAACATTTAGATATCTTGACGAAAACACTCCGTTCACCGCTTGTAGAATTCGAAAAACGCTATAGAAATAATTTACGAGGAGTAAGCGGTGTTTTTCCTCATTCCTTATCCCCCCTAATCTCTTGGGGCGACGCTCAGGCTTTGTCTGTATCAGACTCGTCTGTCGATTTAATTGTGACATCCCCGCCCTACGCAACAAACGCAATTGATTATATGCGAGCGCATAAATTCTCGTTAATCTGGTTTGGTTATCCCATAGATGAACTAAGTAAAACGCGCCAAGATTACATTGGTGGAGAGGCGACATTAGGAATAGACTTGGTTGATTTGCCTACGGAAGTAAAAGCCATTGTCCAGAAAATATCCCACCTGGATAAGAAAAAGAGCCTTGCTTTGCACCGTTATTATTCTGAGATGACTCGCGCCATCAAGGAGATGTATCGTGTAATTAAACCGGGTAAGGCTGCAATTGTTGTCGTCGGGAACTCCATTATCCGCGGTGTAGACACTCAGACTCAAGATTGTTTGGCTGCTATTGGTCGACAAATTGGGTTTGAAGTACCAGCAATTGGCACAAGAAACCTGGATCGCAATCGCCGCATGTTACCAGCAGGGATGACGTTAAATCTGGGCTCACAAATCCAACAAAGGATGCACGTAGAATATGTGATTGGATTTTACAAGTCCGATAAGTGAGGAGAAGATACATGAGGTTGCTAACTCTTCGTAAAGATTATCATCGAAAGGTGTGTAATGCGATTATTCGCATTCAGCCTGGAAATCCAGACTATCCTAATCTTGCAGATAAGACAAACAATGCCAGTCGGCAAATTGCTTGGGGGATTGTAAAACGATTTGGGCATCCGATTCCAGAAGAAAGCCTTAAAGGACAAACAACGGGTGGTCGTTTTGAAGAACTTTCGCGCGATTTCTTGCAGAATTCCTTCGACTTGCTCCAACATTTGCGCCCCGGGCGATGGCGTTATTCCACAGGTTTAGCCATTTCCGAATTCGACCAATACCAGCACTTGGCTGAACTCGAGGAGTTGGTCAAGCAAAATGGGGAGTTGGCTACAGCACTGGGGAAGGAATATATCATTGCGCCTGACATCGTTGTGGGACGTTTCCCTGTGACTGACGAAGAAATCAATACAAACCAAAATGTCGTATCGGTTTCAGATGAAATAGCAACGCTTACCCCTCTCCGCAGCAACAACTCGCCCACTCCTCAACCGGTTTTACATGCCAGTATCTCCTGCAAATGGACTTTACGCAGTGATCGGGGTCAAAATGCCCGCACAGAGGCGCTAAACCTGATTCGCCACCGGAAAGGCCACCTGCCTCACATCGTTGCTGTGACAGCCGAACCGCTGCCCACCCGCATCGCATCCCTGGCATTAGGCACTGGCGACTTGGACTGTGTCTATCATTTTGCGCTTCACGAATTACAGCAGGCTATTCTCGAAACAGGCAACGAAGATCAATTGGACATGCTCAATACCCTGGTAGCAGGGCGTCGGTTGCGCGATATAAGCGACCTGCCTTTCGATTTGGCTGTTTAGCGTGGAAGTTTAATGGAAAGGCCATTATCTGGAAAGCGCGAAGAACTGATGACAGCGATTATTTCAATTTGCCGCGCACTTCGGAAGTGCGCGGCAAATCGGTTTTGCGCAACCGGCAAGCGGATTCGTCCGCTCGATCACTTGTAGAGTACGTTTGGCAGCAGAAGCGCAATATCCCTCCCTGTGGGCCTCCCGCAACGCATCGACCTGCGCGAGTAAGGAGTTCATTTCGCAGTTTTCTTGTTTTCCATCGTAGACGCAACCGCGATGTGAAAATCATTCCTGCGCTCGGTCACTTTGAATTGGACAATCATTCGGTTTACATCAGGGTAGAGCGTGTTTTTGCGTTTCATCAATTCTTTGACGACCTCTGTGAAATCTTCACGGCTTTGTTGATCGGGCATCACTTTACGCATATCTGCCAACATACCTTCCCGTTGCTCGGCAGGCAGGATCGCGGCGTTCCAGGCGAAACAGGCGACCGTCACCAATTTATGAAAAGATTGGTAATCCTGAGCCGCATTACGGTAAGGCGCCATGATTTTCAAGATGGCATCTGAAATGCTGATTTCGCCTTCGGGGCTAATCAGGGTTTTGGTGAAGCCTGTTTTTGTCTTCACTTCCCGCATTAGTTTTTGCAGGATGGATGAAGCGCCCTTGTTTTCATCTGTGTTTGTTTTTTTGTCGTTGATTTCCCCTCCAATTTGGGGAGACCTGTTTTTCTTTTTCCTTTTCGTGCGCGCCATGATTACAACTCTCCTTTGAATGCTTTATCAAGTATCGAAGGCATCAACGCGGATCGCGAAGCATCCCGTAGCGCGGAATTCATTCCGCAACCAAATAATGAACATCATACAAAATCTTCGCGGTTGGCATAGTTTTCACAGAGCAATACGATAGGGGCAATTCCTCCTCGCCCGCGGACTGTACCTCCCGCAGCGCATCGACCTGCGCGAAAAATCTCATGCTCGCTTCTCCAATGCGGTCATAATGGCAAGTATAACCCCCTCGATATTGTTCATCACATCGTTATTCCAAAAGCGGATCACTTCGTAGCCCTGCGATTCGAGATATTGAGTCCTTTCTTTGTCATACCCTTCCTGCTCCAAATGCTGGCCGCCATCCAGTTCGATGATGAGTTTGGCTTTGGGCGAGCAGAAGTCGGGGATGTAATTGCCGATGGCGTGTTGTCTCCTGAAATTGACCCCCAGTTTATCCCCGCGCAGGTATGCCCACAGTTTGCGTTCGGCGGGCGTGGATTCCCTTCGGAGTTCGCCAGCCTGGCGCATGATTCTCGGCGCGCTTCGGCGCGGACGAGCCATGCCCCCTCCTAGCCTCCCCCATTTTCAAAGACCGAAAATGGGGGAGGGACAACTACGCCTTGAAATGAAACAATCGTTTTCACAAATACTTCTCATTCCCCTTCCCCCAAATCCGCACTTTGGATTTGGGGGAAGGACGGGATGGGGGTCACAACTCTCCCTTGAACGCCCTATCCAACACGGACGGTAACAACGCACCCAATTCCTCTTGACTTTGCGACTGCAATATCACCCCCTTGCGGGGCTCCCGCAACGCATTGACCTTCGTTTCTACATTCCGAATTGAGTTAGAAATCATCATACCTCTTCGTCAGAACATTCTATAATATTGCTCTTGAGAATCTATCCTGGACATTCGCCAGGACATTCACAACCGCGAAGATTTGTAGCGCGAAATTTATTTCGCTTTTGGTTGCCTGCCTGTCGGCAGACAGGCGGAAAAGTCCCCAGTATGGGGAAAGTCCCCAGTATGGGGATGAATTCCGCGCTACGATTTCTTTTCCAATATTGAAATAATGGTGGTCATTAAATAAACTCGATCACTGCCTATATATTCAAGTCGAGCAGCCCATTCCAAATGATTGACTATCAATTTCTTCTGCGAGTCGTCTAATTTCAAACTAACAGCCATCCGTCTAAGTGCTAATAAAGCACTAAATTGTCCAAATGGCTCTTCAAGAATACCGACGGCTCTGGATAAGAGAAGGTTTAGATATTCCAAATTCGGCGCATATTCTAGGTATTTGTAGGCGGACAGGCGTTTTCCTCCACTTGTGCTTGTAAATCTTTCTCGTAAATTTAAGTCACTAACATTTGCACTTGACATCAGGGTCCAAAGTATCGAAGATAGTTCAGTTAATAATCTTGTTCGTTCTGATCCTGAAGGCAATGTTTTCCGTATACGATCGTAATAAGAACCGATTTCGTCAATTCTGGTCAGAGCATCTACTGACGATAAAGTCTCGGATGCCCTAAGAGCTGACAGAGCCTCCTTATATGATTTTTCAAGATTGTTTGGATTTTCTTTTACCTCGGCTAATTTCTTCTTGTAGGTTTCTGCCGCTTCTTTTATTCCTGGGCTGAGTTTAATTCTGAGAATACCTGCTTCAATTTCCTCAATTCCGCTCTCTCTAAGACCAATGAAGAAGTTCTGTAGTCTTGGCGACAAAGATACAAGCCACGGAATTAAAAGAGGCAACCATGCTAGGAGAAGGAAAGTAACAGTAATTGAAGTGATTTGAACAGTTGCGGAAACCCTCCAAGGAAGTGAATTAATATCATCTGTCTGGAGTGATAATCCTATTGGACTTAGAAGCGTGAGAATAAAGATAACAAAAAAATAGAGTCTTCTCAAAGGGAATTTTCGGATTTCTTCTGCGGATTTGTCAGATTCTAGTTGTTGACTTGATTGTTTCATATTACTCTCCTCATAGTTCACCTTTGAACGCCCTATCCAGCACGGACGGCAGCAAAGCATCCAATTCCCCTTGACTTTGCGACTGCAACTCCCGCAGCGACGCCAGCCGCGCTTGGATGCTATCGTGTTGCTTCATGATATCCATCCCCTTTCTCGCGCTTGTGACAAAATCGAATATGGTTAAAGTGTGAATTCTCATAAACATTGTGTTGGCTCACTTATTCTTCCCTTCTCTGCTATTTTTTCCTTGGAATGAATAGGTCGATCAAAAAACGAGTAAGTTTCAGAACAACTTGAGAAACTTGTATCAATATGATGCTTGTATACTCATGGTTCGCTCATTTGTTTTGAGTAAAAAGAATAGAATCTGCTTGGTTTTTTCAAAACAAGCAAAATTTATGCTGCTTTCTTGCTGAAAAAATTAAGCTCTTTCTGATTGCTGCCTTGATGCCA